>DASYLW010000087.1:0-4761 GCA_036009385.1 Caballeronia sp.
TCCTCGCGCAGTTGTGGCGGGCGGCGCAGGAAACACCCGGGCGGGCATGGTCGCTCGCGAAGTTATCGAAGCAATCGGGCGTGCCGATGAGCAGCCTGATTCGCCACCTGACCGCGCTGTCCGATGCGGCATTACTGGATCCGCCCGATCCGGAGAACTCCGGCGCGAATCGTGAAAATGCGGCGAATGCGCCCACCGCTGCGTTAAGCGAAGCGGGACGCGAGCTTTGTGCGCAATTATTCGCGCAATCACCGCCGGAGACCGACACCTTCTGAACGATCGTGCAAAGGTACGAGCGCTATTGGCCGGTAATCGGCGATCGGTTGCAATATCACGCGAGTTGTTGGGTTTGCAGCGCGCGTCGCACGACGCGTCTGCCGTCCAGCTCCAGGCAGTTTTCACGAAATAGGAGAAGCTCGTGTCGTCGCCTGAAGAAAAGCAACTCTTCGACAGCATCAAAAGCGCGTGAGCACGCTATGCGGTTCTCGTCGCGAAATTGCTCGACCTCGCCGACCAAGGCGAGGCCGGCTTCAGCGACGCCCGCGCGCTCTCGAGCGGCGAGGCTGGCACCGCGTTCACTGACCTGCTCAAGCTGATCGAAACGGATATCGAAATGAACCGAACCGGCGCGGAAGGTGAAGTGGCGCGCGCCGCATCGACTTATGACAGCGCCGTTATGAGCACGGGCTGGCTGATCGCTGTCGCGGTGTTTGCTGGTATTGCGATTAGCTGGCTGATCACGCGCTCCATTACCACGCCGGTCGGGTGCGCTGTCGTAATTGCGGAGACCGTCGCGCGGTGTGATCTGACCGCGAATATCGAGGTATCGGGCAAGGACGAAACAAGTCTCTTGCTGGCCGCGATGCGTCACATGAACGAGCGGCTAGTCGATGTAGTGGGCCGCGTGCGCAACAGCAGCGACAGCATTGCCACGGGCTCCGCGCGGATTGCAGCAGGCAACACGGATCTCAGCCAGCGCACGGAAGAGCAGGCGGCTTCGCTCGAAGAAACCGCTGCGAGCATGGAGCAACTGACCGCGACCGTGAAGCAGAACGCCGAGAATGCGCTGCAGGGATATTCGCTGGCTGCCAACGCGTCGGAGACGGCTGTGCCGAGAGGAGAGCTCGTCAATCGCGTGGTCCAGACGATGAGCGAAATTTTCAGCAGCTCGGAACAGGAGGCGCAGATCATCACGGTGATTGAAGGCATTGCATTCCAGACGAACATTCTTGCGCTGAACGCGGCAGTCGAAGCGGCGCGGGCGGGCGGGTGAACAGGGCCGCGGGTTTGCGGTGGTGGCGGGCGAAGTCCGGACGCTGGCGCAGCGCGTCGGCGGCGAAGGAGATTAAGGACCTGATCAGCGCTTCAGTGCAGCACGTGCATGCCGGCTCGCAACTGGATCAGTGCTTCCGATCCGGTTGCGCAAGCGGTCACGGCCGCCCGTGCAACGTCGTCCACGAGTCGTCCGGCAAGCAAGATCAAGCCCGCGATCAAGTCTACGAAAACGCTGGCTGCCGCTGCGAGGATCGACCCGGTCGTGGCCAAAGATCCGGAATGGCAGACCTTTTGAGCGGTTGAGCGGTTGAGCTTTTTGTGATCTTTGAGCCGCCGATTGGCGCTCAGGCGGGCCGCAACGAACGGTGTCAAGTTCATTGCGGCCCGATTCGAATGCGCTGGATTAATAAGCGCCCATGTAGTCGCGCTTGCCGATATCCACGCCGTTGTGACGCAGGATTGCATACGCGGTCGTCACGTGGAAGAAGAACTGGGGCAGGCCGTAGTGTTGCAGATAAGCGCTGCCGGCCAGCTTCTTCTCTTTGGGCGTACCCGGCCGCAGCACGATTTCCTTGTTTTCACTGCCTTCGAATTGCGCGGCGTCGAACGTGCCGATGTAAGCCAGCGCCTTGGCCACTAATGCTTGCAGATCGGCGAACGTCACTTCGGTGTCGGCCCACGACGGCACGTCCACGCCGGCCAGACGCGAGGTCACGCCTTTGGTGAAATCAGCGGCGATCTGAACCTGGCGAACCAGCGGGAACATGTCCGGGAACAAACGTGCTTGCAGGAGCGCGTTCGGGTCGATGTTCTTCTCTGTCGCGTGCGTTTCCGCTTTCTTTAGCACGTCGGACAGGGCGGTGAGCATCTGCTTGAAAACCGGGACGGATGTGCTGTACATGGAGATGGTCATGATCACTCTTTCAGTCGATGGGGGTTGCCGGCGCAAACAATGCCGCGCCGGTTAGTTTTATCTGTGCAGAGTCGCGGCTTGACCTTCGACAGGTCTGGGCAGGTGATTGAGCCGGCTAATCACGCGTGTTCCAACGCGGCATGCACCAAGCGGTGCAATGTCGCTTTGGAGCGAATCGTGGCTTTACCGGAGCGCTGCACCCAGCCCATTGCCGCGCACGATTATAAGCGCGCTGTGGTTGTGCCGGGTTGAGCATGGTTCTGGGAACAGCGGCGCCGGTTCATGCGCTTACCCACCTGAATCTTTCAGGTTAGCGGATCGGGTTTTGTACGCCGCACGCCTTGAACGCTGGGCCTTCTTTCGTGCTGAGTCGAGTCCCAAACGTCACCAACAAGCCCGCGTCCCTTTTGTATATTGAGAGGTTACGGAACCCGCAGGATTGTCCCGGTGTTGAACCGCTTGCTTGCAGCTTATCCCGCGCTCAATGTCCACATGCGCCTGAGCGACGAGCGAGTACACCTGGTGACCGAAGGCCTGGATGCAGTGATACGCATAGGCTCGCTCGACGACTCCGGTCTGGTTGCACGCCAGTTCGATCATCAGCATCTCGTGCTGTGCTCTAGTCCTCCTTATATAAAAATCCATGGCGCGTTGCGTGCTGTCGAGGAAGTCGAGAAGCGGTCGGTCATTGTGTTCCGGATGCCTGCCTCCGGCCGGGAACGCCCGCTGGAGTTCGTGGATGACGGGGAAAGGAAAAGATCCAGGTGCGGAACACAATCCCGCTTTGCTTTGAGTCACGGAGACGCCGTGGTTGAAGCGGTATTGCAAGGTGCCGGAATAGCGCAAGTGCCCGAGCGCATGGTGACGAATCACATCCGGCAGGGAACGTTGGTCGAGGAGTTGCCCGGATGTCGTCCGGCGCCGCTACCGGTCAGCGTGCTGACGCCCGGTGCTCGAATGATGCCGCCAAGAGTGCGTTCATTCATCGATGCATTGCTGGATGAAAAGAGCGTGACCGTCGTCTAAGGCACCGTCAAGATCCGCAGTGACGGCCGGCCGTCAAGATGATGTGCACCGCGAACCAAAACAGGTTGGCGTCGCGTCTTCAGGAGGCACGTACTAAATGCTCGACCGGCGATCAGCGATCAACATCGAACGGCAGGCAACGCTCATCCCTCGAAGCATCGTCTTGCTACGATTCCCCAAGTGCCGGCCCAGATAACCGCGAAGGACTACATCGCCTTACGCGGGCACGTCTGCGGCAACTTTTGAATAGTCGCAAAACCCCCGGAAATCGCTCGCCAGGATCTGCAATAGCGCGGTGCCCTTACGTCCGGTGGTGCGATAAAGTTCGCCATCGCTATGGCCTGCCTGCACGCCTTTGCTGAAGGCGTCCGAGCCGAGGATCGCGCCGTCAATCGAATAGCTGAGCGATGCCTGGCTGTCGGAAAAAATCAAATTGATCACGAGGCCGGTGGCTGCGAGTTGAACATCGGGGTCATTGATTTGCCACGCCGCGCAGATCGGCATGCAAAATCCCTGGAGGTAGCCAACCAGTTTCGCTTCCAGGTCGACGGGCAGGGCGCGGTAAGCAAGCTCCGAACGTGTAATGGTGGGAATAGTAAGAGCTGCAACAATCGCCGCAATCTTGCGGGCCGTGGCCACTTCTTGCGTGTCTTGCGCCACTTCATGGACTTGATACAGCCGTTGGAACATCGACGCCTCCTTATGAGCCTGGGTTTCCACGAACACACCGGGCACGGGGTTGATGGAATATGATTCGTAACGCGGGAAACCACGGGGTGAGACATCCGGTGGCACATTCTCCGTTGGAAAGCCGCCCGCCAATAATGGCCTGTGCATAACGGCATTGCAATTGAACCGCCGGGCCGGTAGCTAGTAGTAATACTGATAGTGACGCGAGGTTACGCTTCATGGCGGCGCCGGGCTCTCACCATCGGCTCGCTGATGGCCGTGTTCGGCGTGGCGTTCATCGCGCTATCCATTCTGCTCGGGATGCAGTTGCGGCGGCGCATGCGGGCTGAGTCCGCGCTGGAATCGCTCGCAAGAACGCACGGCTTGACCGGGTTGAACAACCGTCGCAGTCTTGGCGAAATACTGGAACTCGAGTGGCGTCGCGCCAAACGCTCGCAGAGTGCGCTGTCGCTGTTGTTTCTCGATATCGATCGATTCAAGGCCTATAACGACACCTACGGCCATCAGGCCGGCGACGATACCCTGGCGGCGGCTGCAGCTGTATTGCGGACAGCATCCGGCGTCCGCCGACAGTGCTGCACGCTATGGGGGAGAGGAGTTTATTGTTGTGCTTCCCGATACCTTGGCGCTTGGCGCTTCGCTGATCGCGGAGAAGAACCGCTCCGCCATTTGCGCATGCCATGTTGAGCACGCAGGCAGCGAGTACGGGTGCGTGACGGCCAGCATTGGCGCGGTGAGCCGTGAACCGCAGATGGACGACGATCTGACGACCGTGATCAAAGCCGCCGACGAAGCTTTGTACAACGCGAAGGCGACCGGCCGGAACAAGGTGTCGACTGCTGAGGCTTGACGCGCTC
>DASYLW010000088.1:0-4069 GCA_036009385.1 Caballeronia sp.
TTCAGCAAGCCGTTCTTTTGCAGCAGCAACAGCGCCCGGCCGCCGTTGGTCGGATCGTTCGGCACGGCAATGCGTGCGCCCACCGGCAACTCGGCCAACGACTTGAACTTCTTCGAATAGATGCCCATAGGGAACGTGACCGTATCGGCAATCTTGATCAGCTTGTAGCCGCGGTCCTTCACTTGCGCATCGAGATACGGCGCGTGCTGATAGCTGTTCGCGTCGAGATCGCCCGAAGCCAGCGCGGCATTCGGCTGGACGTAGTCGGCAAACTCGACAATCTTGATGGTCAGGCCGCTCTTCGCAGCCACTTGCTTCACGACTTCCATGACCTGTGCATGCGGACCGCCGGTCACGCCTACCTTGATGGTCTCGTCGGCTTGCGCGACGTTAGCGAGCAATGCCGTTACGCTGAAAACAGCGGCCAGCTTGAGTATGAATCGACGTTGCATGGACTACCCTTTGAGCTTTATATAAAAGATTATTTGTGGCTGATCATTTGTGACTGAGGCGGCGCACGAGCCAGTCACCGAACGACTGCACAAGCTGCACGAATACAATCAGGATCACCACCACCGTCAGCATCACTTCCGGCAAAAACCGCTGATACCCGTAGCGAATGCCCAGGTCGCCCAGACCACCGCCGCCGATTGCACCGGCCATGGCCGAATACCCGACCAGTGACACGAACGTAATCGTCAAACCAGCAACCACGCCCGGCAAGGACTCCGGCAACAACACCTTGAATACGATCTGGCTTGTGGTTGCACCCATGGCCTGCGCCGCTTCAATCAGGCCGCGATCGACCTCGCGCAGCGCGGTTTCGACCAGTCGCGCGATGAACGGCGCGGCCGCGATAGTCAGCGGCACGACGGCGGCCATTGTCCCGATCGACGAACCGACCACCAGCCGCGTGAACGGAATCACCGCGACGAGCAGGATGATAAACGGTGTCGAGCGCACTGCATTCGCGACGCCGCCCATGACCCGGTTCACTGCGAGATTGCGCAACACGCCATCGCGGTCGGTGAGATAAAGCAGCACGCCGAGCGGCAGCCCCAAAGCCGCGCCGACCAGTCCGGAAATGCCCACCATCACGAGCGTTTCCCAGAACGACTGAACGAACATATCGAACATTTCACTCAACATGGGAAATCTCCTCCACCACCACACCTTGTTCACGCAGATAAGCAATGGCCTCGGCGACGTTCGCCGGTTTTCCTGCCGCGAGCACCGCCAGCGAGCCGAATGCCTGACCCTGGATCTCGTCGATCTGGCCGTGGAGGATGTTGAAATCGAGTTCGAAGCGGCGGATTGTTTCAGAGAGAATCGGCTGGTCGACGCCGGAGCCGGTGAACGCGAGCCGCAGCAAATGACCGCTGCCGGTTTTCAAACGCTCGGCCACGCGCAGCTTCAACGCGGGCGGCAACTCGTGGGCGATCACGTCGCCAATCAACGCGCGCGTGACTTCGTGGTGCGGCTGCATGAAGACATCGACGACATTGCCTTCCTCTACCACGCGGCCGGCATCGAGCACCGCGACGCGATCGCAGACCTGCTTGATCACGTCCATCTGATGCGTGATCAGCACGATTGTCAGGCCGAGTTCCTTGTTGATCTTGCGCAGCAGATCAAGGATGGAGCGTGTGGTTTCGGGATCGAGCGCGGACGTGGCTTCGTCGGAGAGCAGCACTTTGGGCTTGCTGGCAAGCGCCCGGGCGATCCCCACGCGCTGCTTCTGGCCGCCGCTGATCTGGGCAGGATAACGATCTTTTTGCGTGGTCAACCCGACGAGTTCCAGCAGTGGCAACACGGTCGCCTCGATCTCGCCGCGCTTCATGCCGACAAGCTCGAGCGGCAGCGCGACGTTGTCGAACACCGTGCGCGACGACAGCAGGTTGAAGTGCTGGAAGATCATGCCGATGTCACGGCGTGCCGTGCGCAATTGCGCGGCGGGCAGCGTGGTGAGGTCGCGGCCGTCCACGATCACGCTGCCTTCGCTTGGCCGCGTCAGCAGGTTGATGGTGCGGACCAGCGTGCTTTTGCCGGCGCCGCTGCGGCCGATGATGCCGAATACTTGGCCGGGCGGAATCGTCAAATTGACGTTATGCAGCGCTTCGATCCAGCCTCGTGGGCCAGCGAAGCGTTGCGACAGATTGCGTATTTCGATCATGTAAACAAAAAAAGCGGCGGACTTCCCGTTGAGCGAGTTCGCTCGGGCAGCCGACCGCCGTTCATCCCTGGTTCGCGAGAGGCGAAAGTTTAACGTAACCCGCGCCGCGGCTTAATAATCTATTGCGCAAGGCTAATGACTTATCCGTATGTACGTTGCGCGGCGGGGCCGGCAGGGGCGTTTATCGGCTTCGAAATACGCAATGCTCATATCGATTCAAGCAAAGCTCGGTTCCATCGCGCAATATCGATAGCTAAGATGGCGGCATGATCCATGCGTGGTACCCGCGTGATCGCGTCGCCAATATGCCGCGGCGTTCTTGCGTACGAACTGTTGCGCCAAGCGCGGCTTTGCTGCACTCCTGGGAGTATTTCGTTGAAGAGCTTTGAATTTCGTCGGCCGCTCGTGGTCGGCATTGGCGGCACGACTCGCGCGGCCTCATCGACTGAACGCGCGCTTCGCCTCGCCCTGAAAGGCGCCGAAGCCGACGGTGCGCGCACGCGCCTGTTCGGCGGCACGTTCCTGCACTCGCTCCCGCACTATGCGCCGGAACACGGCGAACGCACGGCAGAACAGCTCGACCTGATCGAGGCGGTGCGCGAAGCCGACGCGGTCATCATTGCGACGCCGGGTTACCACGGCGGCGTCTCGGGCCTGGTCAAGAACGCGCTGGACACGCTGGAGGAGCTCCGCGATGACAAGCGCCCCTACCTCGACGGCCGGGCGGTGGGCTGCGTGGTGACAGCTTACGGCTGGCAAGGCGGTGGTGCCGTGCTCACGTCCCTGCGTTCGATCGTGCATGCGTTGCGCGGCTGGCCGACGCCGTATGGCGCAGCGGTCAACTCGCTGGAAACGCGCTTTGAGACGATTGATTCCTGCTCGGACCCGAAAGTCGCGGAGCAGTTGGCGACAGTTGGGCGGCAGGCCGCACAGTTCGCGCTGGCGTTTAATGCCCGGGATGCGCTGGGTGATCGGGATTTGCGTACCGAGGGGTCCGCCACTATTGCACGGTGAGGTTCGCTCGCGCCGGTGGACGGGGAGGTCTGCTGGCGCGATTGGTCTTGGTCTTGGGTTGGGGTGGCAGGTTCCAATGTTAGCGGTCTGAGTCATTGCCGGGTTGCTGCTTTCGGTGTTTGTTGTTTGCTTAGGTTGGCTAATCTCTTTATCACTATTAGCCACTGTGCGTGGAGGCACGTCATTTCTTTGTCCAAAGCGACAAAGAAACGAAGCAAAGAAAACGCTTTCAACCACGCTACCCTAAGTGTCCACAGCGTGCAGTTCCCATTCATAGGTGCCCCAAAAGCACGGTGCTCGCAAGAGCGGAGGATGTGTGAACCCCTCTTTCTCCGAACACGGATACCCACACGCTTCGCCACCAGTGACTGAACCTGCCCAAGGTTCACCCCGCGCTATCCGCGGGAAACCAACCACCGAATTTGTACGCATAACGAACTACGTCGGCAACCCGCGAAGAAACGAACTCTCCAAAATGCGTAGGGCCGTAACCGACGAAAATAACTCCAGGTCACGTAGCCAGCCGCGCAGACCGGGCAACTGGCCCACGAAGAACCGAAGCAGTAAATGCTCGTGAGGCCGTGCAATCCCTTGGCAATCGTGTTTGCCCGAGAGCACGGGCGGTGACGCGTCTTCGTATTGAAGCGTGTGCCATAAGTACGCGTGAGGCCGTACAGGTTCCTTGGCACGGGTGCTTGCCCGAGAGCGTACGGGGCGAAGCGTGTTCGTGTCAGGATTCGCGACCAACCACGAACCCCCAAACCGCCCCCGTCCACCGGCGCGAGCAAACTACACCAGTACATCTGAAAACACCCGGTTAGCAAAGTGATTGGAATCGGTACCGCTATTCAACACACCCACAGTCTTCAAGTCGTCCGCATA
>DASYLW010000089.1:0-21889 GCA_036009385.1 Caballeronia sp.
GCGGCCAAAGCAGTGGCCGAGCAAGTCTCCGAAACCAGTCTTGCAACCGGCCTGATCTATCCGCCGCAAAGCAAGATTTTCGAGGCTTCGCTCCATGTGGCCGTGCGCGTGGCAGAGTGCATTTTCGACAACAACCTGGCACGCGTGCCAAGACCGGACGACATCACCACGCTGATCCGCGAGTGCGCTTACAAGCCGGCGTACGCGCCACTCTAAGTCGGGTGGGCGTTCGATTTGCCCCAAGCCGGATTGCTCCGGGATTGGAACTTGTCGGATGCTCCCGGCAGGCTTGGGCCGGAGATTTCGGCCCAGGCGTCTCACCCGGCTCTTGATGCCGATGCGTTAAGCGAGCGCGGCGCGGATCCGGTCGATCGCTGTTATACCCGGCGCGGCGTCGCCAAGCCGCTCACGAGGGCACCACGGGTACGGCAGGGCGTCTGCCCATTGGAGGATCGGCTCGACCGCGTCCTGCGGGAGGGTTGTCATCTCTTCTATCGTGATTCGGAGTTGCCGGACCTGTCCCGAATTTTCCGCCGCCAACCAGTCGTATCGGCCGAAACCGGCACGCGCCAGACCGGTACCCTTCTCCGACATACCTTCGCCCGAATATAGGTTTCAATGGATTTTTGCAGGGTGATCATGGGCGGTTCACTGACTGTGCTGACAGGGTGGAAACGGGTGTGGGCGCCGAGTCTATCGCCGCCCGGCGCGTGCAGGGCTGTGCCCCTTCGCCTTTAGCGGGTAAGTGGCGCAGAGTCCAATCGAGCGCTGCGTCGGCCGGACAATTCATGCGGGATCGTGCCATTGCGTCATATTGGATCACCGGGCTTGGGATTATTGCTTCCGCGAAAGCGAGTTTTCGCGTAGATTTGCGACCGCGAATCAATTGTTACCCGGTAAAAGTAAGAGGAAACCATTCATGACCATTGCCCGGCGAATCCGCGAAGTATCCAAGTTGAGCGGCGATTTTCTATTGCGTTCAGGCAAGCGCAGCAACACCTATTTCGACAAATATCGCTTCGAGTCCGATCCCGTCTTGCTGAAAGCGATTGCGGAAGCGATGGTGCCCCTGATCCCCCCCGGCACGGAAATATTGGGCGGTCTCGAGATGGGCGGCATTCCAATCGTGACCATGCTCAGCCAGGTGACAGGCTTGCCTGCCGCGTATATCCGCAAGGAAGCGAAAGAGTACGGTACATGCAAGTATGCGGAAGGTGCGGATCTGGCCGGACGCAAGCTCGTTTTGGTCGAGGACATCGTGTCGAGCGGCGGTGCAATCTCCGACGCGGTGGCGAAACTGCGTGCCGACGGCGTGCCGGTCTCGCTGACGCTGTGCGTGATCGACCGTGAAAGCGGCGGCAAGGAAATGCTCGAAGGAATTGGGATCGAATTGAAGTCTCTCTACACCTTCACGCAGATTGAAGCGGGCCAGTGAGCCTGACCCGGCTTAGCCTTTCTTAAGCACTCCACCCTGAGCCTCTATCCTTGAGCGCCCGAGCATGCAGCTTCTCGATCATGTTTCTATCGGTGTTCCCGATCTCGATATCGCCCGGCGTTTTTACGACGCGATCATGAGCACGCTCGGCGCGGCGAAGGTATACGACCTTCCTCACGCGCTGGGATACGGTGAGCGATGCACGCCGCAGGACGCTGCGTCGACCTGTCTCGCCGTGTACCTGGATCAGGGCGCGACAGGCGAGAACAAGCGGCACTGGTGTTTCAAGGCCTCGTCCCGTGCGCAGGTCGACGCATTCCACGCAGCCGGCCTTGAGGCCGGGGGCCGCTCCGATGGCCTTCCGGGGCTACGATCGGACTACCATCCAGGTTATTACGCCGCGTTCCTGCGTGATCCGGCAGGCAATCGCGTTGAAGCGGTATGCCATAACGTCGTCTGAAGGCCGGTTTGCCCATGCTTGGCCGGGCATCTGCGCTACCCGAAAAATAGTTGCAGGCGCCGGAGGGCCATCGGCGCAGACGAGCAGTGTGAAGCCGAAGACTGGACGTGATGGCACGGAGGCCAGGCTCAAGGAGTGTTTGCTCTGATACCAGCCAGATCGTCAGGACTGCATGGGAAGTCATGCACGTGCACGACAGGCCGGAAACCAACCGCGAGATGAACGCCAGTGCGCGAGATCCCGGTTCACCGCGATTTACCAGCGTTCAGAATCCAAAGGATCGGCAACCCTTTTTCCTCCAGGCATAGCGTCGCAGAGTCACAGAGTCACACGCGTTGCTGCTACTGAGTTTGATCGGCGTCAGTCGAGGCCTGCTGGTGCCGATGCCCATGACCTCTTCCGGTTGCGGCCGGCGAACTGGCTTGAACCGGCGCCGCAGGCGGATGATTGATGTATTGGAAATTCTGCGCAATTGCCGAGTTGCCGACGTCCTGGCTCGACTGTGCGTAAGTTGAAGAAACGAATAACAGGCATGCAACGGCGGGTGCGAACAGGATACGGTTCATTAGTGACTCGTTCGTTCGTGAAGAAAAAAACGGCCCGCCCAAAAGGGCGGGCCAAGCTGCAGTCACTTGCATCACTCACAACTGCGTCTTGGGAGAAGACGCGTATCCAGTGTATGTCGTGCTTGCCTCTCTTGCGTTGCAAGGCTGCTTACATGCGTTACGCCGCATGACAAGCGGTCCTCGAGTGGGAGGAACGAGCCTTGCGTGCATGTCGCCGCGCGTGAGCAAGCTGCACGCCGTGACCTGATATGCAGCGTGATTGATGAACGGTGCATACCAACTGAATTACTCGCCGGACTTGGGTGGATTACAAAATGCCGACGGAAACGTGGTTCGACTGAAGTATTGCCCGGCCTCAACCCATATTCTGAGCTTAGTCCTGTTTCCCGCTTGACCCTCCTGAACCCGGCCCTTTTTATTGCAAAAAATGTCGAAAAATTGTTATCCATTTCGATTTCGCGCCGTTAACAGGGGGTAGGTGAACAACCATCGACCGGCGGGGATCTCTTGGGACGCGTAATCGACCACACATCAACCTTGAAGCCAGGTCGGTGTGTGCTGTTGAATTCGTCCGCCGATGTCGACGTCTGTATTACCTGTGCATGCATCACTCGCTTTGTGAAGCAACTTAACTTTTTACCCGCCTCACACTTATGGGAAAGACCATGAAGAAAATCGCCATCGCCCTCGCTGTTGCAGCAACCACGTTCTGCGCTATCGCTCCGGCCTACGCCGCGCCGTATCATCATCATCGCGAGTGCCACAAAGTGCGGGTGCATCATCATTGGGAAAATCGCTGCCGTTGATGACGGGGAGCTTACCGTTTCATCGATGTGCCAGCCCGGTATCCATAGCCGGTTGATTCCGCGGCATCAGCAGCGAGATTTGCAAGATATCGCGTATCCCGATTAAACAGTTCTTGAATAAGCCGTTCGGCATTTCGCCGGAACGGCTTTTTCGTATCCGGCATTTCGCTGCGCGACGCGCAGATTGACGCCCTCATGGCGCAATGACAGCCTTGACGGGCAAACACATACAAGCGAAGAAAGATCATCGCGGCGCTTCTTGGAACGCATAGAGTATTTGCACGGCGAATGGTGCCGGGGCGCACACTAACGACCAGAATCAAGCAGGCAGATCAAAAGGCGAGACGCGCACGCAGTGCAATGACGGATTGCGCGAGTATTTGCTGCTGTAGGGGAACCGTTTCCTGCAAGCGGGGAGGGTCGATCGGCGAAGTGCCAACAGGCGCGGACCGGCTCGGGTCCGACAAGCGCCAGACAATAGCGCCTTAGCGTTGGAAGCCTTTGAATGTTAAAAAAACCGACTATTTTCTTTCGGCTAAGAGCGGCTTTAGCACGCCGTCCGAATGCAATAGGTCTAGGCAGCATCGCTTTCTCGGTGATCGTGCTCGGGTTCGCCCTGGCGATCCTCGTGCAGGGGCATCAGGACGCGACCGCTCGCGCGATCGAGAATGCGGACAACCTCGCGCGCGTCATTGAACACGACATCACGTACACCAGCCAGCTCACGGACCTCTCCGTCCAGGCAGCCGTGGATGGTGCTCAAGACGCGGATGTCATGCGGCTGCCGGACCACCTGCGCCGGGAACTCCTCTTCGACCGCTCCGCTACCGCCAGCCAGTACATAGGCTCGTTGTTGTGCCTCGATTCGAAAGGCAAGATCATTGTGGATTCCACTAGCGTGATTCCACGCAACGTCGATCTGGCCGATCGAACGTGGTTCGCCGTTCATCGCGACAATCCCAAGCTGGGCCTGTTCGTCAGCCGTCCACTGCAGTCGCGCCTGAATCCTGGCGAAGTCGATCTCATGTTCAGCCGGCGGGTGAACCATCGTGATGGCTCGTTCGCCGGTGTGGTCGTGGCGGCGTTTCGCCTCGACTACTTCGAGAACTTGCTATCGGGCATCCAGCTCGGCCCGGGGGGAAACATCACGCTCTTGCAGGACGACGGTCATGTGATCCTACGTTATCCGAACGATGGAAATCCGGTCGATGAAAACTTCAGCGGACGAAAAAATTTCAAGCGCTTCGAGAAGACGCATGAGACGTCTTTCATCGGCCAATCTGGAAAAGACGGGGAGGAGCGTCTCTACAACTTTCGCAAGTTCGACAAGCTGAAGATGATCGTGATCATTGCGCCCGCGACCCGTTACGTCTTTGCGGACTGGACGAGCCGGGCGTGGTTTATCGGCATTGTCACTGCACTGCTGATCGTCGGCCTGCTCTTTGCCGCGCAGCTTCTCTCCGTGGAATTCCGGCACAGACTGGTCGTGGAGCAGCAGTTGCGCGATATGACGCGTATCGACGGGCTGACGGGCCTGAGTAACCGGCGCAGTCTGGACGATCGCCTCATGCTCGAATGGCATCGTTCAAAACGCTCGGGAAAACCATTGGCGCTTTTATTTGTGGATATCGACCGGTTTAAAAGCTACAACGACACGTACGGCCATCAGGCCGGTGACGACGCGTTGACCGCCGTGTCCCAGGCGATCGCGCGTGATAGCCAGCGCCCGGGCGACATTGCTGCGCGCTTCGGCGGGGAGGAGTTTGTCGTGGTGTTGCCGGAGACGGATCGTGCTTGCGCGGCCGTGGTTGCTGCCGCCATTCACGCGTCTGTCCGCGGTCTCGCGATCGAGCGCAGCGGCAGCGAACACGGGGTCGTCACGGTGAGCATTGGCGTGGCCTGTACCGATGCCGAAGAGGTGGCTGACGCGCTCGCGCTGATCAAGGTGGCGGACCAGGCTGTGTATCGGGCGAAGGCTTCGGGCAGAAACCAGACGAGCATGGCCGAGCCATTCGGCAGCGCGGCTGTTACGACCTAGGCCGGGTTGCTTCACGCATAGCGACCACTGGACGGATCGCTATATGGATGCGCCCTGGCGTTCGTTCAGAGAACTCCTGATCGAAGAAGCCAAGGCGGTGATGGCGCCCTAATTCGGCTGCCGGCAACGTCCTTTCAACCGTGCGCTTTCATGCGGCGCCGGTCACCGGACCTTTCTCACGCATTAACGTGACATGCTGCCGGGCCGCCTCGTTGCCATGGGCTAACGCACGTACGGCAAGGGAAAACGATAGCTGGGTATCGTGGGCGACCGCGCTACGGTCGTCGTCGAATAGTTTGGCTGCGTGGCGCAAATGCTGCGCGGCTTGCCCATGGAGTTCCGCCGCCGTTGCGTGATGCTGCGCTGCGGTCGTGGTTTCGGCGGTGCCCGTTGGCGCCGGCAATACCGTCGACGCACCCGCGTTGTGTTTGACTACGCTGTTGGCTTCGTCTATGGCGTGAAGCGCGTAGCCGTGCGCCATGATCGCCTGATGGGCGGCATGGTCATAGTCCTTGCCCGCTCCGAAATGGTGTGACGCCTCGCGATGAAATCGCGCGGCCTGCTCGTGATGCGACGCTGCGGCTTCGAGATGTCCCTTTTTACTTTGTTTTGTATTCATGGTTGCTCCTGCTGTACAGCTTGTCCGACTTCGACGTTTGACCGATTGCGCGGGCCATGCAACTGCCGCGCAACCGGCCGGAACCTATCCAGTGAATTTACGCTTGTTCGGTTCGCGGAGCTCTTTTTTTCGCAAGCGTTACGCAGGGTGTCATCGGACTGTTGTCAGGAAAGTGCATCCCGCAAGCCGTACCACGCCACGCCCGCGCTGAGCGAGCAAGGCTTGGCGGTTACACGTCGAACAGGGAAGAGCTGTTCATTGGCGATATGACGATCGCAGCGGCCGTGGTCGACGGGGAGCGGCGGCCGGTGGGGTCGGTGCATGTTGTTGCGCCCACGAGTCGCTGGACGCTCGCCGAAGCGGAGCAGCGCCTGGCGCCGGCGGTGATTGATTGCGCGCGCGGAATCAGCAATTCGATCCGCACTCCGGGATAGGATTTTCGTTCGCACTCCTCCAACTGAACCCTTCGGCCGGGTGCGAACGAAAACATGTTCTCTTCAATACCCCGGCGGCGGCGGAGGCGGCATTCCTGGCGGCGGTGGCGGGGGCGGCGGCTGCGTCGAATAAACGCCTTGCGGCGGCGCTGCGCTCATCATGCGCCCACGCATTGGCACCCGGTTACCGCTCGCATACATGCACTGCAGATACGCGTAGTCATAGCGCCGCTGCACGTCATAGGCCGAACCTTGCGCGTTGGACGCACCAAACATACTGCCGGCCAGCAAGCCGGCACCGGCACCCACAGCTGCGCCCGAACCCCCACCGAACGCCGCACCTGCCGCGGCGCCCAGCGCCGTACCGACCACCGCGCTGCCCACCGCGTTATTGGTAGTGGACTGATTGGCCTGCTCACCACCGACCTGTCCATACGCGAACTGACGACACGACCCGTCATCTGCGCGGAACTGGTCGAAAGTCTTGCCAGTGCCCGGAAGGGCCATCACGCTCGGTCCCGAAGGCACTACGGCGCAACCGCCCAGAATGCCCAGCGAAACCCCCATTGAAACGAGTAATGCAAGTCTTGGATACTTCATGACGCTTTGACCTTCCGTTCAAGGATTACTGAGAGTTGCCTGGCTGCGGCGCCACGGGACGCCAGCCGGCCGGGCATTCCTTCACATACGGGTAATAGCCTTTCGATGCCTCGCAGTAGTACCAGGAGCCGCCCTGCTGTCCGGAGGCATCGGCCGAGGAACCCGGACCCTGCACCTGTCCCTGTTCGACATAGTTGACCGGCGGAGGCGCCGGTACGGCCACGACCGGCGGATAAGGGTAAGGGTAGTAATACGGAACCGGCGCGACCGGGTAGTAATAGGGGACCCCAAAGGGCACCCCAACCCCCACACCCACAAAGACCCGTGCATTCGCCGGCCCGCAAATACAGGCTGCAGCCACTGCCACCGCCGCCAGCGGTAGCCAAGAATTCAGGCGTTTCACGACATTTCTCCCAACCTGGTTTGACGACAGGCGCCCTGACTTTTTACCGTAAGCAGGTATCGGACCGTCTGCGATCCACTGCATTAACGGTGCGCAACTGAACGCTAATTCAGTTGACCACGAAGTGCCATTACAGACGTTACGCGTCATTTTTCCGATCGTTACAAAACAGCCTTTAACGCGCCAATTCGAAAGATATTGATAGGCTTAAGTAATATGTTTTGGCGAAAACCAGTCGAAAGTGGCCTGTTGTTCCGCGCGCCGGCAAGAGGGTGCATGCATTCACCCAAGCGTTCCCGCGGAATTGGTCCTTACGGTTGAAAACGATTACCTCGCCCGATAATTCCCCACGCGCACTGGTGTTTACATGAGACGCCGAATCGGCTTCAGGCACAAGGGCAGGTGATCGCAAATGTCTCTGCGTACAACTGTTGGCGCGAATGGCGATTGGATCGAAGAGAACGTGCCGACGCAGCGACTAACGCTGCTGTGGGACACATAAGACCGCGACGCTTCTCGGCATCGGTAAAAAAGCGACGGGCAACGGGAGCGCGACGCCGGATGAAGCTGCGGCGCAGCAGTGGTCCGGGCCGCGCCATGACCGGGATAAAGGATCGGGATCAAGGATCGGGATCAGGACGCCAGGCCGGGCTGTCCGTGAACGGGTGAACGCGGACCGCCGGCACGCCGGTATTAAGTCACGAGATCCTGCTTACTGCCGTGTGCCCGCCCTGATCGCTTCGGCGAACCGCTTGATGTAGACCGGCGACGCATCGCTGATTGCCCAATACACCATGCCGTCCTGACGCCACTCGACCAGCGAATAACCGTCGTTGGATTGCGTGGTCAGAGGCGTGGGCGACGACGCGCTTTTGCCATCGCTTTTGCCGTGATCATCAGGAAAGACATACAAGTCGATCGGATGCTTCAGATACCTGTAGATCATTACGGCAACAGGGCGATGATCCACGTAATCGAGCCGGCCGCCGACCAGCGGAAAGCCTTGCGCCTGGGGATCGACCACGGGCGGTGCATAGTCAATACGCCCGTTGAACCAGGGCTTGACCGTATGCTGGTCGCTCGACAGCACATCCATCGGGCGCTCCGATATCAACGCCCGCACATGGCTCGAAACGATCTCCTGTTGCAGGTCACCGCCACGGGTTGGCTGCCGGGTCCAGAGCAGCGTCATGAAGACCAGCGAGCACAAGCCAATCCCTGCCACTCCTCCGCCGATGAACGGCAGTCCTGACATGCGCCACGACCAGTTCCAGGGCGACGGACTTTTCCTCGCCATTTCTGCTTGCAACCGCGCCTGCACCTGCGCACGCAAGGATTCCGGGGCCCGTTCATAAAGCGAGCCGTCGCGCAGCTTCTCGGCGAGCGTTGCATTGGACGATAAGTTAGATCTAGTTTCCACGCTTGGACTCCTCAGGACCGGCGGGTGGTGTTCTGACCAGGCGGATCGCCTGCGGTTCCGGCCCGCCCTGCGCCGCTCGTACAGCCGCGCACAACAGGCGGCGTGCACGCGAAAGCCGCGACATGACCGTCCCCATGGGTATCCCCGCAACCGCCGCTACGTCCTTGTAGCTCATGTCTTCCAGCTCACGCAACACGATCACCTCACGATATTCGACCGGCAACGTAGCCAATGCGCGATGCACGAGTTCGGTCTCGTCCTGTCGCACCGCCAGCCTCTCCGGATCGTCGCCGCTTTCATCGGCCCAGCCCGGAAGTTGATCGTCGACATTGAGCGAGTCGTCGTAGGGCGTGGCGTCGGCGCGGTTATGTTGCCTGCGCCATTCGGTGAACCACGTGTTGCGCACGATCGCCAGCAGCCAGGCGCGCGGATTGTCGCCCTCGTAGCCATCGAAGAAACGAAAGGCTCTCAGGAAGGCTTCCTGCACGACGTCGTCGGCATCCGCAGGACTGCCGCTCAACCAACGGGCAAGGTTATACGCCGCGTCCAGATGCGGCAGCATCACCGCGTCAAAGCGATTCGGCGAGGGCTTCACCATCGGTGCTCTCCCTGGCAACCGATGTTGCCGCACAACGTAATGAACATGCCCCACGCGCCAATGCGAATGACGGGCCGCCGGTCGGCTGGTATTGCGGTACCGCAGCACCGCGATTCAAGACGCCGGCTCTCAACTGACCTTACCGGTCAGCTTCCTGATTTATTCCCGATTATGCGAGTCTGGCGAAAAAAATTCATCGGGAATAAAGCGATGGGCGCCTGAGTTTGGTGGGCATGGGGCAATGCACACCTGCCGTGCATACCCGTTTTGCACAACCATCCACCAGGAGCCGTTCATGCCCGACCTCAACAAGAAAATCCTGCCATCGGAACCCCTCACGGAACACGGCGCCAGACGGCGCACCGCCCTCACGTGCATGGCATGGGCCGGCGCGGGAATGCTGTGGACAATGAACGGCGGCGTGCCGGGCTCGAAGCTGATCAGCGGCACTGCGCAGGCAGCCGAAGTTGACCGTCATGCGTTCAGCTTCGTGCAGATCAGTGACAGTCACATCGGCTTCAGCAAGGACCCGAACGTCGACCCGGCGAGCACCTTGAAGGACGCCGTCGACAAGATCCGCACGAGCTCGGAAAAGCCCAGGTTCATCATCCACACCGGCGACATCAGCCACCTGTCCAAGCCCGACGAGTTCGACACCGCCACGCAGATCATCCAGAGCGCCGGGCTCGACGTGCACTACGTTCCTGGCGAACACGACGTGCTTGTCGATGACGGTGGTTCGTATTTTGAGCGCTTCGCCAAACCTGCGGACCCGAAGTGGTACAGCTTCGACCAGGGTGGGGTGCATTTCATCGGCTTGACGAACGTGCTGGATCTGCGCGGCGGCGGCCTGGGATTTCTCGGCGATGAACAACTGGCGTGGCTGAAAAAAGATTTGCAGGCGCGCACGAGCAGCACGCCAATCGTGGTGTTCGCACATATCCCGCTCTGGTCGTTGTATCCGCAGTGGGGCTGGGGCACCGATGACAGCGCGCAGGCGTTGAGCATGATGAAGCGTTTCGGCTCGGTCACGGTGCTCAACGGTCATGTGCATCAGGTCGCGCAAAAAGTTGAAGGCGAGATCAGCTTTTATTCCGCGTTGTCGACCGCGTTTCCGCAGCCGGCACCGGGAACGGCGGCAGGTCCCGGTCCGATGAAAGTCCCCGCCGACGCGCTACGCAAGATGCTGGGAGTGCGTTCGGTCAATTATGTCCCGGGCAAGGCCGAGCTGGCCATTGTCGACACGCGGCTCAGCGTATGAACGCCATCTTGAACAAGCGGAGAACAATGATGACAATGCCTGATCTTCGGCGTGCAGGGGCGGTTAAGCAGGTAGTCAAGCAGATTGCCAAGCGGGCCGCTAAAACGATGACCGCATTGTGGGTTGCAGCGGCGCTGGCGGGCGCGCCCGTATTCGCGGCCGAGACGAAACTGGCCACTACCATTGTGATCGACAACTTTTCGTTTAGTCCTGCTCAGTTGCCGGTTGCAGCAGGGGCGACCGTGACGTGGGAAAACCATGACGACATGCCACATACCATCGTCAATGATGCAACGCCGCGCGAATTCAGGTCGGCGCCGCTCGATTCCGGGGAGCACTTTTCACAGACGTTCTCGAAGCCCGGCACGTACAAGTATTTTTGTTCGATCCACCCGCATATGACAGGCACGGTCGTAGTGAAATAGCAGGGACGAATGTGGACTATTACCGGCTATTTCCGGCTATTGCTGCAAGCCGAGCCGGTACCACGTGACCTGCCGGTACGGTTCGCCAGGGCGCACGATCACGCTGCCCGCGTCCGCCATGTTGACCTGATTCGGGAACGCGCCGGCCTGAAGGCACAGGCCGGCGTGTTTGCCGTAACGCCGTCCATGCCGTCCCACGATGCCATCGAGATGATTACCTGTGTAGAACTGAACACCGGGTGCGTTGGTACCCATCGTCAATTCGCGGCCGCTGCCGGGGTCGTAAAGCCGCACGACGGGTTTGAGCGTCTTGCCGCTTTCGCCCACGACATAACAATGGTCGAAACCGCCCGCACGCGCGAGCTGATCGTGCGGCCAGTCGAGCCGAGCGCCAAGCGGAGCACTTGCGCGGAAATCGAACGCGTGGCCCGCGACCTGCGCGCGGCCTTCGGGAATCAGCGCATCGTCGACTTCGAAGAACGTGTCGGCATCGATAGAAATGACGTGGCCGCGGATATCGGCGGTTTCGTCGCCCGACAAGTTGAAACACGCGTGGTTCGTCAGGTTGAGCGGCGTAGGGGCATCCGATACGGCTTCATACGCGAGTGTCAACGTGCCGTCGTCGTCGAGTGTGTAGCGTAATGTGGTCGATACATTGCCGGGGAAACCCGCGTCGCCCTCCGGCGATTCATGCGAGAGGACCAGTCCGCCATCCACTTCCTGCGCGTCCCATAGTGCGCGATGAAAGCCTGCCGCGCCGCCATGCAGCAAGTTGCCGCCCTCATTGCGATCGAGCGAATACGCAACGTTATCGAGCGCGAACCGCGCGTTCTCGATGCGATTTGCCCAGCGTCCGATCACGCCGCCCAGATAAGCATGGCCCGCGAAATATTCGGCAGGCGTGTCGTGGCCCAGCAGGACATCGGCCACGCGTCCCGCGCGATCGGCGGTATTCCACGAGACCAATGTCGCGCCGAGATCACTGATTGCGACGCGCATGCCGTGCACATTGCGCAGCGTGAACAGGCGAGCAACGTCGCCGCCGGGCAGCTCTCCCCAGCGTTCGACACTGACGCGCACGGAGCCTGGGCGAAGAGGGGTGGGCATATCGGCGAGGTTCATAAAGAGCGGGATCAGCCGGGTTGTACACAGGGCGCGACCGGCAGGCGCTCCTGATATTCGCGCGGCGTACAGTCCAGTTCGCGACGGAACACGGCGTACATGTATTGCAGCGAAGTGAAGCCGCAGCGAATGGCCACTTCGGCGCTTGATAAATCGTGACGCGCGAGGAGTTGCTTCGCGATATCGAGTTTGTGATTCAAGATCTCCTGGTGCACGGTGCAGCCGAGTTCGCGGCGAAAGTGATCCTCCAGCGACGAGCGCGACACGCCCACGTAATCGGCCACTTGTTCCGTCTTGATGCCTTGACACCCATATTGCCGGATGTAATGGCGCGCACGCATGACATAGGGACTCGAGACCGGTTGATGCCTGGTCGATTCAAGCACATTGATGCCCACTGGCGGCACGAGAATGCGCCTGCCATGAAAGCGCGCGCCGCCCAGCATCTGGTGCAGTAAATGCGCCGCTGTCCGACCCATTTCCTCGGTTCCCTGGATCACGGAAGACAGGGGAATGCGGGTGAGCGAGCGAGTCAGCGGGTCGTTGTCTATGCCGATGATGGCCACTTGCTCAGGCACGGGAATACCCGATATGAGGCACGCCTGCAGCAGATGCCGCGCGCGGGCATCGGTCACGGCGATCACACCCACGGGCTTCGGCAGACTCTCGAGCCACGAGGTCAGTTGCGCGCTTGCCTGGCTCCAGACCGGCGCGCTCGTCGGCAGGCCGCGATGAATATCTGCTTCCAGCCCGTCGGCTGCGAGCAGCGCCTTGAACGCCAGTTCACGTTCCTGCGCCCAGCGATTTTCGGGCGCTTCAGGCAGGCTGTAAAGCGCGAAACGCTGCAAGCCCGCACCGATCAAATGCGTGTACGCAAGCGACATCAGCTTCGCGTTGTCGGTGGCGATATACGGCAGCCTGGCGGGATAACACGCCGGGTCCGCATAAGACGAACCCACCGCGACCACAGGCAGTTGCGAATCGCCGAGTGCTTCGGCCACGGCCGGATCATCGAAATCCGCGATGATGCCATCGCCTTCAAATCGTTCGATACCGTTCAGACGGCAGCGAAAATCCTCCTCCAGGAAGAGGTCCCATGCGACGCGCGTGGACAGTAAATAATTGCCTATGCCGGTAATGACCTCGCGGTCATACACCTTGTTCGCGTTGAACAGCAGCGCGATCCGGTGCGAAGCCTGAGCGGTCTGTGGTCGTGTCATCGAACTCCGGACGAGTGCATATCGTTATGGCGAAATGCCGCGGTGTCGCGATATGCCCGTCGTCTCCGTTGCAGCGCAATATGCGCTTTTTTTTCGGGGTCTATTTAGCGTTTGCTGATTCTAGGCTCGCGCACCAGACAACCGCCAGCCTGATTATTACTTACCCGAAGAAACACCATGAGCGCTGGCGGATTTCGCAATTGCCCACTCCGCGACGATGCTGGCAGCATGGTGTCACATTAAAAAAGAAGGAGACGCGATGTCATATTTCGAACATTTGCCCGCCGTGCGGTATGAAGGCCCGGAGTCCAACAATCCTTTTGCCTTCCGTCATTACGATCGCGACAAGCTGGTGCTTGGCAAGCGCATGGAGGATCATTTGCGGCTGGCGGTCTGTTACTGGCATACGTTCGTATGGCCCGGCGTGGACATGTTCGGGCAGGGCACCTTTCACCGGCCGTGGCAGCAACCCGGCGATCCAATAGAACGGGCCCATGTAAAAGCCGACTCGGCGTTCGAATTCTTCTCGAAACTGGGCGCGCCGTATTACACCTTCCACGACACAGACGTGTCACCTGAAGGTGACAGCATCAAACACTACGTCAACAACTTCAAAGGCGTTACGGACTATCTGGCGGCCAAGCAGGAAGAGACGGGCATCAAGCTGTTATGGGGTACGGCGAACCTGTTTTCACATCCGCGTTACGCAGCCGGCGCGGCCACCAATCCGAACCCCGAAGTGTTTGCGTTCGCGGCCACCCAGGTGTTCCAGGCGCTTGAAGCCACCCATAGGCTTGGCGGTGAAAACTATGTGTTGTGGGGCGGCCGGGAAGGGTATGACACGCTGCTGAACACCGATCTCAAGCGCGAACGCGATCAGCTCGGGCGCTTCCTCAACATGGTGGTGGAGCACAAGCACAAGACGGGTTTCAAGGGTGCCTTGCTGATCGAGCCGAAACCGCAGGAGCCGACCAAGCACCAATATGATTACGACGTCGCCACGGTCCACGGCTTTCTCGCGCAGTTTGGGTTGCAAAATGAAATCCGCGTGAACATTGAAGCGAATCACGCAACGCTCGCGGGACATTCGTTTCATCACGAGATTGCGACGGCTTACTCACTCGGCATCTTTGGCAGTGTCGACGCGAATCGCGGTGATCCGCAAAACGGCTGGGACACCGACCAGTTTCCGAACAGCGTTGAAGAGCTGACGCTGGCGTTATATGAAATCCTGCGACATGGCGGCTTTAGCGGTGGCGGCATGAATTTCGATGCCAAGGTACGGCGCCAGAGCGTAGCGCCAGAGGACCTGTTCTTCGGGCACATAGGTGCAATCGATGTCATAGCTATCGCGCTTGAACGGGCCGCCACGCTGGTTGAGAACGACAAGCTTGCCGAGTTCAAGACCCAGCGTTATGCGGGTTGGGACACGGAATTTGGCCGCAAGATACTCTCGGGCGGTTACTCTCTTGAATCGCTGGCTATGGATGCGCTGGCACGCCGTGTTAACCCTCAGCATGTGAGCGGGCAACAAGAGCAACTCGAAAATATCGTCAACAGGGCGATATACAAGTAACAAGTAGTCAGTAAAACCGACGACCGCGAACATCGATTCGCGGCGCAAGCAGTAAATTCCGCCGACGTCCCTTCTCTCGCACATGCGTTGCCCTGACCGGCCGCGCAGGGAGACGTATCGGCCCGTCAACCATAAAAAGGAGTGAGACATGAAGACTGTAAAACGCCGTGCCGTGCTCGGATCGTTTGTCTGTGGAGCGATGTTCGCCACGTTGACCGTACTTCCTGCCCTGGCTCATGCGAGCAAGGACAAGCCTGAAATTGGCTTTTGCATTGACGACCTGCGGGTCGAACGCTGGTCGCGCGACCGGGATTATTTCGTGGCCGCCGCCACGAAGCTGGGCGCCAAGGTATCCGTCCAATCCGCCGATGCCAGCGAAGAACGGCAGATATCGCAGATTGAAAACCTGATCTCGCGGGGCGTCGATGTCATCGTGATCGTGCCGTTCAATTCGAAAACCCTCGGCAACGTAGTGGCCGAAGCAAAGAAGGCGGGCATCAAGGTCGTGTCGTATGACCGCCTGATCCTCGACGCGGATGTGGACGCCTATATCTCCTTCGACAACGAAAAGGTCGGCGAAATGCAGGCCCAAGGCGTGTTCAATGCCCAGCCCAAGGGTAACTACTTCATGCTCGGCGGCGCACCGACCGACAACAACGCGAAGATGCTGCGTGAAGGGCAATTGAAGATCCTCAAGCCAGCCATTGATCGCGGCGACATCAAGATTGTCGGCCAGCAATGGGTGCCGGAATGGAGCGCTGCGACGGCGCTGCGCATCACGGAAGATGCGCTGACCGCGAACAACAACAAGATCGATGCCATTGTGGCGTCAAATGACGGCACGGCGGGTGGTGCCATTCAAGCGCTGGCCGCGCAGCACCTCTCGGGCAAGGTGCCTATCTCCGGACAGGATGCCGACCTGGCGGCGGTCAAGCGCGTGGTGGACGGCACGCAGACCATGACCGTCTATAAGCCGCTGAAGCTGATTGCAGGCGAAGCGGCCAAGCTGGCGGTGGACCTGGCGAAAGGGCAGCAACCGGCCTATAACGCGAAATACGACAACGGCATGAAGCAGGTCAACACCGTGTTGCTGCAGCCGACGCTCCTGACCAAGAGCAATGTCGACACCGTGGTGAAGGACGGCTTCTATACGCAGGCCCAGTTGGCAGGGAACTAAGCACTCCGCTGCGTCATGCCGGGCGTGAGGGCCGCTTAACACTCAAGTTGAGGCCTTCACGCTGATTCACTGTCCAGGATAAAAACCGCATGGCAAACGCGCTGCTGGAAATGCACGGTATCGTCAAGACGTTTGGCGGTGTGAAGGCGCTCGATGGAATCGACCTCGTGGTCTCCCCCGGGGAATGCGTGGGTTTGTGCGGCGAGAACGGCGCAGGCAAATCGACGCTGATGAAAGTGCTGTCCGGCGTCTATCCGCACGGCACGTGGGAAGGAGAAATTCTCTGGGAAGGTAAGCCTTTGCAGGCATCGACTATCCGCGAAACAGAGGATGCCGGCATTGTCATCATCCATCAGGAACTGATGCTGGTGCCGCAATTGTCCGTGGCGGAGAACATCTTCCTCGGCAACGAAATCACGCTGAGCGGCGGCCGGATGAACTACGCGGCAATGTACCAGCGCGCCGACGAATTGCTGCGTGAGCTGAACATCAGCGGCATCAACGTGGCTCAGCCTGTGATGAATTATGGCGGTGGCCATCAGCAACTGATCGAGATCGCCAAGGCATTGAACAAGCGCGCGAAGTTGCTGATCCTGGATGAACCTTCATCGTCGTTGACGGCGAGCGAAATCCGCATCTTGCTGGACATCGTGCGTGACCTGAAGAAACGCGGCGTGGCGTGCGTGTACATCTCCCACAAGCTCGAGGAGGTGGAAGCCGTTTGCGACACCATCGCCGTGATCCGCGACGGCAAGCATGTGAGCACGCAGCCCATGCAGGATCTGAGCACCGACAGCATCATCGCAATGATGGTCGGCCGGGAGATCAAGAACCTGTTCCCGCGCGAGCCGCACGCCATTGGCGAAGTGATCTTTGAAGCGCGCCACGTCACCTGTTTCGATGTGACCAATCCCCGGCGCAAGCGGGTGGATGACGTCTCGTTTTCACTGCGCAAGGGGGAGATTCTCGGCGTTGCCGGGCTGGTCGGCGCAGGGCGGACCGAACTGATGCAGGCGATCTTCGGCGCTTACCCGGGCGTCAGTGAGGCGGAGGTTTATCTGAACGGCAAGCGCCTCAAGATCAAGACCCCGGCCAATGCAATCGATGCCGGTATCGGCATGGTGCCAGAAGACCGCAAGCGTCACGGCATCGTCCCGCAACTGGGCGTGGGACATAACATCACGCTGGCCGTGCTGAACCGTTTTGCGAAGGGCGGCCGCATAGATTCCGCTGCCGAACTGGATACGATCCATACAGAAATGAAGCGGCTTTCCGTGCGCGCAGCCACGCCAATGCTCTCCATTGGCAGCCTCTCCGGCGGCAATCAGCAGAAGGCCGTGCTGACCAAGATGCTGCTGACCGACCCGGCAATCCTTATCCTCGATGAACCCACGCGAGGAGTCGACGTCGGCGCCAAGTTCGAGATCTACAAGCTCATGTTTGCGCTGGCCCGCCGCGGCGTGTCGATCATCGTGGTGTCGTCGGAGCTCAATGAAGTGCTTGGCGTGAGCGACCGCGTGCTGGTGATAGGCGAAGGCGAGCTGCGCGGCGACTTCGAGAACGTTGGGCTCACGCAAGAACAACTCCTGGCGGCGGCCATCCGTGCGACCCCGAAGACAAACTCTTTTCAAGCGAGCGTCGCATGACACCTGACGTCACCTCGTCGCCCAAAAGCCGCGCCACTGGCAGTTCAAGCGGCACGTCCGGGCAGCGCTTCAAGCAGCTTTTCACGCGATACAAGTTGCTTGCTCTGCTGCTCGCAGTAACCGTCATCTGGATGTTCTTTTCTTTCCTCACCGATGGCGCGTTTGTCACGCCACGCAACCTGTCGAACCTGCTGCGGCAAATGTCGATCACCGGCATGCTCGCGTGCGGCATGGTGTTCGTGATCATCTCGGGAGAGATCGATCTCTCGGTCGGTTCGTTGCTTGGTTTGCTCGGCGGCGTGGCTGCCATTCTCGATGTCTCGCATCACTGGCCGATCCAGTTCACTGTGCCGGCGGTCATGTTGCTCGGCATTGCAATCGGCATGTTCAATGGCTGGTGGTCGACTTATCTGCGGGTGCCATCGTTCATCGTCGGGCTTGGCGGCATGCTGGCGTATAGGGGTGTGCTGCTGGGTGTGACAGGCGGTTCGACGATCGCGCCAGTGTCCAGCAATCTGGTGTTCATCGGCCAGGGATATTTGCCGCGCATGGCGGGCAATGCGCTTGCAGTCGTGTTGTTCGCGTTGCTCGTTATGCTGACCGTGCGCCAGCGTCAGAACCGTCTGCGTTACAAGCTGCCGGTCGTGCCGCTTTGGCAGGATGGCGTGAAGATCGTGGCGGCAGGGCTCGTGCTGGTTGCGTTCGTGGCCACGCTGAACCGGTACGGCGGTATTCCCGTACCGGTGTTATTGCTGCTCGCGTTGCTCGGTATTTTCACCTATATCGCCACGCAGACCGTGTTCGGCCGGCGCATTTATGCAGTCGGTTCAAACCTCGAAGCGACGCGTTTGTCGGGCGTGAATACGAACCGCGTGAAGTTGATGATCTTCGCGTTGATGGGCCTGATGTGCGCGCTTGCCGGACTCGTCAACACGGCGCGGCTGGCAGCCGGGTCGCCGTCGGCGGGAACCATGGGCGAGCTCGACGCCATTGCCGCGTGCTTTATCGGCGGGACGTCCATGCGCGGTGGGTCAGGGACCGTCTATGGCGCATTGATCGGGGCGCTGGTCATGGCGAGCCTGGACAATGGCATGTCCATGCTGGATGTCGATTCGTATTGGCAGATGATCGTGAAGGGCGGCATTCTCGTGCTCGCGGTGTGGATTGATGTCGTGTCGGGCTCTAATCAGCGTTAGTGTCAGGGTTTCCGCGGACGGTGCTTCCGGCGCTCAAGTGTCACAAAACTTGGCGCATAATTCGAGCACCGTATGTGCCAGATCCGGGAGACGACATGCTGACCAAGAGCGAAGAACGCATTGCGCACCTTCTCACCGATGTAGTCGACTTTGCGCGGGGACGGCTTCCAGAGCCCGCGTTCAATGTCGTTGAACCCCTCCTTGGCCATTACTACGAGCTCGCGGACCCCGAAGACGTCCAGAGCCGCGATATCGCCGATTTATACGGCGCGGCCATGGCCCACTGGCAGACGGCGCAAAAATTCACGGCGGGGCGCGAAGTCCTGCGGGTCTACAACCCCAACCTCGAACAACACGGCTGGCATTCCGATCACACGGTGGTCGAGATCGTCAACGACGACATGCCGTTCCTCGTCGACTCGGTCACCATGGCGGTCAACCGTCTTGGTCTCGCGATGCATTCGGCTATACACCCGGTGTTCCGGGTCTCCCGCGACGCAAGCGGGGCGATCACGCGTATTGCGCTGGGTCACGTCGACAACGGCGATCCGCAATCGCGCCTCGAATCGTTTATTCATTTTGAAGTGGACCGCTGCGGCGACGCTGCAAAGCTAGAGGAGCTGCGCAGCGACATCGCTCGCGTGCTCGGCGACGTGCGTGCATCGGTTGAAGACTGGCCGAAGATCGTTGAGGTCGCGCGTGCAACCATAGGTGAAATGAAAGCGCGCGAGACCAGCGCGGACGGTGTTGAGGCACGCGCGTTCCTGGAGTGGATGGTGGCGGATCATTTCACCTTCCTCGGACACCGCGACTACGAACTCATTACGCAAGATAGCGGTTTTGCGCTGCGCGGCGTGCCGGGCTCCGGCGCGGGACTGTTGCGTGAAAGCCTGCGACCGCCCTCAGCCGATAACACCACGCCGTTGCCTCCTGCCGCCGCGGCCATCATCAACGGCGCCGCACCGATCTTTCTCACCAAGGCGAATTCACGCGCGACCGTGCATAGGCCGGGTTATCTGGACTACGTTGGCGTTAAGCGCTTTGGCGCGGATGGCAAGGTGATCGGGGAGCGGCGGTTTATTGGCTTGTACACGTCCACCGCGTATCTGGTTCCTACCTCCGAGATTCCGATCGTGCGGCGCAAATGCGCGAACATCATCAGGCGCGCCGGCTTTCTCGCGAAGGGGCATTTGCATAAGTCGCTAGTCACCGTGCTTGAACAATATCCGCGCGAAGAGCTCTTCGAAGCGGATGAAGACGATCTGTTCGATATCACGCTCGGCGTGCTGCGCTTGCAGGAGCATCAGCGCACACGGCTGTTCGTGCGGCGCGACCGGTTCGACCGCTTTGTTTCATGCCTTGTGTTCGTGCCGCGCGACAAGTTCAACACGGACCTGCGCAAACGTATCGCGAAGGTGCTCATGGAGGCGTTCAACGGCAAGAGCATTGAGTTCACGCCACTGCTGTCAGAGTCTCCGCTCGCGCGCATCTATATTACGGTGCGCTCGGATAAAGGCACGATCCCCGAAGCCGATACGCGCGAACTCGAGCAGCGGATCGTGCAGGTCGCGCGCCGCTGGCAGGACGATCTGGCGGATGCGTTGATCGACAGCTTCGGCGAGGAGCAGGGCAACCGGCTTCTGAATCGATACGCGGATTCGTTCCCGGCGGGTTATCGCGAGGATTATCCGGCTCGCACGGCGGTGCGCGACATCGAATTGATCGAGCAAACGCAAGTGAGGGCGGGCGGTCTCGCGATGAGCCTTTACAGGCCGATTGAAGCCGGGCGCCGGGCGTTTCGCTTCAAGGTGTACCGGGTGGGCGACCCGATTGCGTTGTCGCATAGCCTGCCGATGCTCGAGCATCTTGGCGTGCGCGTGGATGAAGAACGGCCGTACCGGATCGAACCGCTGGGCGCGCCGCATGCATGGATACACGACTTCGGCCTGGAGTTGGCCGACGACGTGGAGTTCGATATCGATCGCGTCAAGGAGTTGTTCGAGAACGCGTTTGCCAGCGTCTGGACCGGCGAAGTCGAGAACGACGGGTTCAACAGACTGGTCCTGCGCGCGCAACTCGGCGCCCGTGACGTGACGATCCTGCGTGCTTACGCGAAGTATCTGCGGCAAGTGGGGTCTACATTCAGCGACGCCTATATAGAACGCGCGCTCACCGGCAACCCGGCGATCGCGCGCAAGTTGCTTGAACTGTTCCTGGTGCGCTTCAATCCTGCTCTCCCCGGGACGGCCAGCGATAACCCTCAAAGCCGCGAGCTTCGTGACACCCGCACGCAACACGTGCTGGCCGAAATAGAAACCGCGCTCGACAACGTACCGAATCTCGACGAAGACCGCATCCTGCGGCAGTTCCTGGGTGTGATCAACGCGACGGTACGAACCAATCACTTTCGTAAGGATAACGAAGGTAAGCCCAAACCTTACTTGTCATTCAAACTGGATCCATCGATGGTGCCGGGTCTGCCTGAACCCAAGCCGATGTTCGAGATCTGGGTCTATGCGCCGCGCGTCGAAGGTGTGCACTTGCGAGGCGGCAAGGTGGCGCGAGGTGGCTTGCGATGGTCGGATCGGCGAGAAGACTTTCGCACTGAAGTCCTCGGCCTCATGAAGGCGCAAATGGTGAAAAACACTGTGATCGTTCCGGTAGGATCGAAGGGCGGCTTCGTGGTGAAGAACCCGCCGCCGGTTACTGATCGCGAGGCGTTCGCGCGTGAAGGCGTGGCGTGCTACCAGATGTTCCTGCGTGGTTTGCTCGACGTCACGGACAACCGCGTGGCCGGCGTTATCGTGCCACCTCCAGATACCGTGCGCCATGATCCCGATGACCCCTACCTCGTTGTCGCCGCCGACAAAGGCACGGCCACGTTCTC
>DASYLW010000090.1:0-4797 GCA_036009385.1 Caballeronia sp.
CAGACACGCAATGCAACACCGATCTGAAACCCGGAGCCCACGACACGATGTCAACCCACTCCTTTATCTCCTTCGCGGGCGTGAGCAAGACGTATGACGGCGTTCATTACGTCGTGGAAGGGCTCGATCTCGAAGTAGCGAAAGGCGAATTCGTCTCGCTACTCGGACCGTCCGGTTCTGGAAAGACGACCACGCTGATGATGCTCGCCGGTTTCGAATCCGCGACGCAGGGCGAGATCCGCCTGAACGGGAAACGGCTTGATGATAAACCGCCGCATCAGCGCGACATCGGCATGGTGTTCCAGAATTACGCTCTCTTCCCGCACCTGACGATCGAGCAGAACGTTGCGTTTCCGTTGTCGGTGCGAGGCATTGGCAAAGCAGAACAAAAGGCGCGTGTGAAGCGGGCGCTGGAGATGGTCGAGTTGCCGCAACTGGCTTCCCGCCGGCCGTCGCAGTTGTCAGGCGGACAACAGCAGCGAGTCGCCCTCGCCCGCGCGCTTGTGTTTGAGCCAAGCGTGGTGTTGATGGACGAACCATTGGGCGCACTCGACAAACGCCTGCGCGAAACCATGCAATACGAAATCATGCGGCTGCATCGCGAACTGGGATTGACGGTCGTATATGTGACGCATGACCAGGCGGAAGCGTTGACCATGTCAGACCGCGTAGCCGTGTTCTCCGATGGACGCATCCAGCAAGCAGCGACGCCTACCGAACTCTATGAAAACGCGCACAACGCGTTCGTGGCGAATTTTGTTGGCGAGAACAACGGCTTGACAGGGTGCGTGCTCGAACAGGACGCAAGCTGGGCGACACTGGAACTGCCGGACGGCGCGGTCATTCGCGGCCGCTGCGGGCGGGGTCTGCGCAACGGCGAGGAAGCAATACTCGCGTTGCGCCCCGAGCGCGCGCATATTGCGTCCGCTGACGCCGAACATAACGCCGCGGACACCAATGTGGTGACCGCGCGCGTGGAAGAACTCGTGTATTGCGGCGATCACCACCGCGTCCACTTGAAACTCGGGGAGCTTGGTCACGGCGACAACCTTATCGTCAAAGTCCCGAATACGCAGCACCACGATCTTCCGTCACTCGGCAGTGCAACCGCCGTGGCATGGCGCCACGACGACTGCAAGATCCTCGCAACGGCCGCTACTGTCACTCGCGGCCCTGCTCCGTCCTTCACCGCAGGAGTCCACTAACATGAAAACAACACTCGTTCGAACCGGTCTGACGGGCATCGCCGGGCTCACCCTTGCAGCGGCCAGCCTGTTCGCAGCCAACGCACGCGCAGCCGATACCATCTCGGTCGTGACCTTCGGCGGCGCCTACGAGGCCGCGGCGAAGAAAGCGTTTTTCGAACCGTTCACGGCAGCCACCGGCATCGGCTTCTCGACGGAATCGTACGATGGCGGCCTCGCCAAGCTGTCCGCGATGGAACAGGCCAAGAACCCCACGTGGGACTTGATCGACCTTGAATCCAACGACGCCATCACCGGTTGTGACGAAGGCTTGTTGCGCAAGATCGACCGCAAGTCGCTCGGCAACACCAGCGCTTTCATTCCCGGCTCGATCATGGATTGCGCGGTAGCCGCCATGGTCTGGTCGACGGTGTACGCCTACGACACGACCAAGCTCAAGAGCCCGCCGACCACGATCAACGACTTCTTCGACCTGAAGAAATACCCTGGAAAACGCGGCCTGCGCAAGTCGCCGAAGGTGACGCTCGAATGGGCGCTGCTCGCCGATGGCGTGAAAACCGCCGACGTGTACAAGGTGCTCGGCACGCCTGCCGGCGTCGACCGCGCGTTCAAAAAACTGGACACAATCAAGCCGAGCATCGTCTGGTGGGAAGCCGGCGCGCAGCCGCCGCAATTGCTCTCCGACGGCGCGGTGATCATGACGCAGGTCTACAACGGGCGTATTGACGACGCAGTGCACAAGGACCACAAGCCATTCGTATCAGTGTGGGATGGCCAGGTCTATGACTTCGAGTGGTGGGGTATTCCGATGGGTGCGAAGAACGGCGATGCCGCAGCCAAGTTCATTGTTTCCGCCTCGACCGCACAGAGCTACGCAGACCTGACGAAATACATTGCTTACGCGCCGCCGCGCAAGGATGCAATCCCGTTGATTGCGAAGGACCGCCTGAACGACCTGCCGACAGCTCCCGCGAACTTCAAGCATGCACTGCAGATCAATGCGAGCTTCTGGGCGGATAACGCCGACCAGATCAACAAGCGCTTCCAGGTCTGGCTGACGCAGTAAGGCGACTCGTGACCGTGACAGTGACCAGCAATCTGCAGGAACCGGCTGAGCGCGAACCGTCCGCCGGCTCCGATTCCGGATTCGGGGCCGATGGCCGCGCGGCGTACGCCAGGACCCGTCGCCAGGCGTCGGCTCAAGCGCTCCTGCTTGCGCTGCCGCTGCTGTTGTTCCTGCTCGCCACCTTCATTGCGCCCATCGCGATCCTGCTGTCGCGCAGTGTCGAGAATCGTGAGGTGCCGGTGAACCTGCCGGCGTTGTCACAGGCGCTCAAGTCGTGGAACGGCGAAGGCGTGCCCGACGAACACACCTTTGCCATCCTCGCAGCGGACATGCGCCGTGCGTCCGCAGAGGGGCAATTGGGAACCGTTGCGCGACGGCTGAATTTCTACCTGCCGGAGTTTCGCAGCTTGCTGATGCGGACCGCGCGCCAGTTGCCCGAGACCGCGCCACCCGCCTGGAAACCTGCGCTGATAGAACTCGATCCGCGCTGGGGCACGCATGACATCTGGCGAATCCTGAAGCGCTCTGCTGTGTCTCCTACGCCCGACTATCTGTTAGGCGCCGTCGACGCCACTATCACGCCTGACGGTACTATCGCCTCCCTGCCCGCCGATAGTTCCGTGTTCGTGAACGCGTTCGCGCGCACCGTATGGATCAGTGCGTCGGTCACACTGCTGTGCCTCGTGATGGGTTATCCGGTCGCGTATTTGCTCGCCACCCTGCCGGCCGCCAAGAGCAACCGCCTGATGCTGCTGGTGATCGTGCCGTTCTGGACGTCGCTGCTCGTGCGCACGACCGCGTGGTACGTGCTCTTGCAACCGGGCGGGGTCATCAACAGCTTGCTCATGGGACTGGGTCTCGTCAGCCATCCTTTACCGCTCTTGTTTAATCGGACCGGCGTGCTGATCGGCATGACCCATATCCTTCTGCCCTACATGATCCTCGCGATCTATTCGGTCATGAAGAGCGTATCGCCCGTCTATATGCGCGCGGCGCAATCGCTTGGGGCGCATCCCGTCACGGCGTTCATCCGTATCTATGTGCCGCAAACCTTGCCGGGCGTCGGCGCAGGCTGCTTCCTCGTATTCGTGCTTGCGCTGGGTTACTACATCACGCCTGCACTGCTGGGCGGCGCCGGTGACGAAATGATCAGCCAGTTGATTGCGACGCAGACGAACGAACAGCTCAACTGGGGGCTGGCCGGCGCATTGTCGGCGTATCTCGTGATCTTTACGGCCGTGTTCTATTTCGTGTTCAACCGGCTCGTCGGCATCGACCGGCTGCGCTTCGGCTAAGGGAGAAAGACTCATGCAAAGCCAGCGCCATCTCGTGCTCTCCGAACGCATCGCGTCGAAATGGTTGCGCGTGCACTCGGCGCTCATCCTGTTCTTCCTGATCGCGCCTATTCTTGCCATCGTGCCGCTGTCGTTCAACAGCGGCGCGTACTTTTCTTATCCGATGCAAGGCTTCTCGCTGCATTGGTATACGAAAGCACTCGGCAGCAGCGACTGGCAACGTGCGTTCCTTAATAGTATTGGCATTGGCGCCGCGTCCACGGTGCTTGCCACCTGCCTCGGCACGCTCGCGGCGCTAGGCCTGAGCCGTGCGAATTTTCCGTTTCGCGCGGTCATCATGCCGCTGCTCATCTCGCCGATGATCATCCCTATCGTGGTCGTGGCTGCAGGGTTCTATCTGGTCTTCGCGCCGCTCGGTCTCGTCAATTCCTACGTGGGTGTCGTACTCGCGCATGCGGCGCTTGGCACGCCGTTCGTGGTGATCACCGTGACGGCGTCCCTGCTCTCGTTTGACCAGAGCCTGATTCGCGCGGCGTCGGGATTAGGCGCAACGCCGTGGATCGCCTTTCGTCGCGTCACGCTGCCGTTGATCGCACCGGCGGTGGCAACGGGCAGCGTGTTCGCGTTCGCCACCTCGTTCGATGAAGTCATCGTGATCCTTTTTATCGGCGGCCCGGATCAGCGGACTGTACCGCGGCAGATGTGGAGCGGCATTCGCGATTCCATCGATCCATCCATTCTCGCCGTGGCCACCATGCTGATCCTGTTCGCAGTGGCGCTGTTCACCAGCATCAACTGGCTTCGCGGACGCAGCGCGGCAGCGGCGTTACCGGCAGGCTAAAGACTTCAGGAGAGCCGACGATTGTTTTTATCGGCTCGCTTTTATTGCTGGTGGCGATCGCGTTGGCAGAAGACCGCCGCTTGATTAACGTTAAAGGAGAGCAGCATGCTGGCAACAGAACGGGAAGCGTTCGAGCTGGATGGCGCCGCCGTCTTGCGCGGAGTGTTTAAAGACTGGGTCGAGCCCTTGCGTGAAGGCGTGGAATATAACGCCACTCATCCAGGACCTTCGTTCAGGAACTACACGCCCGAGAAAACAACCGGGCGTTTCTTCGGCGATTACTGCAACTGGCAACGCATTGAACCGTTCAGGGATTTTGTCGAGCACAGTCCGGCGGCGTCGGTGGCTCAGGCTTTGATGGGCTCGCAGCGTGCACGCATCTTTCACGAA
>DASYLW010000091.1:0-11457 GCA_036009385.1 Caballeronia sp.
TTCGTGGTCTATCTGGCGTTGCCCGCGCTGCTCTTTGACATCATGGCGACCACGCCATGGCATACGCTCGATCAGCCTGCGTTCATAGCAGTGTTTGGTCTGGGTGCGGGTGGGGTCTTTGTGTTGAGCGTGCTGATTCGATTGAAACAGTCGCGTCATCTCGCCGATGCCAGCCTCGACGGCCTCAACGCTGCGTATCCCAATACGGGTTTCATCGGCTTGCCGTTATGCATGCTCGCCTTCGGTCACGCGAGTCTCGCGCCCGCGGTGATTGCGACGGTCATGACGGTGTGCGTGCTATTCGCTGTGGCTATTGTGTTGATCGAGCTGGGTCTGCGGACCGAGAAGAATTTGGTTGCCACGCTTGGCAAGATGGTCAGGTCGCTGGTCACCAATCCGTTGTTGTTCGCGCCGTTCGCGGGGTGGTTGTGCAGCGGAGCGGGGCTCACTATCTCGGGTGGTGCGGACACGTTTCTCAAGTTGCTGGGCGCAGCGGCAAGCCCATGCGCACTCGTTGCGCTCGGGCTGTTTCTTGCCGGGAAGTCAGAAGGCGGCGCGGCGAAAACTACCACCATGCTGGTCTTGGCCAAGCTCATTGCGCAACCGCTGCTCACCTGGTGGCTGGCGTTTCATGCATTCGCACTGCCGGTATTGTGGGCGAAGACGGCCGTCATACTCAGCGCGTTACCCACGGGGACGGGGCCGTTCATGCTCGCGGAATTTTACAAACGGGAGGCGGCGGTGACGTCCAGCGCCATTCTGTTCTCCACGGTGATCTCGCTTGTCACGGTCACGGTGTGTCTTGCCGCGATGAGTTGATGACGAAGATCTAGAGACCCGCTTGCTCGCGCGTAATCTTCAATATCTTGAACATTACGGCTACCTATGCGGTTCACGTCCCGTAGGTCGAACATTAAACCGCGCGTACGGTTTTCGATGGATAACGCGGCTTCATCAATCGAACCCGCCGGGTTGCTCCATCGTCCCGCAATAGCGTCGAGATCGCGCTTATTGCGTGCTCACGCGCGTGCCGTCCGCTTCCGTCACGGCCGTATCCGCGCCAGATGTTACGCGTTGAAAGCGCGCGGTTTGATACGGCAGCAACTGGGGATAAGTTCCCGTATGGATCGCGTCGAGTTCGCCGCTCTTTTGCGCGGCGATCAGTTCGGCCTTCACCTCGGCTCGCGTTCTCGGTGCGTAGGCGTTTTGCTGCACGGTGCCAGTGGATTGGGCAAAAACGGGTGCCGATGAGACCAATACGGCGACAAGCAAACTTCCGGTAAGCGCGCGTTTCATGATGAACCCTTCACTGTTTGGAGACAGCGCGTTTCACGCCGTCGATGTGAAGCAGTCTATTCACATCGCTATCGACGACCAATGTCGATTGAGAAAACATATTGTTGTGCATCGCGCATGAATGTGAAGTTTTGTGCCGACGCGCCAAGATGATCGCTCGTTGTCCTGCTCTGCACCGTTCAATCATTGCGCTTTTGGTAAGGATCAATTCCTTACACGACCATTTGTCTGTGTCCGCTTAATCGATATTCTCGGTTCACCGATCCAACTCGATCGTTGCCAATTCACCGAGGTGTCCATGAAACGCATGCTTTCCGTTTTCGCCGCTGTCGCTTTGTTCGCTGTGGCAGGTGCTGCCAACGCCGCAACCGATGCCGCTTCTCAGCCGTCGACGTGCCAAGGCCCGCCGTCGCAATGCAATGTGTTTTTCGGCCATTAACATCGCTCCTGGCGGGCTTCGCCAGGCGCCTAGTCGTATGCCGCCAAGTCTCTTGGCGGTTTAGTGCGAATTATTAAACATCTACAAAGTTGTCCACAGTTTCTGTGGACAACTTTGTGGAAATCATCTCAAAAATGGCTTGCAGCGGACTTGTCCTCGGGTATCGATCGAAACGCCCAACCTGAGGCAGAACGCGATCCGAAACGTGCACAGTCACATGCCGGTCCCGGCATCAATCCGACCGATTCCGGATACCTTGGATTCAGCCGAACGCCTATGATGTGCTGGCCGATACAGGGCATATTCGCGGATGCAGTTCGATTTGCTCCGCTTCAATCAGTCATCGGGACAAGCCATGACCTACGAGATTGCGGTTGTTGTCGGCAGCATTCGCCGAGATTCTTTCAACAAGCAGCTTGCGCACGCGGTGACGTCGCTTGCGCCGGCGGATTTTTCGTTCGAGTTCCTGGATATCGCGAGCCTGCCGCTCTATAGCCAGGACTACGACAGCGACTTTCCCGAAGTTGCGCGAACCTTCAAGCAAAAGATAGCGGCGGCGAATGGCTTGCTATTCGTGACGGCGGAATACAACCGCTCGATTCCCGGGGTGCTGAAGAATGCGCTGGACTGGGGTTCGCGGCCGTGGGGCCACAACGTGTGGGGCAACAAGCCCGGCGCGGTACTGGGCACGTCGCCGGGCGCGACCGGCACGGCGCTCGCGCAGGCGCATCTGCGAAATGTGCTCGCTTACCTCGATGTGCCGCTCATGGGTCATCCGGAGATGTTCGTCAAGCACGATACAAACCGTATTGATGCCACCGGCACGATCGTGAGCGAAGACACGCGCAAGTTCCTGCAGAATTTCGTCGATAAATACGTCGCGTGGGTGCAGCGCCTTGCGACGGTTTAGGCTGTAAAAGCCCGCCAGCAAAAAGCCAACGGCCCGCTTTAGCGGGCCGTTGGCGTTTCGACGCGTTGAGCAGCAAGGGTCATAGGTGATGCTGATGGCCCGTCACACGCTCCCAGCCATGCCGCACCGCGAGCTTGAAGCGCTCCCAGGTGTCATGGCCGCCCGGGCTGCGGCCTTCCCAATCGCGGCGCAACTCGGTTTCCATCGAATCGTCCCAGTTTCGGCGGTGATAACGCTCGTCGCCAGCGGCTGAGGCGCCGTATCTGTACGCTTCCTCGTATTCTTCATAACTCGCGCCCGTCGAAGCGTACTTCGACTCGTAGTCGCTGCGGAACTCGTCTTCGTACTCCATGTATTCGTCCGGCATCGTGCTTCGCGTGCCCGCACGTGTCCCGAGCGCCGAATCGCCGGTCTGGCTCAACGTACCCGGAACCGGTGCGCCTGTGGCGCTTGCGCCACTCACTCGCGACGACGTTTCGGTTTCATCCAGCGGATCGAGTGGGTCGACAGCGCGCCAACCTTGTGCGGGAGTGGTTCCGGTCAACGGATCTTCCGCGCCCGCTGAACGCAGCGTCGTTTCTTTCGTGTCCTGCCAAGCCGTGCCGCTGGTCATCGGATCGCCGCCAGTTGCCCGGTACGACGAATCGCTGCCGCCGGCAAATACATCGCGGCTGGTCGGGTTGAGCGGGTCGAGCGGCTGCACAGCCGGATCGTCACGGTCCGCATGCGGATAAGCGCGTGCCCGGTAGGCGTCTCTGTTGGCGTCTCGATTGGCATCTCGATTGGCATCTGCGCGAACGGGGTCGAGCGGATCTGCCGGCGGATTGACCGGCGCACGTCCCGGCACGGCGCTGCCGGAGCCCAGGCCCAGTTCGTCGAGCAGCGAATGATCGCGATCATCGGCTTCGGCGGCTGCCGCGTTCGCCGTGCGCGAGTGGTTCAGCGTGCCCCAGCTGGCTGCGCGTTCGTCGATATCGATTGCGCCTTGTTCGGCGAGCGTCTGGCGCGCGGTATCTGCGCGCGCCTCGGTTGCCGTATCGACGGCCACCAGCACCGCCCCGCGCCGCACCGCTTCGGAGTAATGCGCCACTTCGGGCGGCTGATCGCGGCCGCCGAACAGCATCGAAAAGAAGCGCTCGATGTTCGCCAGCACGCCGCCGGTTTCGGGAGGCTGGCCGGCGCCGGGCGCGAGCGCCGGGTCAGCGGGGGAGGAAGGTTCGGGTGCGGCCTGGAGTTCCACGTCGGAACGTGCAAAACCTGACGCGACGAGTGCGCTGCGCGCCACTTCGGCCTGGTCGTAGGTATCGAAGATACCAATAACGGTGTGTCGCATGGCTGCCTCCTGGGTGGCCTGGATTAAGTTGCGACGCGTCGAACCGATTCGCCGCACTTCCACCTGAAGCTCGCAACTCGCGTGCCGGGTCGCAGCCGTGCGCGCAACGATGCGCTCCACAGCCGAGGGCAGCCCCGCCCCATGGCGGCCGGCGAGCGGATATTTTTACAAACGATGTGGAAAAGGCGCCCGGTTCAGTGCTGCGCTTCGCCGTGTTCGCGATTGTCGGCGCGTGCGCTCAGGTTTTCGCGAATGGCTTGAAGAAGCGAATCGAGCAGGGCGATATCGAACGGTTTGGACAGCACGCGCGCATCGACTTCACGCGCCCGGTCCAGTTCTTCGGCGTAACCCGTCACCAGGATCACCGGCACGCGCGGCGTCCAGCTTTGCAGGATCTCGGCCAGGTCGATGCCGTTCAGTTTGCCCGGCATGTGGATATCGGAGAGCACGACGTCGAACGGCAGCAAACCGCCATTCGCGACGTCGCGGCGGGCCGCCTCCAGCACGGCGATCGCGCCGTCCGCGTTGAAGATATGCGTGACTTGGTGATTCATCATCGATAACAACGCTTCGGTGCCCGCCGCCACTTCTTCGTTATCCTCCACCAGCAGCACGCGCAGCCCATGCGATTCACTGGCCGCGGTCGTGTCGTGCTGTGCGTCGGGCGATTCCGCTACGGTCGCACTCGCGCGCGGCAAATAGAGCCGCACCGAGGTTCCCGCGCCGACCGCGCTGTCGATGGTCGCGACTCCGCCCGCTCGCTCGCAGAACGCGAACACTTGCGGCAGGCCCAGGCCGGTGCCCATGCCTTTGGACTTGGTGGTGAACAACGGTTCGAACGCGCGGCCGAGGACTTCGGGACCCATGCCCGCGCCCGTGTCCTCCAGCGTCAACTGCACGAATTCCCCGATGATCGGAAACCCGTCTTCATGGCGAAAGCGCACGTTGTCGGCGCGGACCGAGAAGGTGCCGCCGCTCGGCATGGCGTCGCGGGCGTTCACGGCCACGTTGATCAGCGCGAGCTCGAGTTCGGCTGCATCGACGCGAACCGGCCACACGTCGTTACTCGTTTCCAGGTTCAGCGCGACTTTTGCGCCCAGCGACGCCTTCAGCAGTTCGCGGCACGCCGGCAGCCACTTGCCGATCGCGATGGTCTCGTTGCGCAGCGGCTGCTTGCGGGCGACGCCCAGCAACTGGCGCGTCAACGACTGTCCGCTTTTGAGCGCACGTTCCATGGCCGACAACTCGCGATCCAGCCCGGTAGCGCCGCGCCGCCGAACGATCTGGACATTGGTCGAGAGGATCATCAGCAGGTTGTTGAAGTCATGCGCGACGCTGCCCACCAGATTGCCCAGCGCTTCCATCTTGCGCGCCTGCCGGTAAGCCGATTCGATGGAGCGGCGCATGGACGCTTCCGCCTGCCAGCGCTCCCAGGCTTCTTCTTCGTGGGCGAGCCGGCGCAGCGACAGCCAGATCACGCCCCACAACACCACGCACGGCGCGAACAAGGACAGCATCAGCACGCTGACACGCCGGTACCACGCGGCCCAGATGGTGGAGACGGGATATCCGCTGGATACATACACCGGATAACTTCCCACCTTCCGGAACGCCACGATCTTCATTTCATTGTCGAGCCCTGAGCGCATTCGGACCACCCCGTTGCGCTGTTCCAAGGCATACGCCTCGCGCAATGGAGAACTGGCGGCAAGTTCCATGCGGTTGGGCGGCCGGATCGGATACCAGGCGAGCACGGCGCCGTCTGCGCGTGTGAGGCCAAGCGATACGGTGGTGTGTTCGCCCAGCAACTCGCGATAGAACGCGCCGAAGTAACTCGGACGCAGCGCAATGGTCACAATGCCGGCGAAGCGGCCATCCGAGTTCTTGCGCGGCATGGCCGTGTTGAACACGGTTTCCCCCGCCACCTTGCCGAACATCACGCGGGAGACGTTTTCGAACATCTTGTTGTCGCGGATGCCGACGAAGTCGTCGCGGGTTGCGATCGATACATCCGGCGCGGGGTAAATGCGGCTCGTGGCAATCAGGCGTCCATCGGCGCCAATTATGCTCACCGACGCCACTTGCGGATAACCGCCGCCCATTGCCACGAGCTTGTTGTGAATGTCGAGTTCTTCGCCGCGCAAGGTGTCGTCGTCCACGCCGTGGATCAGGTCGATCACGCGAGCGTTGAGCGTCTCGTTCATGTCGAAGACTTTCAGCGTGTGTTCTTCAGCCACGTGCGCGTTGCGATCGACCACCTCGGCGGCATCGGCTTCGCGCGATTTCAGGTCGCTCCACGCCATGGCCGCAACGTACAGGCAGGGCAGCACAATGGCGGCGATGAGGAGGACCCGGAGGGTCATGCGCTGGGCGGCGAAGTTACGCTCCGGCACCACGGGAAACGGCGGCTCGTCCTGCCAATGGTCAGCGCCCGTTTCCTCGCGTTGCGGCGTCATGATGACTCGTCGTCCCGATGTGAATGGCTGAGCGTGGCATCTTTATGCAACGATGAAGGCAGCGAATGCGGCACGCGGAATTTCGCGCATTTTAGCCGCTTGTTGGTTTGCCGCCAGCGCTCGGGAAAGAGAATGCGTGCATAAATCGTGCCTTTATCGTCCGTTTAACCGATGAATCGATGTTCTGTCAAACCGACGGCATCGCCGTTTAAAACGCATGAATTGAGGAACGGGTGAACCCCCGGGAGGCTGGGGAAGAGGTAAAAAAGTGGCGAACCGGGTAAAGTTGGCGAGAAATATCGCGCTGATCCAGAGCGAGCGAAAAGAAGGAGTCGAAGGAATCGAAGGAATCCGGTGACAGCCCCGTTTTTACGAAGACTGTGGCTGCATCGCAGGCGTCTCGAAAGCACGCGGCAGGCCGCCTTAGGGCAACAGTTCACAAACTTGATATACTTTTCGCCGCTTCCGGCATGGCTTGCACGCCGCCTGAAGCCGGTGTCCAAGCCATGCCGGGCTTGCATTCAGTTTTACAGCATGTTCCATGAAGCCGGATACCCGGCGCCCGATCTAACACTTGCTGCCCTTGGGGGCGCCACAGCGGAGTCCGTCTTGGCCGTTTCCAATCTTATCGCCGACGATCCTGCTCCCGACGTTGCCAAGGTAACGTCGGGTAGTTCGTTCTATCTCGCCATGCGCATCCTGCCGGCTGCGCAGCGTGACGCCATGTACCAGGTCTACGCGTTCTGCCGCGCGGTGGACGATATCGCCGACGGCGCGTTGCCGCGCGGCGAACGCGCTGCCGCGCTCGAACAATGGCGTGCGGACATAGACGATTGCTACGCCGGCAAGCCGCGCCGGTCGCTGGCCGCGTTGACGCAACATATCGAGGCGTTTCATCTTTCCCGCGATGACTTCATTGCCGTGATCGACGGCATGGCGATGGACGCGGCAGAAGACATCGTCGCGCCCGATGAAGCCACGCTCGACCTCTATTGCGATCGCGTGGCGAGCGCGGTCGGGCGGTTATCGGTGAGGATATTCGGGATGCACGAAGATGCCGGACGGCGTCTTGCGCACCACCTCGGCCGTGCGCTGCAACTCACGAACATTCTTCGTGACATCGATGAAGACGCCGGCATCGGGCGTGTTTATCTGCCGCGAGAACTGCTTTCCCGCGAAGGTATTTCCACGACGGACATCGCGTCAATAGTCAACGATGCCCGCTTGCCGCGCGTCTGCCTGACGCTCGCGGATCGCGCGCGCAGCCACTACGGGCAGTCCGACGCGATCATGGCGACCGCGCCGCGCGCTCAGGTGCGGGCGCCGCGCATCATGTCGGGTGCGTACCGGTGCGTGCTCGAGGCGAATTTGAAGCGTGGTTTCGATCTCCCGCGCAACCACGTCCGCACGCCGCGTTCGCGGCTGCTGTGGATCGTCGCGCGACATATTTTCTGATGTCGCGTCTCGTTCACGTGATTGGCGCCGGGTTGTCGGGACTCGCCGCTGCAGTCCAGTTGCAGCGTCGTGGCGCGCGCGTGATGCTGCACGAAGCCGCGCCGCACGCAGGCGGCCGCTGCCGTTCCTACTTCGATATCAAGCTCAACGCGACGATTGATAACGGCAACCATCTGGTGCTGTCGGGCAACCACGCCACGCTGAGCTATGCCAAGGCGATTGGCGCGGCTGACGAACTCGTTGGCCCGATCCAGCCCGAGTTTCCGTTCATGGATTTGCGTAGCGGCGCGCGCTGGACCGTGAAGCTTTCGGCGGGCCGCGTGCCGGGCTGGATCTTCGATTCCGCCGCGCGCGTTCCCGGCACCATGCCCGCGGACTATTTGTCGCTTTTGCCGTTGCTGTTCGCCAAACCCGGCCGCACGATGCAGCAAACCATGCGCACGAACGGGCGCTTGTGGGAAGCGCTGATCAGCCCGCTGTTCCTGGCCGTGTTGAATGTGGATCCGCGTGAAGGCAGCGCGGTGCTCGCTGGCAATGTGTTGAAGGAATCGCTGCTGCTGGGCGGTCAGGCGTGCCGGCCGCTGGTTGCGCGCAATGGCCTGGGCCATGCATTCGTCGATCCCGCGCTGCGTCTGCTGCAATACGGCGGCGCGGAGATCAAGCTCGGGTCGCGGGTCCGTGAGATCGGCTTCGCCGGCACGGATTCGAGGACGCGGGTTACATCGCTTGATTTCGACGATGGCCGTGTGGACATCGGCATGTACGACGGCGTGGTGCTTGCCCTGCCGCCGAACGTGGCGCAGCAACTGGTGCCGGGCTTAACCGCGCCGAACGAATTCCGCGCGATCGTCAATGCGCATTTCGCCATTGATCCGCCGCTGGCCTTCGAGCCGATGACCGGATTGCTTAACGGCACCGCCGAGTGGCTGTTTGCATTCGATGGACGTCTTTCGGTGACCATCAGCGGCGCGGATCGTCTCCTCGATACCCCGCGCGAGACGCTGGCGCAAAGCATCTGGCAAGAGGTTGCGAAGGCCGCGCGCTTGCCCGCCGAGCGCATGCCGACATGGCAGATTGTCACGGAAAAGCGAGCGACCTTTGCGGCTACTCCGAGCCAGGAAAATCTCCGGCCGGGCACGCGTACGCGCTGGTCCAATCTGATGCTGGCCGGCGACTGGACGGCCAACGGGCTGCCCGCCACCATTGAAGGCTCGATCCGCTCCGGCCAGAAGGCTGCGGACCTGCTTATGAATCCCTCCATTGATTTCTCGGTGCAACGCTGATGAACGAACCTGTCCAGCCGCCCGGTATCCAGCCGGTGACGGCGGCGGCGCTGGAAGCGTCGGTGGCGCGCGCTGCCGATGCCATTCTTGCCGACCAACATCCCGACGGCTACTGGCTCTACGAACTCGAAGCCGACGCCACCATTCCCGCTGAGTACGTGCTGCTCGTGCACTACCTTGGCGAGACGCCGAAGCCCGAACTCGAAGCGAAGATCGCGCGGTACTTGCGCAGGATCCAGCGCGCTGACGGCGGCTGGCCGCTTTTCACCGATGGCGCCATGGACGTCAGCGCCACCGTGAAGGCGTATTTCGCGCTAAAGATGATCGGCGATTCGCCGGAAGCCGATCACATGCAGCGGGCGCGCCGCGCGATTATCTCGGCCGGTGGCGCGGAAAAATCGAACGTGTTCACGCGCATTTTGCTCGCGCTGTTCGGCGTGGTGTCGTGGCGCGCGGTGCCCATGATGCCCGTGGAAATCACGCTCTTGCCCGAGTGGTTCCCGTTCCATTTGTCGAAGGTGTCGTACTGGGCGCGGACCGTGATCGTGCCGCTGCTCGTGCTCAACGCAAAGCGGCCGAAGGCGCGCAATCCGAAGGGCGTGCGCATTGATGAACTGTTCTTCGATGCCCCCGTTAACGCCGGCATGGCCGCACGTGCGCCGCATCAGCATCAGGGCTGGTTCGTGCTGTTCCGCTGCGTGGATGCCGTGTTGCGCGTCGCTGACCCGCTGTTTCCGCGCCACACGCGGCAACGGGCGGTGGAAGCGGCGGTGAGTTTCGTCGATGAACGGTTGAATGGCGAAGATGGCCTCGGCGCTATTTTCCCCGCGATGGCCAACTCCGTGATGATGTACGACGTGCTCGGTTATCCGGAAGATCATCCGAACCGGGCGATTGCGCGCAAATCGATTGAGAAGCTTTTGATCGTCGATGAAGCGGCGGGCGGCGAGGCATATTGCCAACCGTGTTTATCGCCGATATGGGACACGTCGCTCGTCGCGCACGCGTTGCTCGAAGCCGATACGCCCAGGGCGCGCGCCGCTGTTTCGCGTGGATTGGATTGGCTTGTGCCGCTGCAGATTCTGGATGTGCGTGGTGACTGGATTTCGCGCCGGCCGAATATCCGGCCTGGAGGGTGGGCGTTCCAGTTTGCGAATCCGCATTATCCGGATGTCGACGATACGGCCGTTGTTGCCATGGCGATGGAACGCGCCGATCGCGAAAACGGCACCGCGTTGTACGGCGAAGCGATTTCACGCGGGCGGGAATGGGTCGTCGGCATGCAAAGCAGCGACGGCGGATGGGGCGCGTTCGAGCCTGAGAACACGCAGTATTACCTCAACAACATTCCTTTCTCCGATCACGGCGCGTTGCTCGATCCGCCGACTGTTGATGTGTCCGGGCGATGTCTCTCGATGCTCGCGCAATTGGGTGAATTGCCGGCGACGAGTGAGCCGGCGAAGCGCTCGCTTGACTACATTTTGCGTGGTCAGGAACGCGATGGAAGCTGGTACGGGCGTTGGGGGCTGAACTATATCTACGGGACGTGGACGGCGCTTTGTGCGTTGAACGCCGCCGGATTGCCTCTTACCGATAGCCGCATTCAACGCGCAGCGGATTGGCTCATCAGCATTCAGAACGTCGATGGTGGATGGGGCGAAGGCGGGGAGAGTTACAAGCTCGACTATCGCGGATATGAAGCGGCGCCGAGCACGGCATCGCAGACATCGTGGGCGTTGCTGGGGTTGATGGCGGCGGGGTTGGTCGATCATCCGGCTGTGGCGAAGGGCGTGAAGTATCTGCACGTCGAGCAGCGCGAACATGGTTTGTGGGATGAGACGCGGTTTACCGCGACTGGGTTTCCAAGAGTGTTCTATCTGCGGTATCACGGGTATAGAAAGTTCTTCCCGCTTTGGGCGCTGGCAAGGTACAGGAACATGATGCGCGACGGCACGTCGCGCGTGACGGCGGGCATGTGAGTTCGCGACCCGGCTTCGCTTCTGGCTCTGGTTCTGGCTCTGGCTCTAGCGCTTCTGGCTCCGGTTCTGGCGATGCGCGGTTGCCCGTGATCGCTGTGACGGGGATGGCGTTTGAAGCGCGTATCGCACGTGGGCCGGGAGTGGAGTCGGTGTTTGCGGCGCGGCCGGATTTGCTTGAACGTGCGTTAAGTGAAGCGTTGGCGCGGGGGTGTTCGGGGATTATCAGCTTCGGGACGGCCGGAGGGCTTTCGCCGGAGTTGGAGCCGGGGACGTTGATTATTGCTAGCTCTGTGTCGGGGCCGTTCG
>DASYLW010000092.1:0-10255 GCA_036009385.1 Caballeronia sp.
GAAGCGAAGAAAGCGCAGACGCTCGGGCATCGGAACATTGTCACGGTGTACGACTTCGATCGCGATGGCCCGGTGGTTTACCTGACCATGGAGTATTTGTCGGGCAAGCCGTTGAGCCGGATCTTGCGGGCTCCGGAGTTCAAGGGCATGCCGTATGCAGATGCCTTGCCGATCTTCAAAGGTATGGCAAATGCGCTGGCCTATGCGCACGAGCGTGGTTTCGTGCATTGCGATTTCAAACCAGCGAACGTATTTCTGACCGATACCGCCGAGGTGAAGGTCATCGACTTTGGAATCGCCCGCGTGTTCCAGCGGCCCGAAGAAGAGACCGACGCAACCATCTTCGACCCCGGTAGTCTCGGCGCGCTGACGCCCGCTTATGCGAGTCCGGAGATGCTTGAGCATCGCGAACCCGATCCTCGCGACGACATCTATGCACTCGGCTGCACCACCTACGAACTGCTGACCGGGCGGCATCCCTTCGACCGCGTACCGGCAAGCCAGGGGCGCAGCTCGGGGCTTAAGCCGCAGCGTCCAGATGGTCTGGGGACCCGGCAATGGCGGGCGCTGAGGTCATCGCTCGAATTCGAGCGTGAAACGCGCATGCCGACGGTCACCCAGTTTCTGCAGGAATTCAGCGATACCCAAAAACGTAGCGGTATGTCGGGCGCGGCGGTGAAGGCGGCTATCTGCGCAGGCGTACTAGCCGCGGTGGCCGCGGCTGGCTATTTCTATGCGTCGACGCATCGCTTCACGCCGTCGGAGAAAGCCGCCGCCGTACCGGAGAAAGCCGCCACGGCGCCAGTGCTCACGCCGGTTGTCCCCGCCACGCTTTCACTCGCCACGGTCAGCCCCGTGCTCGCGCGCGTGCCGTGTTCGGCGCTGGCGGCCTCGGTGCAGGGTCAGGCACTGAGTGTGAGCGGCTACGTTGGCCGGAGCTATGGCACGCAGAAGCTGCGTACGACGCTAAACCAGATTCCGGGCGTCACCCATCTCGGCGTACAGGTTCAGGAAGTCGACGACGATAAATGCGACATGCTCAAGCTGATCGCGCCTTACTTGACGACGAGCCGGCTGGCGTCGATTCAAACCCGGAATCACGATGCACAGTTGACCGAAGGCCAGCCGCTGGTCGTTCAGATCACCACGCCGCCCTACGATTCATGGGTCAATATCGATTATTACCAACTCGATGGCAGCGTGGTTCATATGTTGCCGAATGCACGCTCGAAGGACAATCAGGCGCCGCCGAACTACGCCGCGACTATTGGCAGCGCGGGCGACTGGATTGTCTCGAAACCGTTTGGCTCGGAAATGATCGTGCTGCTCGTGACGCCCGCAGCGCTGTTCGATACGATCAGGCCAGAGAGCGAGCAGCGAGCGGATTATCTGCGTGCAGTGGAGAAGCGGCTTGCCGATATCGCAAACAAATTCGGGCGCGACAAAATTGCCGTGGATCTCGTTCAGATCGACACCCATCCCCGCAAACAATAGCGCCTGCCGCAAGACCCGCGTGCTGCAAGACCTGTTTATTTCATGTCGCGTACCACGCGCATGCCGTTCTGCGATTGCCGCACGCTGGCGCTGTATTTGAAGCGCGTGGACGACTGCATATAGGCGCCGCCGTCGGGCCACGAGCCGCCGCGGATGACGCGCACCGGGCAGCCGGCCTCATCCCATACACGGCCGTCCGCTGGCGCGCCCTTGTACGTGCTATGCCAGCAGTCGCCCACCCATTCCCACACGCTGCCGTTCATGTCGAAGAGCCCGAACGGGTTGGGCGTGAACGAGCCCACGTTCACCGGACTGTCCTTGCGCCAAGGCTCGCCGCAGTCCTTGCAGTCGGCGTAACCCTTGCGCATCTCGTTGCCCCACCAGTAGTTCGTGGTGGTACCGCCGCGTGCGGCATATTCCCACTCCGCTTCGGCCGGCAGGCGATACGTCTTGCCCGTCGTCTTGGTCAGCCATTTAACGTAGGCCTGAGTGTCGTCCCAGCTTAAATTACGCATCGGTGCGGACTTCGAGGCGTTGCCTTCGATATCGACGCGCGGGCATCCGCTTGCATCCGCGCACGCGTTCCATTGCTCGATGGTCACTTCGTATTTGCCGATAGCAAACGGCCGGCCAATGCTGACCTTATGCACGGGGCGTTCGGTGGGGTCATCGGAATTACTGCCCATTTCGAACGTGCCGCCCGGTAGAGAAACCAGCGCCGGGCAGGTGGCGCAGTCCTTGATCTCGCTCGCGGCTGTCTTCACGGCCGCAGCGGTAGCGGGAGCAGGTGGCGGAGTGGGAGTGACCACCGCTTTTTCCGCAGGCGCAGGTGCGGGCTGCGCGGCCGTGACAGGCGAGGCGGGCGGGGTGGCTGCGCGCGGATGGTCGGCCTGAGCGGGCGGTTGCGCCTTCGGAGCGGAGGCGGCAGCGCGAAGCCGGTCGATTCGAGCGTGCGCGAGCGTGGCAAAGCGCCCGTTAGGATAGGCCTTCAAATAGGCTTCGTAATCGCTTGGGTAGGTGCTGTCCTTGATCGACTCCCAGAAGGTGAGTTCGTATTGTTCGTTGCTATCCTTGGGAAGAATTCCCCGGCTTTGATACGCGACAATGGTTTCGGGCATCGTCATACGGCGGTCGCTGCCGGCCGTTTGCCCGCCAGCGGGAGTGAACTGAAAGCCCTCTGCAGCCGTGGGCGGGCCTGCCGTCACCCACGGCACCTGCTGCCCCTTCGTTGCAAGGCTCACGGATCGCGTGACATCGTGCAGCACCTCTTCAATACTTCGCCCTCGCTGGTTGATCGCCTGCAACAATGCCGCGGTGTACGTGCCATGCCGCGCGCCATCGGTCGCGTAGGCGCCGGGCGCGGTCGCATACGCGACTATCGTCCGCGAGGGCGGCTGGACCATGCTGATATTGGCCGGGTCATAGGGATTGTTCAGACAGGTATCGAGCACCACCAGACTGAGTTGGTCGATGCGCGGCGCCGACATTCCGCCAAGGATGCTGTTCAAGTCGATACCCTTGGTGACCGGCGCCGCGGGTGACCCCTGCGCGTCGACCGGCAGCAGCAGCGTGGACTTACCGACCTGCATGGCGTGTCCGGCGAAATAAAGAAGCCCGACACCGCCTGCAGCCAGGCGCTGGTTGAATTCTTGAACTGCTTCGTTCATGTGTGCGCGATCCAGGTTCGAGTACGTCATGACCTCGAAGCCGAGCCGGGTTAGCATCTCGCCGGTCGCCGTCGCATCGCGCATGGCGTTGTCGAGCGGATGGTCCTCATAGCTCCCATTGCCGATGACCAGCGCAAGGCGGCGCGGATGCGCCCCGCCATTCTCCTCGGCAGCGCCGCTGCTGAGTGCGACCACCCCAAGCAGGAGCGCGAGCCAAAGATTTCTCCACATGATTTTTCGTATGAGTCTTCGTATGAGTCTTCGTATGAGTCTTCGCCACATGATCACACCCCGTGCCGGTATTGGACGGCACCTTCAAGGAACCGCGCCAGAGCCGCATGAGCTGCGGGAGGGCAGCAGCATCACGCAGAATTCGATCGTCCGATGGGCGAGCATCACAACCAACCATAGCACGCAACTACTTCATATCAACATGGTCAAGACGGCGTAACGATGCAACGTGTCGTGATTTGCCCGGGGATTGGCCTTTTATGACGAATCCATCGTTTCATTAAAGATGGAGACAGGACGGAGACCTAATTATTATGACGATACAGAATAAATAACCCGGTCGCACGATGCCTCGAAAACGGCCGAATTGCGCTCCCTCGGAGCATGTCTTTTTAACGGATTCCGTCCTAAGCTTGCTAGGAGAAAACCGTGCATCGGGCTCGGGAGAACACGAAAATGCTAAGAAGAACCTTCCTCAGCGTGCTCGCTTTCATGACGGTGCTTGTGCCGTCGCGTTCGTTCCCGGCTGCGCGCACGCCATCGCCCCCTGGCGCGGAGGCCTTCATCATCTGGCCGCCCGACGGCGCGGTGATCACGGGCGGAAAACTATGGGTCCGCATGGGGCTGCGCAATATGGGTGTGTGCCCGAAGGGCGTCAACATCCCCAATGTAGGCCACCATCACTTGCTGATCGATACGGAGTTGCCTCCGTTCGACGAGGCGATTCCGTCGGACCGCCAGCATCTGCATTACGGTGCGGGTGAAACCGATGCGCGGATCGAATTGCCGCCGGGCAAACACACGCTGCAGTTGCTCTTGGGGGACTACAACCACGTGCCTCACGACCCTCCGATCTATTCGAAGAAGATCACGATCACCACGAAATGACGGGTGCATCACAGTGTGAATACGCAGTGTGGATATTCAGGTGAGCAGCAGATCAACGGGAGGGCGTGTGCCATGAAGAAATTTTGCGCTGCCGCAGTGGCCGCAATCTCGATCGCGGTTTCCCTGATATCCGGGACCGGGTCTGCGCTGGGCGGCCCCACGTCCGCGCCCGCCGCTGCATACGCGTATATCGGTTACCCGAACAATGGGCAGACCCTTCCCGCCGGCAAGCCATTTCGCGTATGGTTCGGGCTGCGTTACATGGGCGTCGCCCCGCGTGGTGTGAAGTATCCGAATACCGGGCACCATCATTTGTTGATCGATACGGACTTGCCCAAGTCGTTCGATGAGGAAATTCCCTCCGACCGCCAACACCTGCATTTCGGCGCGGGTGAGACGGAGACCACGCTCGATCTGCCTCCCGGCAAGCACACGCTGCAGTTGCTGATGGGCGACTACATGCACGTCCCGCACAACCCTCCCGTCTATTCGAAAAAGATCACGATCTACGTTAAATGATCGGGCCGGTGCATGCGCGACGAGTGTCGCGCGTGAACCAACAGTTCGTCGAACAAGCGTTGGTTTCCGCCCGGCAGGTGTGTCCTGCGTGACGCGTGGGCGGCCGCCTTCCGCCGCCATGAATTAATCGCGCAAACCCTTTTCCGGCAACGCTCAGAATGCCCCGGGCCGTTTTACGGGCCACGCTTGGCATGCGCTATGCATTAGTGTCCTGCGAGCAGACAAGATGCTCACCAACCTCTAAAGCCACCTGGCTTAACCCTTAGGAGAACTGCCATGAAATCACTCACCATCAAAGACCTGTCCATCACCGAAGAACTCGACAGCCGCGCCATGTCCGCCGTACGCGGTGGCAACCTGCCCAGCTACTGGCCCGGTTACAGCAGCACATCGGCTGACTTCTCGTTCAGCGCTACGCAACTGATTAGCCAGTCGCAAAACACGCTGGTCAACAACGGCAACAACGTCGCCTTCGCCGATCATATTGACGCGAACGTGAAGCCGAAGCAGACGGCCACCAACACGATCAACTTTTGATCTTCAGGCGCAGGCAGCGAAGGTCATCTGGTCTTCGCTGCCGCACCTGGCCTGAACCCAGTCGGATAACACCTGCCCCGGAGTGAGATCATGAAAGCCATGTCGCTATTGGGTAGGCTGCCGGCCCACACCGCCAAGTTTTCTGCGCCGGGCGCTGCAAACATTCTGCTCGGACGGTTTGTGCTTCCGGTGCTTGCCTGCACGACACTTCTTGGCGGTTGCATCGACGTGAACGTCCCGGACTACAAGCGTCCCGATACCCCCGCCAAGACGACGTGGTCACAAACGGCCAAGGCGCTGGTCTCACCGGCCGATACCATTACGCTTGACTGGTGGAAACAATTCCACGACCCGTATCTCGACTCCCTCGTCAACCGGGCCATAGCGGGCAATTTCGATATCAAGATTCTCGCGGCGCGCGTGTCGGTCGCCGGCGGACAGATCAACGAGGCGCGTGCCGGCGCGCTTCCCACCGCAGATCTCGGCGCGGGCGCGGAGTTTAATAAAAGCACGCGGCAAGATTTCACGAAGCAATACAACGTCGCCACGCAGGTGAACTGGGACATCGACATCTGGGGCGCGGTCGAGAAGGGCGTACAGGCGCAGAAGGCCGAATATCGCGCGTCGGAAGCGGATTGGCGCGCCGGATATCTCACGCTTGTGTCCGATGTCTCGACGACCTACTTCCAGATTCTTCAGTTCGACGACCAGATCGACCAGCAGCAGAAAACGCTGCGCACCAACCAGCAGATCCTGACCATCTACGAAGGCATGGCCAAGAACGGCCTGGTGCCGAAAACACAGGTCCTGACGCAGCGCGCGGAAATCAACCGCATGACCAAAGACTTGCTCGAATTGCATCGCGCCCGCGACCTGGCGAACAACGCGCTGGCCACATTGATCGGCGTCCCGGCCGGCGAGTTCACCGTGCCGGCGGGACAACTCGAGAAGCGTGTGCAGATCCCTGTCGTGCCATCGGGCTTGCCCGCGCAATTGATGGCGCGGCGGCCCGACGTCGTGGCGGCCGAATACCGCGTGCTGGAAGCGTATGACGTCGTGGGCCAGGCCAAGCTTGCGCAGTTGCCGACCATCAGCCTCACGGGCCGGGGCGGTACGGCGAGTTTCGCATTGACCGATTTATTGAAGTCCTTCACGTTCAGCTTCTTGCCCAGCATCAATATTCCGCTGCTTGATCCAAGTGTCAGGGCGCATGTCAAGACAACCGAGGCGCAGACGGTCGTGGTCGAACAGCAGTATCGACGCACCGTGATGGGCGCGTTCGAGGAGGTGGAGAACGCGCTGGTCAATCTCGACGCACATACGAAGCAGCGTGCCGAACTGCAGGAAGAAGTGGGGCACCTGACAGTGGTGGCTGCTCAGATTGAAGCGCAACTCAAGGAAGGCGTGGTGTCGCAACTGGAGGTCTTCGAGACCGAACGCACGTTGCTTGCGGCGGAACTGGCGTTGCTTGAAAACCATCAGCAACTGCTCTCCGATACGGTGACCCTCTATAAATCGCTAGGCGGCGGTTGGCCGTCGGTCGATGTCGAGAAGACCGACCAGGCAAGCGACCCGAGCGCCGCGCATGATGCGCACGCCGAACTTGCTGCAAGTAAGGGAGCAACGAACTAAGCGCATTTCACGCAGCCGATTTTTTAGGGCAATAGTTCACATCGGCCAAAACCAATGTTCGGAATGCAAAGTGTTAGTTCTGTGGCGACAGATGTGTTGCTGAATGATTGACTACCGCAGAGCGTGGCTTACACTTCATGGCGTCACCGCTTTCACTGCGGTTTCGTCCAACACGGTTCATCGGCGGGAGTGCGCGGGTTTATCGCGCTGCGCTCAGTGCGTGATGAACGTCCTTCGAGATGTGGACCCATGGCTCAAGGGGAAGCTTCCGTCGCCGAGGCCGGGCCGGTGCTGCACAAGGCCTTCGATCTCTTGCTCGAGCCCGAGTCCTGTCCCGCGGCCGGTGTCATTCGTATTGACGAAAATCTGTTTGCAGTCGGACGGTTTGAAGCGCCTTTCGCCTCTTATGAAACCGACGCCGTTGCGCAGTTGTCGCGGCGCCATGCGCGGATCTTTATCGAGAACGGCGCAGCGTACGCGGCCGACCTCGGCAGCAAGAACGGCACGACGGTGAACGGTACGCTGCTGCGCGAGAAGCCCGCGCGGATTCAGGGCGGCGACATCATAGCCTTTGGCGGAAAGCTCGCGTTCCGGGTGCGGATGGAACCGCGCGCCGTTTCGCGGGCATACGCGGCTCAGCCTGTGCATATGACGCTTACGCCGGAGCGTGGCGACCTCGGGTTGCATCCGGTCGAACTCACGGAGTTCCCGTTTCTCGTCAGCAAGGCGGACGAGACGTTCGCGCAATACAGCGACCGTTATCCTCATCAGGTTAACTATGTGTCACGACGGCACGCGCATATTTTCATGAAGGCGGGGGTGCCGTTCGTCGAGGATCTCGGCAGCACGAACGGCACCTTCGTCGAGGGAAACCGGCTGGGTGAAACCGCCGTGCCGCTTCAAGATGGTGCCTCGCTTGCTTTCGGCGGCAACCACTTCGCGTACGTTGTGAGCATGCGGCGGGAAACGGAGCCGCCGGATTCAGCCACGACCACAAGCGCTGCTACGACGGCGGCCACAACCGGCCCGGCGGCTGAAAGCTTACCGGACGATCTGGACAAGACCACCTTCATCACGACGGCGCACTCCTTCCTGGATATCTTTTGCGTGGACCAGGATCAACCGTCGGAAGATGAAATCAACCGCGAGCCATTGCCCGACCAACGTGTCCCCGCACGCCGCCGCTCTCGCAGCAAGTTTGTGCGCTTTGTCTCCGACCTTGGCGCGGCATTCGGTGGCGGCCAGCCGATCAAGCGCGGAGTGCTCTTCGGAGGCCTGGCATTCGTCGCAGCAATGATCGCGATCGGCAGCGCGCTTTATTTCAGCGGCACGGCCGAGCGGAACCTGAAGAGCCTGGTCGATCACGGTGATTATCGCCACGCCGTGACGGTCGCGAATGCTTACCTGGGCACGCATCCAAACGATCCCCAAGCGATGGTCCTGGGCACGCAAGCGCTGTTCAAGGGTTATTTGCCGGACTGGCTCGACCAACTGAAACATCGGAATTTCGACGCCGCCCGTTCCGTCGTCTCGCAGATGGAGACGCTGGCCTCGACCAACACCGATGCGCGCTTTCTCGTCGATGAGATTGCCTGGATTGGACGGCTTGAAACATTCATGGCAAGCCGCGAGAAGGCGAATGCCCCCATCCGTATCTACGCCGACGAGAACCGCATGAGCGAGCTTCTGACGCAATGGGAGAGTGACCCGAGCGGTCATCAACGGAGGCTGGACCGGATTGCTTCGACGGTACCGGCGTTCAGGGATTTGTACGCCATTGCGCTCAGTCATCTGCGCAAGCTTGAGAGCGATGACTCCGTCTACCTTGCAGCCATCGCGCGCCTCAAGGCGAGTATCGAAAAAGCATTGGCGCCGGGCGGCGACCCAGACGCGCTAAGCGGCGAGATAGCCGAATACGCGGACAAATACCCGCGCCTGGCAGGCCTCGATCGCGTGCAGGACGACCTCCTGCTATACCTCGCGCTCGAGCACGCCCTCCACTTGCGTCAACTCGGCCCGATGATCGACGCCATGCAGAAAGCGCGCTTCACCACGCCGCCGTTTCAGGCGCAGCAGCATGAACTCGATGCGAAGGCCCTGCCTACGCCTGATGTCGTGCAGCGCTATAGGGCGGTGTCGGATGCATGGAGCAGCGGGAAGACAGAGCCGGCCATCACGGGACTTCGTTCCATGGCCGGCGGACCTTGGGCCGACGCCGTCAGCGCCGAGCTCGCGCATAAGCAGGCGGTGGCGAGTCAGTTCGCGGACCTGCAAAAGTCGCGCGGCACGCAGGGCTACGACGACCGGGTGCTGTCGTTCTACGAATCACTCAATCCCGTTGCGGACGCCTGGTTCGTCAACACGATCCAGCCGGACCTTAATGCGCTCAGGCAGAAAGCGCTTGCGCGAGCAGACGAGGGGCTCAACCGGGCGCAGACGGCGTGGGCGCAATACCGGACCAACGGGGCGATCGGCGGTGACCAGCGGCTTGAAACAGGCCTGTCCGATGGCTTCAAGAAGCAGGCGAGGCTTCTCACTGATGCGTGGTCTGGCGCGCAACGCGCCGCGCAGCTTCTCCATCAGTTGAAGGCGGATCGCAGTGCGCTTGCTGACAAACTGCTCGCCGAAATAAGCGCGGAAGTCGACTTGCAGCGTCGCTCGCTGGTTCAGTTGAGTTCGGTGCTGGACCCCGGGACTCTCAGTGCGAAGCTGGCGTTGATCGGTGGGGACAAGGCCGCTAACAAAGGAGCGAACGGTGAAGAACGACGCGCGCCTTAAATCCTTTGCCGAATCGCTTGGCGACCACAGCGTGGAGGGCATCTCCATTCTGGTGGCGGAGCCGGCGCGGTTGACGCAAGCACTCATCTATACGATGGTCGCGCTGGTCGTGAGCGGGCTCGTTTGGTCGTTCGTTGGCCGGGCTGACGTGATCGTCACGGCGCAGGGCACGCTCTCGCCCGAGTCAGAAGTACGCCGGTTCTATGCGCCGATAGATGGCGAACTGGCCGATGTTTATATCGCGGAAGGGCAGCCGGTTTCGAAAGACGATGTGGTTGCACGGCTCAACGCACGGGGCGCGATCCAGGCCGCCACCAACGCGCTGGAAGCGCAATTGAAACTCGATGACGCCGAGCGTGACTGGAAAGAATTCCCCGAAAAAAAGCTGCTGATGGAGCGTAAGGCGGCGGCGCTGAAAGACCAGATGGAAGTAGAAGAGCACTTGCATCAGACACGCGTGGCCGAAGGGACGAGCAAGCTGGCCGAGGGACAGAAAGCGCAACTCGCGG
>DASYLW010000093.1:0-20912 GCA_036009385.1 Caballeronia sp.
TGCAGCACGAGATGCGCGCCGTCCGTACCGGTGATCACAGTGGCGCTCACGCCGGGATTGCCGGAAGCCGAATTGATCGCGGCCGCAATGCCGCTTAGCGTGTTATTCGACGAATCGATGTTGATCGAAACGTCCGAGCCGACCACCGAGAGTTTCAGCGTGCCGGTACCGAGGGCTTCCCTGGCGCCGAACGCGCCCGAGGTGATACTTTGCGATGTCGCTATGTTAGTGACCAGGATCGCATAGCTGCCCGTGGTCGCGCCCTTGCCTGCAGTGGCCGTCAGGCCCTTGCCGTCGGCCTTGGCGGTGACAGCGGACAACGCGGAGCCATCCGACAGCGACGCCAGTGAACTCTGCAGCAGCGACATGACCGATTTCAACGAACCGACAGCGGTCAGTTGCGAGGTGCTGGTCTAATTGCGTCAGACATAGAAACTGGAACTCCCTTGGTTAGTCCGTTGGGCTGATCAACAAGCCGGCTTCACACGCGATGTCACTTTTGCGACACGAGCCGGGAAAGGCCGTTTAAGTCATTGATATGTTGTTGTCGGGCTGTACACCGGGGCTCTAGTTCGTCCATTCGCTGTTGCTCGCCATGCAGTCAAGCGACAGCGCTAGTGGTACGAACAATTACCTTTATATTACGGTAAGCAAACACAATACTTTATATACGCTTTCAATTTATTTATAAGAAGATTACGGAATTTCGTGACCTGGAGCAGTGCCAAATCCGAACAAACTGATAAGGGATAAGGGAAAGCCGCGCGCTCTGCCTTTGTCGAAGTCATACCGGCGCGACCGGCGCCGGGTTATCGCTGGTGAAAAGACACTACGGGTAAGGAAGCCAATCAGTGGGGGTGGGTTCGCGTACATTTGGGCGGCGTATTGATGTCGCTTTGATGTCGCTTTAGCGTTTGTTGTGCGGGCTTGAACCCGCACAGTCGCCTTTACTTCCTACCCGGCAAAGCGCGGCTCCGGCAAGCCTTTTGCCCCCAGCCCGGTGATTGCAAACAACCCGCCCTTGTCGCGCTCCTTCTGCGGAATTCCCCACATGGGCCGCCCCATCGTGGTGACGAACAAGGTGTCCAGATCCGGACCGCCGAACATCACGCTCGTCAGGTTGCGCACAGGGAACTCCACCACGCGATCAAGCTTGCCGTCCGGCGCAAATCGCAAGATCCGTCCACCAAACACGAGCGCCGACCAAAGATAACCCTCGGCATCAACCGTTGCGCCGTCGAACGTGCCGGCCATGTCTTGCGCCGAAGCAAACACCCGCCGGTTCGCGACCGCCCCGGTCTCGATGTCATAGTCGTATGCGTACATCTTCCTGTCGTAGCTATCGGTGAAATAGAGCGTGCGGTTGTCCGGGCTCCAGCACGGTCCGTTCGAACAACTAATGCCGCCGTCCAGACGCGTCACGGAGCCATCCGTATCCAGACTGTACAAAGCACCGCTACGGCTCGAACGCTGGCCGCGATCGGCGTCATAGCGATCAAAGTCATAAGCCATCGTGCCTGCGATAAACCGCCCTTGCCGGTCCACCTTGCCGTCGTTAAAACGCGTCTCCGGGTCGTCGCTTTCCGGGTCGGCAATGAGCTTGACCGTCTGCGTTTCGAAGTCGTAGAAATGCAGACCGTTCGCAAGCGCAACCACCGCGCCGCCACGCTCGCGCAACGCCATCGAACCAATGTGGCGCGGGACGAAGTAGCGCCGTATGTCGCTGCCGTCGGCACGGCAACTGCTGATCTCGGCAGCAGTGCTGTCGATCCAGTAAAGGCGCTGTTCCTTCACATCCCACAGCGGTCCTTCACCAAGATGATTGTTGGCATCGACGATCAGACGGGTTTCGATCATGGCTGTCTCCGGTTATCAACTGTTGTCATCATCGGACTTCGATGTTGTGCGGCGATGCGCGAGCAAGGCCATCAGCCGCCGGTCGCGCCAGCCGCTGCGGCTTTCTATTTCGTCGAGCGGCAACACTTCGCGGCGCTCGGCATCGAGTCTCGCGATGCTGTCGGGCGACCAGTCGAACGGCACGCTGTCCTTCGCGAACGAGCGGTACATCGCGCCATATCGCGCGGCATAATCCGTCACGCCACCGGGCGCATTCAGGTCGATGGTTTCAAACGGTCCCATGAACGACCAGCGCAGACCGAGGCCGTCGCGCATCACGGTGTCGAGATCGGCGGCGCTTGCGTAGCCTCGCGCGTACAGGCTCAATGCTTCGTCAAGCAGAACGCCTTGCAGGCGGTTCAGTAGAAAACCCGGGATCTCGCGTGCAACGGTCACGGGCTGCTGACCCGCCTCTTCATACAGCGCACGCGCACGGTCCAGCGTGTCCGGCGAGGTCCACGGCGCACCGCACAGCTCGACCAGCGGCACGAGCGAAGGCGGATTCACGGGATGCGCAACAAGGCACCGCGCGCGGCCCTCCAGCGCTTCGGTGAACGTGGACGCAGGCAGGCCGGAGGTCGAACTGGCCAACAGCGTGTCGGGGCGCGTCAGATTGTCCAGTTCGGCAAACAACGTGCGCTTGACCTCCACGATCTCCGCAATGTTCTCCTGCACCAGGTCGACATCGCTTACCGCGTCCGCAAGCTGCTCACATGCCGTGACACGCGACACGATCCGTTCTTCCGGCTCGTCGATCAGCCCATATTCCGCGAGATCCGACACACTGCCGCGAATGGACGGAATCGCGCCGTCGAGCATCGCGCGGTCCGCGTCATGAAGCCTGACCTCGAAACCCGCGCGAGCAAACACGATCGCCCACGCGCGGCCTATGCGCCCCGTTCCAATCACTGCAATACGTCTACCCGGTCTGCTCGGTCTGCTCATCGTGCGGCTCCATCGACAATCATGCTTTTTTATCGCGCAACGTAATCACGGCAGCCAGTACAACAAGGCCGTTGATGATGTCGCGCACGGCAGGCGGCACGGTGGTGCCGGCGAGTAGCGTGCCCAGCGCGGTCAGCAGCAACGCGCCGCCGAATACACCGAGATAATGACCGCGGCCGCCGGTGATCAACGCACCCCCAACCACCACCACCGCAATGGAAGGCAGCAGGTAGGGGTCGCCCATGCCCAAGAAAGCCTGGCTGCTGAAGCCGGCAAGCAACAGGCCCACCACCGCCGAACACAAACCTGAAAGGCAATACACCGCGATCAAGGTTGCGCCCACACGCACGCCCGACAACTTCGCCGCCACCGGCGAATTGCCGAGCGCATAAACGCGTCGCCCAAAGGCCGTGCGATGCAGCAACAGCAGTGCCAACACAAGGAACAGCGGCACGCACCAAGCAGCAAGCGACAAGGGGCCCACGCGCCCGTTGGTGAAATTGCTGATCACGGAGGGTGCCCACCCCTGCGGCGAGCCGTTGCAATAAATCAGCGTGATGCCCTGCAGCAAGCCGTTGGCAGCAAGCGTGACCACGATCGGCGGCAAGCCCAGCACGACGACCCCGACGCCGTTGAACACGCCTACCAGCAAGCCGGCGCATAGCACCAGCGGCACGGCCCACGCCGCAGCTTCGTTGACGCCATGCGTGAGTCCGGTCAGCAACACGCCCGACAGCGTGATGAGCCACGGCACGGAAAGATCAAGGCCGCCGGTCAGGATCACAGCGCCTTGCCCAAGCCCTAACACGGCCAGGAACAAGGTCAGCGTCAGCAAGCTAGTATAGAAATTGGCGCTTGCGAGGACACCGGGGCCATAGACCACGCCCGTGATCGCGATGACCGCGAAGAACAGCAGATACGCCGGCACGACGTACTTGACCCATTCGCGATTGCGTTCGATCCAGTCGCCCAGAACGTGTCCCTTGAGCTCCACGTTTTCTATGGGACGGAAGTTCTCCACTTCGAACTTCACGCGCCGCGCGCCCGGGTCATTGCGTGCGCGTGTTCCGGTGCGCCATGCCGTGAACCATCGTCCGGCGTAGCGCGCGCAATGATGCGCCGCCGACTGCTTGCCGACCGACGACCCGAGCACGGCCAGGATCAAGATCACGGCCTCCGCGATAGTCGTAAAGAACGCCGATACGTTGAGCACCAGCAGGATATTGACGGTGATCATCAGGGTCATCGCGGCGAACACCGTGCCCACGCAACCGCCTCGCCCACCGCCTAGCCAGGTGCCGCCCAGCACGACGGCCGTGAACATGGAAAGCAGCAACGGCCGGCCCACCAGCGGATCGGCGGACCCGGTTTGTGCCGACACATACAAGCCTGCCGCCGCGTAGAACATGCCGGCGAGTGCATAGGTCGCTATCCGATAACCTCTGACAGGCATGCCGTTCGCATAAGCGCCATCGGGATCGCTGCCGAGCGCATACAGGCCTACGCCGAAGCGCGTACGTTTGACGAAGCTCCACACGAGCAGCGCAACGACCAGCACGGCCGCTGACATGGGGACTTTATCGGGCACGAGATCGGAGGTGATGAAAGCGCCGAACTGATCGCCAATGCTCCCGCCCGGCTTGTTCTGGATCAACAGCGTCAAGCCTTGCACCATGAACATGGTGGCGAGCGTGACCACGATCGACTGCAGCCGGAACCATGCGATCAACGCGCCGTTAACAAGTCCAATTCCCCCGCCTATCGCAAGAATCAATGCAACGCCACCCCATTGTTCGAGCGGCGTGCCCTGCACGAAGCGCACTGCGAGCACGTTAGACAACGACACCACCGCGGAGGCCGACAGATCGAAACCGCCGCTCAGCACGACGATGGTCTGTCCGATCGCAGCAAGCGCGAGAGTCGCGCTGCTGGAGATCACCGAGCCGACGTCATACAGCCCGACCGGCGTGGCTGACAACGACACCCACGCGATCATCATCGCGAGCAGTGCGCCAATCGCTATGATCAAGCCTCGATAATGATCCACTCGCGCCCGAAATCCGACATGCGCGCCGGGCCGCACGACCTCGCTATCCGGCGACGCTATTGCAATTTTCATAGCCGACCTCTGATTGCCTGAACGAGCTTCATACCGAGCTTCATACGCCCGTCAACTTGAAAGCATCTTGCGCATCACGTTCTCTTCGGTGAGCGCGTCGCCCGCCAGTTCCGCAACATCGCGCCCGCGATACACCACCGACACGCGATCGCACACATTGACCAGCTCCGGCACGTCGGTGGAATAGAACAGCACGGCACCGCCGGCCGCCGCGAACGCGCGCATCAGCACGAAGATCTGGTGCTTGGTTCCCACGTCAATGCCCCGCGTAGGGTCGAACATGAGCCAGACGCGGCTTTGCGTCAGCAACCATTTCGCCATGGCTATCTTCTGCTGGTTGCCGCCCGAGAAAGAAAGGCACGGCTTGTAGAGCGCACGCGGATTCACTTCCATTTGCGCGAGCGCCCGTTCGATCGCGGCCTGCTCGCGTTTCCTGTCGATCAGGCCAAAGCGCGAGAAGCGCTTGATGACCGGCAGCGAGACGTTCTCGCCGCCGGGCAGACGCACGAACAAACCCTCGGTCTTGCGATCCTCCGGCAGGAAACTCGTCGACACCCCGGCCTTCAGCGAATCGGCGGTCGAGGTCAGCGTGACCTGCTTTCCATCGATCAGGATCTGGCCCGCGTCAATAAACTCAGCACCGAACAGCGCCTCGAAAATTTCGCGTTGCCCCATGCCTTGCAGCGCTGCGATGCCATGCACTTCGCCTGCCTTGAGCGTGAGGTCGAAGTCGTTGACCACCGCATCCACCTTGATGCCGCGTGCTTCCATTGCCGGCGTTTGAAGCGTGGACGGCGTAGCGATCTTCGGCGGATATTTGGCGTCCATCGAACGGCCGATCACGAGACGAATGACTTCGTCGTCCGAGATCGAATCGGTATCGAAAGCGCCTACATCACGGCCGTTTCTATACACCGTGAGGCTGTCGCAAAACTCACGCACTTCCTGCATCCGGTGCGTGATGAACACAAAGGTCACCCCACGCGCCTTCAATTCATCAATCCGTCGCGACAACCACGCAACGTCACGTCCGGAGAGCGCGGACGTGGGTTCATCGAGCAGAAGCACTTCGGGCTGGCGGACCAGCGCCTTCGCAATCTCGATCTTCTGGCGCACCGGTAGCGCGAGATCGCGGATGTAGGCACCCGGGCGGATATCGCCCAGTTCGAGCCGTTCGAGCCATTGCGCGGCTTGCTTTTGTGATTCGCGTTGCCGGATACGGCCAAACCAGCCAGCCGGTTCGACCGCCATCAGCAGGTTTTGCGCAACAGTCAGGTCTCCTACCAGCGTCATCTCCTGGAACGCCGTCTGCACACCCGCACGATGCGCGTCCCTGGGACCCCGCATGTGGACGTTGCGGCCCATGATCGAGATGCTGCCCGCATCCGGCTGCATGAGACCGGACAACAGTTTGACGGTCGTCGACTTGCCGGCGCCGTTCTCGCCGAGCAGCGCATGAACGGCGCCGCGCTTGACGCGAAACGACGCGTTGTCGAGCGCGACAGTGGCGCCGAACCGCTTGGTGAGCTTCGAGAGATCGAGCGCCCATTCGTTGCTGCGTGTCTGCACCGCTGTCACTGTCTCTGCACTCGGCATGGCGTGCTCCTCTTGTCCTTAGTCCGGCTTGCCGGTCAGCGCCGCGTTGAAACCAACCTCGGTGGTCTCTGGCGAATAGATGTCCGCAAACCAGCCCGGCGGCACCTTGTCCGGCATGAACGCGGTGCACCCGGCCTTCAGTTCATCGATAGAACCGGTCGTACACAGTTTCGATTGCGACGTCTCCACCAGCGGCAACTTGAGCGTCACGTGCGCCGGAAAGTCCTTGCCGTCGAGCTTGTCCACGGCCATCTTCAGCGCCAGTGCGCCGGAGTATGGCGGCGAGCCATACGAGATGGACCGGTAGCCAATCGAGCGATAAGCGCCGTCGCCCTTCACCGTGCCGGGCGGCAACATCTGCACGCGGTGACCGTTCGACGATTCACCCGCGCACGGCTTGACCTTGTCGTCCGCTATGCCGGCTTCGAGTTGCATGGACGCCGCCGTGAAGCAGCCCACCTGCATCCACAGACCGTCGATCTTGTCCCAGCTATTGGTAGCCAGGATCTTCGACAACTCCGTCTTGGCGGTTGCCTGACTCCACATACCCGTGCCTTCCGCCACGACCTTGATCCCCGGATACTTCGCGAACACGGCCTTCGCAGCCTCAGTGCGAGCGCGATCGACGGAGGTGCCCGGCACGCCGTTGATCAACACAATATTGCCCTTGCCGTTGATGGTCTTCGCGAGCCATTCAGCGGTGACGGTTCCGGCCTGCTTCTGGTCGATCGTCACGTTATGGGCGCACGGCTCGGTCACTTCGCCGTCATAGGCTGCCACCACCACGCCCTTCGAACAGGCGTTCTTGATGGCGCGGTTCAACGCGGTCGGCGAGATCGGATAGATCACGATGGCCTTTGCGCCGGCCTGGACCATCGAGTTGATTTGCTGGATCTGCTTCTGTGCGTCGGTGCCGGCGACCTGCACTTCCAGGTCGACCTTGTCCTTGAGTCCTGGCGTGACGGCCATGGCCTTGACCATGTTGGCGGCTTCGGTTTGCCAGTCGTTGCCGACATAACTCATCGACAGGAAAATCTTGTATTTACCCGCTGCCGAGGCCGGTCCCGAGACGGCCAGCGCCGCGAGAAGCGCGGCGCCAAGCGCGAGCCGAGCCCCCCGGCGGATGGTGTTCGTCAGTGCGTTCATGTCTTCCTCCGATTCTGCGTATGGTTATATGATCCGGTACTTTTCAACGCTTGCTCCAACACCAGCACTACTAACTTTCAACGCGTGTTTCAACGTGCGCCAGCCGTGCGCTGGCGGGCAGTTGAATGCCGGCAGAGCCGGCTACGACATTCGGGTCGTGACCAGGAATAACGAAGTCCGCGAGCTGCCGGATACGCTTAAGCGATGCCAGTTCGGCCGCCGTCTCATGAACAATGCCGACCGGCACCAGATCCACTATGTTCTCCATGCAGCTTGCGCAGTCGCCGGCAATCAGGACCACGCCGTCGGCAGTATCAACGGCCACCGACTGGTGCCCCGGCGTGTGTCCCGGCGTTGGCACAACCCGCACGCCGGGTGCGATATCAGCTACCCCGTGCACAAACTGCCAGCGAAAATACGCGAGCGGTTCGCGGCCGATCAGAAACTCCTGATAGAACGTCGACTGCGTCGGCAAGGGATGGCCCGCGTATTCCCACTCGCTTGCCTGGACCACGAAACGCGCGTTCTTGAAAAGCGTATTGCCACCGGAATGGTCGTAATGCAGATGAGTGTTGATGACAATATCCACGTCGTCCGCATTCCAGCCGACATACTCCTTTAACGCGCGTTCAAGCCGCTCTTCGGGCGCCTGCTCACAAGGACAGACGAAGCTCGACACCCAGCCCGGATCGTGAATCCCGGTATCCACCACAATCTTTTTGTCGCCGCCTACAATCGCCGTGGACCACACCGGGACTTTGATCTGCTGGCCATAGTAGCGGCCATAGATCTGCGATGAACGGTCAACAGTTAGCCAGCCCGTAGGCATTGCCACGACCTTGAGTTTCGACACAGCCACGATGGTCTCCATCGTCCAGGGTTGAGGGAGTTGCGCCCGCTAAGGCGGAGCTTAAAAATTCGTGTTGGCCGCGCCCTTGAGCCCGAGCATCGCGCGTGCCTCGTCCGGGGTCGCGATATCCAGCGAAAGACCTTCGATGACCTGGCGAATCTTCACCACCTGCGCAGCGCTCGATTCAGCCAGCTTGCCCGCTTCGATCCAGAGCGAATCCTCAAGCCCGACCCGCACGTTCGAGCCCTGCGCGACGCCCAGCGTTGCAAGCGGAATTTGATTACGTCCGGCACCGAGGATCGACCACACATAGTCGCTTCCGAATAAGCGGTCAGCCGTGCGGCGCATGTGCATGAGGTCTTCCGGATGCGGCCCGATACCGCCAAGCAAGCCAAACACGCTCTGCACGAAGAACGGCGGTTTCGCGAGACCACGGTCAACGAAATGGGCCAGGTTGTACAAGTGCGAGATGTCGTAGCATTCGTACTCGAATCGCGTACCGTTCGCGCCGCATGACGTGAGAATGTATTCAATGTCCTTGAACGTGTTCTTGAAGATCAGGTCGCGGCTGTTCGCCAGATGCTGACGCTCCCAGTCGTGCTTGAACTCCTTGAAGCGCTCAAGCATGGGATAGAGTCCGAAATTCATCGAACCCATGTTCAGCGACGCCACCTCCGGCTTGAAATGGTGCGCCGGTTTTAACCGCTCCTCCACGGTCATGTGCGGACTGCCGCCGCTCGTGATATTGATCACCGCATCGGTCTCGGCCTTGATACGCGGCAGGAACTGCTGGAACACGGCGGGGTCTTGCGTGGGCCGGCCATCGTCGGGATTGCGTGCATGCAGATGCAGGATTGCCGCCCCCTCCTTTGCCGCAGCAAGCGCTGCGTCACCGATCTCTTGCGGCGTGACCGGTAGATACGGCGACATCGACGGCGTGTGGATTGCGCCGGTGGGCGCACAAGTAATAATGACTTTACGTTTGTTGCGACTGGTTGCCATGCTGTAAGCCCTCGTCGGATAAGAAAAGCGTTCAAAGCACGTTCAGAGCACTTCTACGTTGCCGCACACCGAGACCGCCTGCCCCGAGATGCCGCTACCGCCCGGCGAGCACAGGAACAGCGCGGTCGCCGCGACTTCTTCCGGCGTGGTCATGCGGCGCAGGGAAATCTTCGCGAGATACTCTTTTTCCATCTGCTCGTAGGAAAGACCCAACTGTTGCGCGCGCGCGGCGATCACCCGTTCAATTCGCGGCCCCTTCACAATGCCCGGCTGGATGGCATTGACGCGGATGTTGTCCGGTCCCAATTCAATGGCGAGGCTTTTGGTGAGACCGACAACCGCCCACTTGGTCGCTGAATAAGGCGTGCGGTACGCATAGCCGAGGCGCCCCGCCACCGATGACAACGCAATGATCGACCCGCCGTCGCGCGCCTGGCGCAGCAGCGGCACCGCGCGACGTGCAAAGTAGAACTGAGCATTAAGATTCACGTCAACGGTCTGTTCCCAGTCACCCGTGTCCATCTCGTCGATACCGCCCGTAGGACCCGCGATCCCCGCGTTATTGATCAGCACGTCGAGGCCGCCGAGTTGCGCGTTCACATCGTCGAATACGCGGTCGACCGCCGCGCGGTCCGACACATCCGCGAGCGTCGTGGTGATCGCGTTCATCTCGGCGTTCTGTTCGGCTTCGTTGAGCGAGTCGATGGCTTGCTGGCTCGAGTCGCAGACGTGCACGCGCGACCCGGCGTCGACAAAAGCACGCGCGATCACCAGACCGATACCCGACGCGCCGCCCGTGACCAGCACGCGCAATCCCGCGTGCGGTTTCAACATTTGTAGAACCGACATGCTTTGTCTCCCTCGTTATTTTTTGGCCCGGCTCACAGGCCCAAGTCAACCGGAGGCCCGGGATGCGTCCCTGCTCTGCAAGCGTTCCCGCAAGTCTGCCGCCGCGCCGCCGATGTCTTCCTCGATGCCCGCCCGCGCGCCTTCTCCGTCACCCTTCCAGAGGGCATCGACAATCTTGCGGTGCGCCGCCATGGACAACCTCATATGCGGGATGTCCGGTGCCACGAGGTTCAGGAACGGGCCAATACGCATCCACAGATTCTGGATCGTGGCGAGCGTCAGGTCGCTTGCGCCATGCGTATAGATTGCTATATGGAATTCGAAATTGCTGCGCAGGTAGGCGGGTACATCGCCGGCTTCCACGTGGGCATCCATGGTGTCGAACACGGCTTGCAGCGCGTTCAAATGGTCCTTGGTCATCCGCGACGCCGCCCGCTTCGCGACGCAGCCTTCCAGGGCAATACGTACGTCGCGCAGTTCTTCGAGCAGATCCAGCGTCATAGGCGGCACCATCAGCGCGCGGCCTGGGCCATCGATCAACGCACCTTCGGCTTGCAACCGGGTGAGCGCGGCGCGCACCGGCATGGTCGATGAACCCACTGCTTCTGCCACGCCGCGCAAACTCAGCGCCTGGCCGGGCGCAAACCGCCCGGTCATGATCGCCTCGCGCAACTGGGCGTAGACGCGGCCCGCCATGGTCTCGCGCGCCACCAGCGCGAGCGGCAGCGCGTCCGCGCCCGGTTCACGTATTGTCAATTAGGCCGCTCCTTAGGAGACATGTGACCTGTGATCACACCGTAAGAATAAGTTTGGTGCTCTTGTGGTTCTTAGTCAACCTTCAAGTAGTAGGGGAAAACGCGACTGCGATTACGCGTTGCACTTTGGGAATGACGAAGGAGTTTGGGGACGACGTTGATTTGCGCGCGCCCTGAGAGACTCTGTCGGCCCAGCCGCTTAAAGCCCCACCGCGGCCGGATTCATTTCGATGTGCAAAACCACCAGCCACAACTTCGGACAATCGGGCGCGATCTTGAGCGCGGGGTTGGTCTTGTCCACGGGTGTGATACAGCCCTTCTCGCGCGCCAGCAAATACGCGCGCCTTGCGTCTGACTGCAACCATATGCTGACAAGACCGCATGTCAGGAAACTGAAAATGGTCGTGATGACCGTTGGAGCACTCGGGTCCAGTTGCTGTACCGCGTAGGCGAATGCCAACGTCAACACCTGGTTCGCCACGATAGCGACGCATACCACCTTCGCTATGCCCCTGATCCGCATGGCTGTATGAAGCTTCAACACGATTAAATACTCTTCACTAAATTGACTAAACGCTGGTGAATGTCAGTTCGTTGATTGCCGAGCTTGCCGTCGCGCTTGTCGTCGCGCTTACCTAGTGAATCATCGTCACCGGTGTTTGCATGCTGCGCCACAACTTGTTCGTCACCCACCAGCGGGTAAGAAAGCCCAGGTGACTGGCGTCGACCAGGACAATGTCCGAGCATTTTTCAGCCGCGCGCGCTGCAATGGTTCCAGCCATCGGCCCATACACGCGCGACCAGTGATACGGCACCCCTGCGTCGTCCAGAATGGCGCGTGTCTGACTGAGCGCGCTTAGCATCGCGCGTTTTTCCTGCAAGCGCAGCGCACCACGCGAATGAAACGCACTGGCACGCCCCTGGTCCGGAGGTTCAAGCACCTATATCAACTCGACCTCGGACACGCAGTGCTCGGCGAAAAGAAATGCAGCATGCCGTGCGGCCTGAAGTGCGCCGTCCTTGTTTATCACCGGTATGAGTACCCGTAACATAAGCGTCCCCGTTTCAGCTATCACTACAACTTCATTACAGCAGGCCCAGTGTTAAAGACGAGCAGAGTTTCGAGCTTGCCGCGTAAAAATTGTGTCAAGGCGACCTTGCCAGCACAACCTTGGCTGTACCGTCCCACGGTATCTGCAGGCTGGCCGAGAATTGCCTCATGCGAAAAGCCACGCGCTGGGCATATCCCTTGCCGCCGCCGCTGTATCGTTTGAGCGCGACGCTCAGGTCACCGCCCGACGCATCAAGATACTCACGCAGGATCGATGAACCTATCCGCACATTCTCGGCGGGCTCGGTCAGATCGTTGCCCGATGCAAATACCTGCGGATGAGCAGTCGGGAGGATCTGCATCAGCCCTTGCGCGCCGGCAACGCTGACGGCCTGCCGGTCGAATCCTGACTCGGTGGCAATGACCGCGAGCAAGAGCACGGGTGACATTGCATATTCGTTCGCCGCGCTTATAACCGCACGCGCAATCAGGGTGCCCTCTTGCCGGGCCACTCGGAACTGGCGCCATAAGACCGCGGCTACCTTTGCAACCTGCAGCGATTCGCTGAACGAAGAATCAACGCTTGCCGATATTTTCCCATCCGGCACTAACCGGTCATTGGTTGCATCGGTTGGGTCGGTTGCGTATGCCGCGCTTGCGGCCATGAACAAAAACGCGCAGAGGGCAAGTTTCTCGCGCAACCGTCGCCTTGACTCTTTCGACTGATTCTCATGCATCACGGTCCCTTCTCGTTTGCGTTCGAGAAGGCTACGCGGTCCGGCATATCGTTCGGGATAAAAGCGGACTGAACCGCATCAAGAATGCATCAAGACGCAAGCGCCCAGCGTCGAATTGATGAAAGCTATACGCTTTCCTATGCTATTTAAACGCCGTCATTGGGCAGGCAGAGCGACACTTCCGGTCTCCCTCAAGAGAGTCAACAACATGCACGCCCTGGTGTTCTGGAAGCGTACTCCCAGACAAAACGAGCCGGATCACGACGGCACGATCGAACATTGCCGGACGGCAAACCCGTCGGCGAACGCTGCTCGCTGTATCGCTTGGCGGCACGATGGTTGCGGCCGTCGCCATCACCTTGGGCCTGCCCGCGACCGGGCTGGCGGTTTATATCGCGGCTACCCTGCCGTTTGCACTCTTCCCCTAAGCGGAGATTGAGCCGCGCATATTGAACGCCGCCTGACAACGCACAACCGAACGCGCAACCGAACGCGCAACCGAACGCGCAACCGAACGCGCAACCAACGTGCACCCCGCGGCTACTGCGCGCCCACCAGCCTGTATCCGACCCCGGTCTCCGTAACAATATGAACCGGCTGCGCCGGATCAAGCTCCAGCTTGTGGCGAAGATGCCCCATATAGACTCGCAGGTAATGCTGGTTCTCCACATAAGCGGGTCCCCAGACTTCGCGCAGCAATTGCTGATGCGTGATCACTCGCCCGGCATGGCGTACCAGTGTAGTCAGCAGCCGGTATTCGATCGGCGTGAGATGAATCAGGTCACCGTCACGCGTAACACGCCTCTCCGACAGATCCACCGAAACCAGACCAAACCGAACCTGCGGCGTCTCCTGCTGACCGCCGCGATTACGCCGTCTTAGCTGTGCGCGAATGCGCGCAAGCAACTCCGACACGCCGAAGGGCTTCGTCAGATAGTCGTCCGCTCCCGCATCCAGTGCGGCCACCTTCGCGTCTTCGTGAGTGCGTGCCGAGAGCACGATCAACGGTTGTTCGGTCCAGGTACGCAGTTCACGAATGACATCGATACCGTCGCTATCCGGCAAGCTGAGATCAATGACAATAAGATCCGGCAGCCGGAAAGCCGCTTCACGCAAACCCTGCTGCCCCGTTTCAGCTTCGAACACGGTCATGCCCTGCGCTTCAAGCGTACTTCTTACGAAACGGCGAATCTGCTTGTCGTCTTCTATGACGACAATGGTCAACGTAGGTTCGCTCATGGAGTATCCGTATGCGCGGCAGCGTCCGGCCCGTCGCCATCTTCCTCGGGAAGCGCCTCGAAGGGCGGCGTCTGATCGGCCGGCAACGTGAACCAGAACCTTGCGCCCAACACTTTCCCTTCACCATCCACCCTGTTCTCAGCGCCGATCTTTCCACCATGCGCCTCGACGATCGCCCGGCAGATTGCAAGGCCCAGACCAATCCCCGGCTTGGCAGACTCCTTCTCTCCACGCGTGAATTTATCGAAAAGCGTTTGTTGTATGCCCGGCGCGAGACCCGGGCCGTTATCGTCGACGCAGACCCTCACGTAGCGCTCGCCTGAATGCTGTTCGACCGCTGCGTGGATGGATAACGACGAATCGCGCGGCGTGTATTTCGCCGCGTTCTCAAATAGGTTGGCAAGCAGCCGCTCCATCAGAACCGCGTCCAGCTGTATCAGCGGAAGGTCCGGTGGGACCCGGACCTGCACCGTGTGTCCGGCGAGCGTGCGGCCGCACACGGCGAGCGCCGCGCCGACCACCTCTTCGAGCATCAGCCACTGCCGGTTCAAGCGGATGCTGCCTGCCTGGAGCCGGGCCATGTCGAGCAGATTCGTTACGAGCCCGCTCATGCGCAGTGCTTCCTCGTGGATGGCGCGAACCAGTTCGCGGGCGCTGTCGGCCGAGCCATTGTGGATGCGCTGTTGCTCTTCCAGCACCGAAGCGAATCCGACGATCGACGTCAACGGCGTGCGCAAGTCGTGCGAGATGGCCGACAGCAACGAGTTGCGCATGCGCTCCGACTCCATGTTGACCAGCGCATCCTGCGCGATCTCGACGTAGTGGACACGTTCGAGCGCGAGCGCGATCTGCGAAGCAAACGTATCGATCATGCGTTGCTGTTCGGGGACCGCCAGCTCGGCTGCATGAGCCGTGATAAGCGCCAGCACACCGCGTGTGCGCATCGGCGCCTTGAGCGGCAGATAAAGCGCGTTGCTGGCCGGCAGCGTGTCCGTACCGCGTCCCGCAGGCTTTTGCTGGTCGTAAACCCATTGACCGATGTCGAGATCGAGATCTGCGGCGTCTAGCGTGAATTGCGGATTCGGCTCATCGACTTTCTGGCGGATCTTTTCCGTACTGTCGGGCAGCAAGATGGCAACCTTCGCCTGGAAGATTTCGCCTACGTGGCGCGTCCCTATTTCGATGATCTGTTCGGTCATCAGCGCGCCGCCGAGTTCACGGGTCATCGCATACATGGCGCCCGTGCGCCGCTCGCGTAACGATGCGACCCGCGCCTGGCGCCGAAGATTTGAAGTCAGGTGACTGATCGTAAGCGAGGTCAGCAACATCACGAAAAAGGTCAGCAGGTACTGCGTATCTGAAACGGAAAAGGAAAGCCGTGGCGGCACAAAGAAAAAATCAAACGCCGCAACGCTCACGAACGATAGTAGTACGCCAGGGCCGCGTCCGAGCCGGACCGCCGCAAACACGACGCCGAGCAAATACAACATCACGAGGTTCGTGAGGTCGATATGGCGCGACAGCAGGCTCGCCAACACTGTGATCGCGACACCGATGGCAGCCGCGTAAAAGTAGGCGTTGGGCGAGGAGCGGGCTTCACTACGAACAGCGGCGAACACCGGGTTGCTTGCATCGCGCTCACGGCGTTCCTTTGCCGCTTTCACGCCCACCAGCGTCACGTCGATATCGTGTGCATGGTGCACCAGTGCTTCTGCAACAGGTCGATCAAAGACACGCCGCCACCCCGGCGCGTCCGACGCCCCCGCCACGATCTTGGACACATTACGCATGCGTGCGTAAGCGACCAGCGTGGCAGCGGCGTCGGCGCCGTCAAGGGTCACGGTCTCCGCGCCCAGCTCGGACGCGAGCTTGAGCGCATCCAGCGTGCGTTTGCGCGATGCGTCAGGCAGCCGCTGCAGCTTCGGTGTCTCAACATAAACCGCGAGCCAGTCCGCCTTGAGGCTTGCCGCGAGACGCGCGGCCGAGCGCACCAGCGTGGCGCTTTCAGGCCCCGGCCCGATGCAGGCGATGAGCCGCTCACGAGCCTGCCAGATCCGGCTAATGGATTGATCGGCGCGATACTCGCGCATCTGCGCGTCCACGCGGTCAGCCGTCCGGCGCAGCGCCAGTTCGCGCAACGCAATCAGGTTGCCCTTGCGGAAGAAATTCTTGACCGCGTTTGCCGCTTGCTGCGGCATATAAACTTTTCCGTCCCTCAACCGGTCGAGCAACTCTTCGGCGGGCAGGTCCACGAGCGTGACTTCGTCGGCGAGATCGAACACGCGGTCCGGCACGGTTTCCCATACGCGAATACCCGTGATCTGCCCGACAATATCGTTCAGGCTCTCAAGATGCTGGACGTTGACGGTGGTGTATACATCAATACCGGCGTCGAGCAACTCGTACACGTCCTGCCACCGTTTGAGGTGACGGGCGCCCTGCACGTTCGAATGCGCGAGTTCATCGACGAGAATCAGTTGCGGCTTGCGTGCAAGCGCCGCGTCAAGGTCGAATTCGGGCAGCTTCCGGCTGCGGTATTCGTACAGCGTCAGTGGTACGGCATCCAGCCCCTCCACCAGCGCAAGCGTCTCCTTGCGGCCATGTGTCTCGACAATCCCGACGACCGTGTCGATCCCTTCTTCACGGCGACGGTGGCCGGCTTGCAACATGGCATAAGTCTTCCCGACACCAGCCGATGCACCGAAGAAAATCTTCAGCCTGCCACGCTGCTTTTTCTCTTCGTCACGCTGGATCTTGTCGAGCAGTTCGTCGGGGTCTGGACGGTCCATCAGCTTGCGGGCTTCATTTCATCAAGCGCCAGGTTCAGCTTCAGCACGTTCACGCGTGCCTCGCCAAGAATGCCGAACTGACGGCCGCTGGTCGCGCGTTGAACCAGTGCTTCGACATCGTTGTGCGTCAGCTTGCGTGCCTTGGCGACACGATCGATCTGATACGCGGCGGCGGCCGGGCTGATCTCGGGATCGAGACCACTGCCTGACGATGTCACGAGGTCAACGGGGATCGGCGCTGTGTTCGTCGGGTCTGCATCGTGCAACGCGCTGATGCGTCCCTTCACTTCATCCGCCAGCGCCGGATTCGTCGGGCCAAGGTTCGAAGCACTCGAACCTTGCGGGTTGTACGGGTTCGGCGAGGTGGCCGACAGACGGCCCCAGAAATAGTTGGGGGAATCGAATTGCTGGCCCAGCAGTTCCGAGCCGACCGGCTTGCCGTTCTTCTCGATCAGGCTGCCGTTTGCCTGGCTCGGAAAGGCGGCATGGGAGACCGCGGTGACCACGATCGGATATACCAGCCCGGTCACAACGGTCAATGCCGCGAACAACACGAGCACAGGTCGAAGGATATTTTTCATGATGATTCAATCCAGTTAGATTGTAATGAGACCGAGGGTGGCAGCGGCCGGGTCCGCGGCAAGCAGACCCGGCCGCTGCCTGGTCGATCAGGCCCAGCCACACGCCGTCAAAATCATGTCAATGAGCTTGATGAACGGGAACGGCAGCAAGATCCCGCCGAGGCCGTACACCAGCAGATTGCGGCGCAGCAATGCCGCGGCACCCAGCGGCCGGTATTTCACGCCCTTCAACGCCAGCGGAATCAGGAACACGATGATCAGCGCGTTAAAGATCACGGCGGACAAGATGGCGGACGACGGCGATGTCAGATGCATGACGTCGAGCACACGCAATTGCGGGTACGTCGACGCAAACGCGGCAGGGATAATGGCGAAGTACTTAGCCACGTCGTTGGCGATCGAGAACGTCGTCAGCGAGCCACGCGTCATCAGCATCTGCTTGCCGATCTCGACAATCTCGATCAGCTTGGTCGGATTCGAATCGAGGTCGACCATGTTGCCGGCTTCCTTCGCCGCCTGCGTGCCGGTGTTCATTGCCACCGCTACGTCGGCCTGAGCGAGCGCCGGGGCGTCGTTGGTGCCGTCGCCGGTCATCGCAACCAGCCGCCCTTCCGCCTGATAACCACGAATGGTCGCCAGTTTCGCCTCGGGCGTAGCTTCCGCGAGGAAGTCGTCAACCCCCGCTTCGGCCGCGATCGCCGCAGCCGTCAGACGGTTGTCGCCCGTCACCATCACGGTCTTGATACCCATCTTGCGCAGCTCGGCAAAGCGCTCCTTGATGCCGCCCTTGACGATGTCCTTCAGTTCGATCACACCCAGGACGCGCGCACCTTCTTCGCGACGTTCGGCGACGACCAGCGGCGTGCTGCCGCGACGCGCGATTTCATCAACCGCATTCGACACTTCCTGCGGATAACGGCCACCATGGCGCTCAACGTAGGACTTGACCGCGTCGGCCGCGCCCTTGCGAATCTCGCGATCAGGCAAGTCGACGCCGCTCATGCGCGTCTGTGCGGTAAAGCCCAGGAAGGTCGCATGGAGCGTTGCCATCTCGCGCTGGCGAATGTTGAAGCGCTGCTTGGCGAGCACTACAATACTGCGTCCTTCAGGCGTTTCGTCAGCCAGCGACGACAACTGCGCAGCGTCGGCCAGGTCCTGCTCCGAGAGACTCGGAGCCGGCACGAAGCTGGATGCCTGACGGTTGCCGAGCGTGATCGTGCCGGTCTTGTCGAGCAACAGCACGTCGACGTCACCCGCGGCTTCCACTGCACGGCCGGAAGTCGCAATCACGTTCGCCTGCATCATCCGGCTCATACCCGCCACGCCGATAGCAGACAACAGCCCGCCGATGGTGGTCGGGATCAGGCAGACCAGCAAGGCGGCCAGCGCGGTGATCGTCACCACGTGACCGGCCTTCACTGCACTGACCGAGAACATCGAGAACGGCAGCAGCGTGGCAGTCGCGAACAACAGCACCAGGCTCAGTGCCACGAGCAAGATGGTCAGCGCGATTTCGTTAGGCGTTTTTTGACGCTTGGCGCCTTCCACCATCGCGATCATGCGGTCGAGAAACGCCTCGCCCGGATTGACCGTCACGCGCACCACGATCCAGTCCGACAGCACACGGGTGCCGCCCGTCACCGCGGTAAAGTCACCGCCCGATTCGCGGATCACCGGTGCAGATTCGCCCGTGATCGCAGACTCGTCGACTGAAGCCACGCCGTCGATCACCTCGCCGTCCGCCGGGATCACATCTCCCGTTTCGATCAGCACGATATCGCCCTTGCGCAACTCCGTTGCCGTAGTAATGCGCAACGACGACTTCGGGTTTGCCGACTCCAGCTTCTTCGCCATCACGTCGCGCTTGGCGCTGCGCAGCGACGCCGCCTGCGCTTTCGAGCGGCCTTCGGCCAGTGCTTCGGCGAAGTTCGCGAACAGCACCGTGAACCACAGCCACAGCGAGACCGCGAGAATAAATCCTGCCGGTGCTTCAGCCTGGCCCGAGAGGGCCGCGACCCACAACACCGTGGTCAGGATACTGCCGATATAGACGCAGAACATCACCGGGTTACGCAACTGCGTACGCGGGCCCAGTTTCTTGAACGAGTCCGCAATCGCCGGCATGACGATGGCGGGGTCGAACATCGAACGGGCTGCCGAGCGTGAACGTCCACCCGAACCACCCGGCTCCGGCGTTTTCTCCGGTGCCTTGTTCGGCGTCTTCACTGGCGGTTTGACAATTGTGTTCATACTTTCCTCTGTATCAGTGACCGCTTATTTGCCCGAAAGCATCATCAGATGCTCGACCACTGGACCCAGCGCGAGCGCGGGTACATATGTCAGTGCGCCGACCAGCACAACCGTGCCGAGCAACAACACGACAAACAGCGGACCGTGAGTCGGCAAACTGCCGGCCGTGGTGGCAATACGCTTTTTAGCGGCAAGCGCACCGGCGATAGCCAGCACCGGGATGATCGAACCGAAGCGGCCGAACCACATGGCAATGCCGGTCGAGATGTTGTAGAACGGCGTGCTTACCGTGAGACCCGCGAAGGCGCTGCCGTTGTTGTTGGCGGCAGAGCTATAGGCGTAAAGAATCTCGGAGAATCCGTGCGGCCCGGGGTTGGCTATGCCCGCTGTACCCGCTGCCGTCAGCACGCCGATCGACGCACCAAGCAGCACCAGGAACGGCGTCAGCAACACAACGATCGCCACCATCTTCATCTCGTACGACTCGATCTTCTTGCCAATGTATTCAGGCGTGCGACCGATCATCAGGCCGGCCACGAACACCGCGAGCATGGCGAAGACCAGCATCCCGTATAAGCCCGAACCCACGCCGCCGAAGATCACCTCACCCAGCTGGATCAACAGGAGCGGCACGAAGCCACCCATAGGCGTCAGCGAGTCGTGTGCGTTGTTCACGGCACCGCACGATGCAGCCGTTGTAGCGACCGTGAAGATGCCCGATTGCGCAATACCGAAGCGTGTTTCCTTGCCTTCGGTGTTGCCGCCTGACTGCATCGCGGATGCACTTTGGTCCACATGGAGCGACGCAAACAACGGATTGCCGGCCTGCTCGAACGAGATCTCACCCCAGCACGCAATGGCAAACGCGATAGTCATCGCAGCGAGGATTGCGTAACCCTGCCGCTTGTCGCCCACCATGCGTCCGAACACAACGCACAACGCCGCCGGAATGATCAGCATCGAGAGCATCTGGACGAAGTTGGAGAACGGCGTCGGGTTTTCGTACGGATGCGCGGAGTTGGCGTTAAAGAAGCCGCCGCCATTCGTGCCGAGCATCTTGATCGCTTCCTGCGAGGCAACCGGGCCCATCGCGATCGTCTGCTTCTC
>DASYLW010000094.1:0-8928 GCA_036009385.1 Caballeronia sp.
GTGGCCAACGCTCAATGCGTTGTGGATTGCATCGAGCGGTCATCCATCGCCCATGCTCCTGCTGATCTTCGTGCTCGGCACGCTGCTCATGCGCTCGGCCGGTTGCGCGATCAACGACTACGCCGATCGCGACTTCGATAAGCACGTGAAGCGCACCGAAAACCGCCCGATCACGTCCGGCAAGATTGCTGCATGGGAAGCGGTGGCGTTGGCGGCGGCGTTGTCGCTGATTGCGTTTTTATTAATCCTGCCGCTCAACACACTGACCAAGGAACTTTCGGTGTTCGCGCTGTTTGTCGCGGGGAGCTATCCGTTCACCAAACGGTTCTTCGCGATTCCCCAGGCTTATTTGGGCATCGCGTTCGGCTTCGGCATTCCAATGGCCTTCGCCGCCGTGCAGGATCACGTGCCGCCACTTGCCTGGATCATGCTCGCGGCGAACGTGTTCTGGTCAGTTGCATACGACACCGAATACGCGATGGTCGATCGCGACGACGACATCAGGATCGGCATCCGGACGTCGGCGCTGACATTCGGCCGCTTCGATGTGGCAGCGATCATGCTGTGCTATGCCGTGACGCTCGGGATTTATGTGTGGATTGGCATGACGCTGGCATTCGGTGCGTCGTACTGGATCGGCTGGGCGGCGGCGGTTGCATGCGCCGTCTATCACTACACGCTGATCAAGAACCGCGAACGCATGCCGTGCTTCGCCGCGTTCAAACATAACAACTGGCTCGGCGGTCTCTTGTTCGCGGGGATTGCTGCGCATTACGCGTTCGTTCGGTAACGCGTAACGCGTGCTTCCTCCCCGGACGCATCGCGCGCCAGGCGGCGTGGCATTTTTTTGATTGAGCGCAATGCCTTGCCGCGCGAAAGCGCAAAGAGCGCAAGGACGTCAGGCTTTGCCCAACGCTTCGCCCATTTCCTTAGCCCGTGCGTCAGCCGCCAATGCACCTCGCACGATGGCGTCTTTCACGCCCTGGGCGTCGAAGGAAGCCAAAGCTGCGGCTGTCGTGCCACCCTTCGATGTCACGCGTTCCCGCAACACGCTCGCGGGCTCGCCCGATTGCGCCGCCAATTGCGCCGCGCCGGTGAACGTAGCCACAGCCAGCGCGCGACCTTGTTTTTCGTCCATGCCAAGCCGGCGCGCCGCTTCCTGCATGGCTTCGATGAAATAAAACACGTACGCCGGACCGCTGCCTGAAATGGCCGTGACGGCATCGATCTTCGCTTCGTCATCGAACCATACGATCTCGCCAACGGCTTCCAATACCTTCGATGCCAGCGCCTTCGCTGCGTGGTCTACGCCCGGCAGGGCAGCCAATCCCGTCACGCCCATGCCGATGAGCGCTGGCGTATTCGGCATCGTGCGCACGATCTGCGTATAGCCGCCGAGCCAGCGCGACAGATCGGCGGCACGAATGCCTGCTGCGATGCTGATCACCAGTTGCTTCGACAACACCGGCTGCAGCGCTGCCGCTACGTCCTTCAACACTTGCGGTTTGACGGCGAGGAGGATGGCGTCGTAGTCGGCGAGTTTCGAATCGATTGACGCGCCCGTTGCCACGCCGAGGTCCTTCTCAATGCGAGCACGCGCTTCCTCACCGGGATCGACAACATATAGATCCGCCACCGCAACGCCACGCTTGATCAACCCGCCGACAAGCGCGGACGCCATGTTGCCGCCACCAATAAACGCAATTTTCATAGTGAGTTCAAGTCGAAAGTCAGTGAGAGTAATCACGCGCGCCGAAGATAGCCGTGCCAATACGAACCATGGTCGCGCCTTCGAGAATAGCGGCTTCGATATCCGCCGACATCCCCATGGAAAGCGTGTCGAGTTCAAGGCCATCTGCCCGCAAGGTGTCCATGATTCCGCGCAGACGCCGATGCGGCGCGCGTTGTTCATCGAGTGTTCCGGCCGGTTCGGGAATGGCCATCAAGCCGCGCAGGCGCAAACGAGGCAGCGCCGCGATCTGATGCGCGAGCGCCAATGCGTCGCCCGGCGCGACGCCGCTTTTCGAGTCTTCGCCGCTCACGTTGATCTGCAAACACACGTTGAGCCGCGGCAAATCCTCCGGCCGCTGTTCGTTGAGACGCTCGGCAATCTTGAGCCGATCGACCGAATGCACCCAGTCGAAATTCTCGGCCACGACCTTGGTTTTGTTCGATTGCAACGGTCCGATGAAATGCCACTCGATCTCGCTACGCAAATCTGCCAGCCCGGTTATTTTCGCGACCGCTTCCTGCACGTAGTTTTCGCCGAACGCACGTTGTCCGGCGTTGAAGGCCGCACGAACGTCCTCGGCAGGAAAGGTCTTCGATACCGCCAGCAACGTGACCGAAGACGCATCGCGCGAAGCATCCGCCGCCGCTTTGGCAATGCGCTGACGGACTTCGTCGAGGTGACGGGCTACATGAGAGGAGGACATGGATTCGGACGCCGCATATCGAGTAAGCAGAGGTCCGATTATACGGATGCGGCGCCTCTAACCAGCCGGCGCCCGCCAGCGTTAGCCGTACAGCAGATGTTCGACCAGTTGAATCCAGTGCACGACGGGGGTGGACGTGCCGCTCTGCAAATGCGCAATGCAACCCACATTCGCCGATACGATCATCTGCGGCTCCAGCTTTTCGAGCGTATCGAGCTTCTGGTCGCGCAATGCGTATGAAAGTTTCGGCTGCAGCACCGAGTACGTGCCGGCCGAGCCGCAGCACAAATGGCTATCGGTGGGAAGATGCACTTCTATGCCCAGCGCCGTCAGCAAGTTCTCGACGTGACCGCGAATCTGCTGGCCGTGCTGCAGCGTGCAGGGCGGATGGAACGCGACGGTATGGACCGCGCGCCGCCTTGTCATCGCGCTCAGTTCGTCTTCGTATTGCGGCAGGATTTCCGACAGGTCACGGGTCAGATCGACGATCCGCGCGGCCTTCTCCGCGTAGAGCGGATCATTGCGCAGCAAGTGCGCGTATTCCTTGACCGTCGCGCCGCAACCGGACGCGTTCATCACGATCGCCTCGACGCCGTTTTCCACATACGGCCACCACGCGTCGATGTTGCTGCGCACGTCGTCCAGCGCTTCGTCGTTGTAGCCGAGATGCAGGCGGATCGCGCCGCAACAACCCGCGTCGGGTGCAGTCAGGATCTGGATGCCTAATGCGTCGAATACTCGTGCAGTCGCTATGTTGACGTTCGGCATCATGGCGGGCTGAACGCAGCCGGCGAGCATCAGCATCGTGCGCTCATGCGTGCTGGTTGGCCATTCGAGCGGCCGTTGCGCGACGGGAATCTTGGTCCGCAAGGCTTTGGGCAACAGCGGCCGGAACTGCTGGCCGAGTTTCATCGCGGGCGTGAAAAGCTTGCTGTTCGGCAGGAAGTTGGCGAGCAGTTTGCGTTGAACGCGCTGGCCGAACGGCCGCTCCACTTTCTCTTCCACGACCTTCCGGCCAATTTCCACCAGTCGTCCATACTGCACACCCGACGGGCACGTTGTCTCGCAATTACGGCACGTGAGGCAGCGATCCAGATGCAGTTGCGTGCTGCGTGTGACGGGCGCGCCTTCCAGCATCTGCTTGATCAGATAGATCCGGCCACGCGGGCCGTCGAGTTCATCGCCCAGTATCTGATACGTCGGGCACGTCGCCGTGCAGAATCCGCAATGCACGCACTTGCGCAAGATGGCCTCGGCTTCTTCGCCATCGGCGGTGTCGCGCATGAAGTCGGCGAGGTTGGTTTGCATTGCGTGTGTCTTCGGTTCAAAAGTCGGGGTACAGACGGCCGCGATTGAAAATGCTCGCGGGATCGAATGCAGCTTTCAGGCCGCGATGAATCTTCATCAGCGGGGCGGGCAGGGGGGTGAAGACGCCCGCGTTGCGGTCATACGCCGCGCTCGAGCGGAAGATGGTCGCGTGGCCTCCCGCCTGCTTGGCGCTGATGCGCACGGTTTGCGGATCGGCGTCGGTGATCCACCAGCGTTGCGCGCCGCCCCATTCCATCAAGTGAGGGCCGGGGAGATGCATCGGCTCGGCAATCGATGGCAGCGACAGCCGCCACAACGCGGACTTCGGCGGTATTACCGCGAAGAACGGATCGGATTGCTCGCGCAAACCGCACCAGAAACGCTCGGCTTCCACGGCGTCCACCACTTCGCCGCCCAACGATGTCCGCGCCGCTTTCACCGCCGCTTCCGCGCCGCCAAGGCGCAACGCGAGCGTGCGGTCGCGCCACGCGCTGCCAGTCAGCGGCAGCGGATGGCCGCTCCACTCGTTGAGCTTGCGCACGGCGTCGGTATCGTTCATCTCGAACTTGAGCGTGGCTTCGGCGACGGGTTTCGGCAGTACTTTCACCGATACTTCCAGGATCATCCCCAGCGTGCCGAGAGAACCTGCAAGCAGCCGCGAGACGTCGTAGCCCGCCACGTTCTTCACGACCTGACCGCCGAAATGCAGCACGTGGCCCTGGCCGTTCATCACCACTGCGCCGAGCACGAAGTCGCGCGGCGCGCCCGCCGCGGCACGCCGCGGGCCGGCGAGTCCGGCTGCAATACAGCCGCCGATTGTGGCGTTTGGCCCGAAGTGCGGCGGTTCGAACGGCAGCATCTGGCCGCACTCATCCAGCCGCGCTTCGATCTCGCTTAGCGGCGTGCCGGCTTTCGCGGTGATCACGAGTTCGGCCGGGTCATATTCGATAATCCCGCGATGTGCCCGCGTATCGACTATCTCGCCTCGCAGCGCCTGCCCGTACCAGTCCTTCGTGCCGCCGCCGCGAATCCGTAGCGGGGTGTTGCTCGCCGTCGCGGCGCGTACACGCTCGGACCAGCTCGCGACAATGTCTTCCTCTGTCATGGTGTCCCGCGTTTTTATGGCTCTTGGGTCAGTGTATCGGCGTGTTCCCGCACGGCCACTCGTATAAACGTGGATACCTCTGTGCGGGCTTGAACGCCTGGAATCACCGCCGATGCTTCAAAGGGACATGAAGGGACGTTATCTACAGGCAGCGTTTAGAAGCGCCGCCTAAACACGTCACCTGAACACGCCGCTTAAAAGCGCGGTATTTCAGCATGCGGCAACAAACCGCCTCGAATATGCATTTTCCCGTACTCGGCGCAACGCGCGCGCGTCGGGATGCCTTTGTCGGGATTAAGGAGGCCGGGGGGATCGAAGGCCCGTTTTATCGCGTGGAACGTATCGCGTTCTTCGGGCGAAAACTGAACGCACATGGAGTTGATCTTTTCGATACCCACGCCATGCTCGCCCGTCACCGTGCCGCCCAGTTCCACGCACGTTTCAAGGATGTCCGAACCGAACGCCTCAGCCCGGTGCCATTCGTCCAGATCGTTGCCGTTGAAGAGAATCAGCGGGTGCATGTTGCCGTCGCCGGCATGGAAAACGTTCATGCAACGCAGTGCGTACTTTTTTTCCATCTCTTCAATACGTGCGAGCAGCGGCCCGATCTGGCGGCGCGGCACCGTACCGTCCATGCAGTAATAGTCAGGAGAGATGCGGCCCGCAGCCGGAAATGCGTTCTTGCGGCCGGACCAGAACTTCAACCGTTCGGCTTCCGAGCGCGAAATCTGGATGCGGTTCGCGCCAAATTCGCGTAGCACGGCCGTCATCCGCACGATTTCCTCCATGACTTCGTCCTGCGTGCCGTCGGACTCGCATAGCAGGATTGCCTTCGCGTCGAGGTCGTAGCCCGCTTTCACGAACTCTTCCACGGCGCGCGTGGCGGGTTTGTCCATCATTTCGAGCCCGGCGGGGATGATGCCGGCCGCGATGATGGCCGCGACCGCGTTGCCGCCTTTGACGACGTCGTCGAAGCTCGCCATGATCACCTGGGCCGTTTGGGGCTTGGGGATCAGCTTGACGGTGATCTCGGTGACGATGGCGAACATGCCTTCGCTGCCGACAAACACCGCCAGCAGGTCGAGCCCGGGTGCGTCCAGACCGAGCGAACCGAATTCGAGGATGTCGCCTTCCATCGATACCGCACGCACGCGCATCACGTTATGACATGTCAGGCCGTACTTGAGGCAGTGGACGCCGCCCGAGTTCTCGCTGACATTGCCGCCGATCGTGCAAGCGATCTGCGATGACGGATCGGGTGCGTAGTAGAGGCCATAGGGAGCCGCGGCTTCCGATATGGCGAGATTGCGCACGCCCGGCTGGACCGTTGCGGTTCGCGCGTAGGGATCGACTTCAACGATCTTGCGAAAGCGGGCAAGCGATACCACGATCCCATGCCGGATCGGCATGGCGCCGCCTGACAAGCCCGTGCCCGCACCACGCGGGACAATCGGCACGTCGAGCCGCGCGCAGATCTGCACGACGCGCTGAACCTGCGCTTCGGTTTCGGGCAGCGCAACCGCAAGCGGCAGCCGCCTGTACGCGGCGAGCCCGTCGCATTCATAAGCGGCCGTATCTTCCTCGCGATACAGCAGGCAATGCGTCGGCAGCACGGCCATCAACGCCTGGACCACTTCGCGCTGACGCTGCGCCAGCACTTCCGGCGAAAGTTCGGCGGGTGCGTTCATGTCTCCTCCCGGCGGTGTTTGTGCTCTGGAGCGTTTCCAAAAAGCAGAGCGTTGATCTTGCACCTGTGCGTGTCTGCCGTCGATTGGGCTAATTACGGGGACCGAGCATGTTTTTACGCCAGCGCGTTATTCGCGCCGGACGCCTGCTTGCTGTTCGCCGCTCGGCTATCCCGGAGTAATCAGCCTTGTTCGATCAAGCGTCGTACGAGAAAATCTTGCCCGGGTTCATCAGGTTTTTCGGGTCGAGCGCATGTTTGATCGAGCGCATGACGCCGATTGCGTCCTCGCCGTGTTCCTCGATCATGAAGCCCATCTTGTGCAGTCCAACGCCGTGTTCGCCGGTACACGTTCCGCCCATGCGCAGCGCGCGCGCCACAATGCGGTGATTGATCCGCTCGGCCTCCTCAAATTCTTCGGGCTTGGCCGGATCGAGCAGCATGGCGACGTGGAAATTGCCATCGCCCACATGGCCGACGATCGGGCAGGGCAGCGTGCTGGCCTTCAGGTCCTGTTCCGTTTCGATCACGCATTCGGCCAGCCGCGAGATCGGCACGCAGACATCCGTGGTCACGGCGCGGCTGCCGGGCTTGAGTTGCAGCATCGCGAAATAGGCGTTGTGACGCGCGTTCCACAGACGGCTGCGATCTTCCGGCCGGGTGGCCCATTCGAAATCCGTACCGTTGTTTTGTGCGACGATTTCCTGCACCGTTTCCGCCTGCTCCTTTACGCTGCTTTCCGTGCCATGGAATTCGAAGAACAACATGGGGGATTCGCGGAAAGTGAGGTTCGAATGGCGGTTGATTGCACGCACGGCCAGCGAATCCAGGAACTCGACACGCGCCACGGGCACGCCCATCTGGATCGTTTCGATGGTGGCGCGCACGGCGTCGCCCATCGACGGAAACGCGCACACCGCCGCCGATACCGCTTCCGGTTGTGGATAAAGCCGCACGGTGATTTCGACGATCACGCCGAGCGTGCCTTCCGAGCCCACGAACAAGCGCGTGAGGTCGTATCCCGCTGATGATTTGCGCGCCCTTGTACCGGTCTTGATGACGCGGCCATCGGCTAACACGACGGTGAGCCCGAGCACGTTCTCGCGCATCGTGCCGTAGCGCACGGCGTTGGTCCCTGACGCACGTGTCGCCGACATCCCGCCAATACTCGCATCCGCGCCGGGATCGATGGGAAAAAACAGCCCGGTGTCCTTCAACGCTTCGTTCAACTGCTTGCGCGAAATGCCCGGCTGTACGGTGACCGTCAGGTCTTCGGCGTCGATCGACAATACCTGGTTCAAGCCCGACATATCGATGGATACGCCACCCTGAACCGCCAGCAAATGCCCTTCCAGCGACGACCCGTTGCCGTACGGAATGACCGGGACACTGTGTTCGGCGCAAAGCCGGACCACGGTCTGGACCTCGTCCGTGCTGGTCACGAAAACGACGGCGTCGGGCAGTTGCGGATCGAACGGCGATTCGTCGCGGCCGTGGTGTTCCCGCACTGCTGCGGTGGTTGAGACGCGTTCGGCGAACGCGGTTTTCAGCGCGTCGAGCAAGGCGGCGGGGAAGGTGCGGCGGACGGCGAGCGGCGGGACGGGGTGGTTCACGGCATGTCTCCGGACATCGGTGTGACGGGATGTTGGGTGCGCTAAATCTTGCATCGAAATGCGGGAATAGTGCGTTTTATGTTGTCATTTTACGCCGATAGGCCGTATCGATCCCGCCTCCGGCCCACGCGCGCACGTTGCCTATAATGAGCGCGGACGCTGACCGGCGTCCTGCGCCACCTGGAGAACATCATGGGCAATCGCCTGAGCAAGATATCGACGCGCACCGGCGACGACGGCACGACCGGCCTCGGCGACGGCAGCCGCGTGCAGAAGGACGACGCGCGGATCAAGGCGATCGGCGATGTCGATGAGCTGAATTCGCAGCTTGGCCTGCTGCTTTGCGAACCGCTTCCGGACGACGTACGCGCCGCGTTGTCGGCGATCCAGCACGATCTCTTCGATCTTGGCGGTGAGCTTTGCATTCCCGGCCATTCGATGATCGAGAAGTCACATCTTGCGCGTATCGATGAATGGATTGCTGAGTACAACGCCACTTTGTCACCGCTCAAGGAGTTCATCCTGCCGGGCGGATCGCGCCCGGCCGCGCTTGCGCATGTCGGACGGACGGTGTGCCGGCGCGCGGAGCGGTCGATTGTTGCGCTCGGCCGCGTGGACAAGATCAATGCGGCGCCGCGGCAGTATGTGAATCGGTTATCCGATTTGCTGTTTGTGCTGGCGCGCGTGTTGAATCGTGCCGATGGCGGAACGGACGTGTTGTGGAATCACGAACGGAAAGTCTAGGGTAGGGCGTGTTCGGCACACATTGCGCTGCCGGGCACC
>DASYLW010000095.1:0-13580 GCA_036009385.1 Caballeronia sp.
TACATGGGTACATGAGCTGCCGTTATGGTTGATGGCACTTGCCACTTTCGGTGCGATATTTCTCGCGGGCGCGACCATCCATTTCGTCACCGGATGGCTTGCTGCCGGTCGATATGGACGATCATTCAAGGCAATTTCGCCAGGTCTGCTTTCTCCACTCGGTATCATATTCGGCTTATTTATCGCCTTCACGGCCTCGCAGGTCTGGAGCGATACGGCGCGCGCCAATGTCGCGGTCGACGCTGAAGCGAGTGCGTTGCGATCGGTTGTTGTCATGTCCGCCGTTCTGCCAAAGGAAGCCCAGACCGAACTGCGAAGGATGGTCCGAGACTACATCCGGTACACCGCGACGACTGAATGGCCGCTCGTGGCGAAGGGCGCCGTCACACTTAACGTTAGTCCTCCCACGCTGAACGACGCACTGAAGTTCACGCTATCCCTGCCAGTCGTTACGCCCGGACAGCAGACGGCGCAGCGCGAGGTCGCGGTGTCCCTGCAGCGTGCTCTCGAAGTGCGTCGCGAGCGTATCCTAATCAGTCGCAGCGAAGTGAATGGTGTCAAATGGTTATGCCTGGCGTTTCTGGCGGTGTGCCTGCTGTTCGGCATCGCATTCGTTCATTGCGACAACCGGCTGACGTCTGCCGTGGCCATCGGTCTGTTTTCGGCGGCACTCGCCACAACCGTTCTGCTCATCCTCTCCCACGACCGGCCCTTTACAGGAGAAATCGCGCTGACGCCAGAGCCGCTGTTGCAGGTGATGCCTGAGGATCGCTGACCGTTGTCACGAACCAGAGCCCTTGCCGAACCCGATGTCCCAGTCTCCAGCGCATGGTCTCGCTGACGCCGAGCCCTCGGCGTTTCAGGAAGTCGATGACGCGCTGACACGCTTTAGCGCCGAACAGCGTCGCCTCTGGCTCCGAGCACCTGATTCCCCTTAGCCGCCCTGCGGCATTTTTTTGTCTAAAGAAACGCACAGGCGTGCCGTAATGCATAGGCCTGACTCGTGGACAGGGCCTCACGTCAGCAATCGGGCGCGCTCATATTGTTGTCCCCAAGGTATCGGTAGGCGCGCCGTCGATTCTCATCAGCGATTGCAGACATGACGCACCCGGACCAGACCAACAAGAACGAATAACTGGGAGAGCCGCTTGAGACAACCGGACGAATTGCTGCACACGGTCTATGTGAAAGCCGACAGGCTCATGATTGCTGTCATATGGGGCTTGTTCGCGATCTCTTGCCTGCTGGCGGCACGCGACTACAGCCTGCGCGCCGTGCTGTGGGTCGGATTGCCGACCGCGGTTATTGCGTCAATGCTGGTTTACTGGCGCGCCGGCGCGCTGGTGACGCGCCTTTTCCTGGCTGCCAGCCTGATGACATTCGCCGCGTTGCAAATTCATCAGGAGCACGGCCTGACCGAATTGCACTTTGGCATCTTCGTGTTGATGTCGTTTCTGCTGGCTTATCGCGACTGGCGGCCGATCCTGTGTGCCGCTGGCGTGATCGCCGTGCATCACTTCGCGTTCAATTATCTCCAGCTCGCCGGACTGGACGCTTATTGCTTCACCAAGCCCGCATGGTCGATGGTGCTGTTACACGCGGCCTACGTTGTCGTCCAGGCCGGCTTGCTGATCTTCATCGCGCAGCATATGAAAACCGATGCGCAAACGGGCCGGGAACTCGCCGTTCTTGGCGAGAACCTTTCGCGGCAAGAGGGTCAATTCGACCTGCGCCTTCCGCCCATGAAGCTCCATGGAGCCAGCAGCCGCACCTTCAAGGACACGCTCGGCGCCATCCACGACACGATGCGCGAAATCTCCACGACAATCGATCAGATGGCGGCTTCATCGGACAACATCGCCGCAGAAAACCATAGCTTGTCGCGGGAATTCGCCACCCAGGCCGAAACACTCAATGCGACCAACACCACGATGGAGCAGATCGCGCAACGGGTCAGGCAAAGCGCGGAACACGCGGCATCGGCAAACAGTCTCGCGCGGCAAACGTCAACCGCGGCGCAGCAAAGCGAACAAGTCGTCAGCGAGGTGGTCGACAAGATGAACGAGATCGATCAGGCGGTGCATCGGATGGGCGACATGATCGCGATGATCGAGAGCATCGCGTTCCAGACGAACCTCCTCGCGCTGAACGCGTCGGTCGAGGCAGCCCGCGCGGGTAGCCACGGACGGGGTTTCTCGGTCGTGGCTGAAGAGGTCCGTACGCTCGCGCATCGGACCGCGAGCGCCGCACGCGAAATCAAGGACCTGATCGGCGATTCGTTGCAGCGCGTCGAACTCGGCTCGACGCTCGCGACACGCGCCGGCGCGGCCATGCGGCACGTTGTCGGCCATGTGGAAGATGTCGCCAGCCTGATCGAGCATATCAGCACGTCAAGTGATGCCCAGAGCCTCGATGTCGACCAGTTTAGTCAAGGCATGAGCAAGATGGACGCGATGCTGGAGCGCGATGTCCAGCACGTGAAGGGCGTCGCTTCGGCGTCCGCGAGCCTGCGCGAGAAAGCGCGGACATTGCGCGAGGCGATGTCGATTTTCCTGGTCGAGCACGACACGAACTAACAGTCGTCTCATCAGGGAATAAACTGTCGTGCGAAGACGCAGGCAGTGATTCAATTTCCAGACGGAGGCGCGAATGACGCTCGTCGGCACGCTGGTCCAGACCTGCCGGGCAGCCATGTTTTCGCTCGGACGCGAATTGGCAGCCTGGAAGCCTTCCAGGGCGCGCGCGACATTCGGGACCGAAGCAATGCTCTCGGTGGCGCTCTCCGTCGCGCTCGCCAACGCGTTGCATCTTTCAGACACGTGGTGGGCGGCAATCAGTGGTTTCGCTGTCATGCAAACGAGTTTCGCCGGCTCCGTGCAGCGCGCTGCACATCGCCTCATCGGCACGCTGATCGGCGCCTCGCTTGGAACCTTGGCAGGGCCCTGGATTGGCGACCGGCCGTGGCTTTTCGTGCCCGTATTGGGGATTATCGGCGGCGTGGCGGTGTATTACGCCAACGGGACGAGAGCGGCCTACGCCTGGGTTCTGGGCGGCGTAACTGCGCTGATGGTGACGTACGAAGCACATGGGCTCGTGTCAGTCCGATCGACCGCATTGTTTGCAACGCTGCGAGTCGGCGAGGTCGCGGTCGGAACGCTCGCTTGCCTGTTGGTGGCGAGCGCGTTTCACTTCGCGCCGAAGTGGTATGCGAAGTCGCGGCCGTTATCGACGTCTGCAACGACCCGCGCAGCCGGGGAATCCGGAGCGCCTGCTGCTTCAATTCCGTCGCCGCCGCTGGAAACGTTGCGCCCGGTTCGGATGCTGTTGGGCTTGCAGGGTGCGCTGGCAATTGTGATCCTCGCCGTCCTTGCCTACTTCTTCCATCTGCCGGGTTTCGCGCAAGCGATGGTCACGGCCATCGCGGTGCTGGTCTTGCCGGCAGGCTTGCCAGCAAGCAGTACGCAACAGCCGGTCATCGAAAAGATGGTGCAACGCGTGGCCGGCTGCTTGCTGGCAGGCGCGCTGGGCGTGGCGCTGCTGCCCCTGATGCACGGGCAAGCGGTCCTGTGCATGCTCGCGTTGTCTATCGGCGTATGGATAGGATGTCACGTGCAGACGGGGAGAGAAGGCGCAAGCTACGTCGGCCGGCAATTCACGATCGCGTTCATCATGGTATTTGTGCAGGACCATCATTGGTCGGCCGATCCGATACCGGCGCTCATGCGGCTATCGGGCATTCTCGCCGGGATCGTCGTGCTGGCAGGGGTTATCCTCGCGACCAGCCGGCTGCATTTAACGCAATCGGCAAACGGTGCAAGTCGTTGAGACTCGCCTATGCCCCAAGTCCGTTCGCCCCCGGATCTGCCTAGCTCGGGAAGTCGGCGCTCACGGTGGTCGCTTCCCATGCGGCGATCTCCGCGCGCAGAGTGTCCAACTTGATTTTGACTCGCTCCAGGCCGTTGCTGCCCAGGATCAGATGGCCCGGAGGGGTTGGCGACTGCACCGCGGCGATGATCGCCAAAGCCGCGCGCGCGGGGTCGCCTGCCTGCTTGCCACTACCGGCAGAGATGGCAGCGCGGCGCTTGCCAGCGCCCGCCTCGTAGGCCTCGATCGGGTTTTTGGCTTGCTTCAGCGAACGTCCTGCCCAATCGGTACGGAACGGTCCGGGCTCGACCGCCGTCACCTTGATCCCCAGCTCGGCTGTCTCGGCGGCCAACGCTTCGCTCAGGCCTTCCACCGCGAACTTGCTGGCGGCGTAGTAGCCGCTTCCCGGATTGCCTATCAGGCCACCCACCGACGTGATGTTGACGATATGCCCGGCGCGCTGTGCTCGCATTGTGGGTAAGACGGCCTTGATGGTATCGGCAACACCGAAGAAGTTGACCTCGAACATGTCGCGCACGTCCTGATCGTCGCCTTCCTCGATGGCGCTCAGGTAGCCATAGCCGGCATTGTTGACCAGCACGTCAATGCGCCCGAATTGCTGCAGGGTTTTTTCAACCGCGTGTTTGATTTGACTGGCCTGCGTTACATCGAGTTCGAGCACCAATGCGCGGTCGCCGTAGCGCTCGTCGAACTCGGTCAGGGAGCTGGTTTGACGCGCTGTCACGACAGCACGCCAGCCTTTATCAAGGACGGCAAGTGCCAGCTCCCGGCCGAATCCGGTGGAACAGCCGGTGATAAACCAGACGGGCGCGGACGAGGTAATGTGAGCGGATGACATGAGGTTCCTTTTTACGAGAGCCGCGCAGCAGCTAAACCACACGGCAGGGGTAGCGGTGCAAAAAGTATCGCATGTTGGAGCGCGGCGCGTGGTCGGCCGCTCCGGAAGTAAGGATGGTAAGGGAGCGGCTCCTCGAGCGTTGAGGGATTGTCAATCCAGCGCCTTCTGCGACTTTTCATCCATGAAAGCGACGGCGATGAAGCCGAGGAGACCGCAGCCGATCACATACCATGCGGGCGCCAGCGTACTGCCGGTCGCCACGATCAGCGAGGTCACGAAGAATTGCGCGAAGCCGCCAAATATCGCGACACCGAGGCTGTAGACCACGGCGGCGCCGGTTGCCCGCACGGAGCGCGGAAAGAGCTCGCCGAGCATCGCGCCAACGCCGCCAATATTGATCGCGTGCACCGACGAAAGAAGCGTGACGACCGTGAGCAGCGTGCTGGTCGTGGGCCATCGGTTCAATGCAACGAAGGCCGGATAGATCGCGAGCAGCAGCACCACGCGCGAGCCTTGCGCGAGCGTGTTGCGTCCGAAGCGGTCGGTCAGATATCCGCCGACCGGCGCGAGCACAAAAATAATCGCACCGGATACACAGCCTGACAGCATCGCAATTCCGGGGGGCAGGCCAAGCGTCTTGACGGCGTAGATCGACAGATAGAACACGATGATGAAATGCGCCGACGTCCCGGCAATCGTGAGTCCCAGGCCCATCAGCACGGCGCGGCGGTGATCGCGCAGTACATCGAGGAGCGGCAGCTTCGGCGCGCTCAGCTTGGGCGCGTTTGGCGCATGCATGGGTTCCTCTTCGAGCGTCTTGCGCAACCACCAGCCGACCGGCACGATCAGCGTGCCGATTAGGAACGGCACGCGCCATCCCCAGCTTTCGAGTTGCGCGGTCGTAAGCAATGACGTCAGCGCGACCCCGGTCAACGCGCCTGCAAGCGCCGCCAGCCCCTGGCTCGCGAATTGCCACGACGCATACAGGCCGCGCCGGTTCGGCGGTGCTTGTTCGAGCAAAAGCGTCGTCGATGCCCCCACTTCGCCGCCCGCGGAGAATCCCTGGATCAGCCGCGCGATCACCAGGATGACGGGTCCTGCGAATCCCGCTTGTCCGTAGGTCGGCGCGACTGCGATCATTGCCGTGCCAATCGCCATCAGTCCAAGCGTGAGCACCATCGCCTTCTTGCGTCCGGCGCGATCCGCGTACATGCCGATCACAAGCCCGCCTACGGGCCGCGTGAAAAAGCCGACACCGAAACTCGCGACCGCGAGCAACAACTGCCCGACCGGATCGTGGACAGGAAAGAAGAGCTTTCCGATTAGCAATGCGAAGAATCCATACACCGTAAAGTCGTAGAACTCGAGTGCATTGCCCACTGCTGCCGCAGTCACGAGCCGCGCGCGGCTCTGTTTGCGCTGACCCAGCGCCGCTACGGGCGCAACGTTGAGGCTTGATACGGTCGGAATGCTCATGTCTTCTCTCGAAACGCGGTGCATGCTGCAGGTGAAGGCGGGTTTAAAACGAGGTTCGAACGGTTCAGTCGGCCAGGTACGCTTCGGTCAGGCGCACCCAGTAGCTCGCGCCGATCGCGAGAATGTCGTCGTTGAAGTCGTAGCCGGGGTTGTGGACCATGCAGCTTCCCTTGCCCTCGACGCCATTGCCGATCCACGCATACGCGGCCGGCACGACTTCGGCCATGTACGCGAAGTCCTCGCTGCCCATGAGCGGATGCGCCTGCGTATCCACGCGTTGCGTACCGAGCATCTTCTGCGCGACTTCGGCAGCGAACGCGGTCGGTTCAGTGTGATTGACGAGCACGGGATAACCCCATTCGTAGTCGATCTCCGCCTCCACCCCGAACGACGCCGCTTGCGCATGCACGAGAGCCGTAACGCGTTGCCGCAAGAGATCGCGCACGCTCGCGTCCAGCGCGCGGATCGACAGTTTCATCTCGGCGGTTTGAGGAATCACGTTGAAGGTATCGCCGGCTTTCACGCTGCCGACCGAGATCACCGCCGACTTCTGCGAATCGATTTCCCGGGCCACAATGCTCTGCAGCGCGAGAATAATTCCTGCCACCGCGGGCATGGGGTCGCGCGAGAGATGCGGCAGCGCGCCGTGACCGCCCAGGCCGCGCAGCACGATGGTCGCGCGGTCGGCCGAAGCCATCGCGGGGCCGGTGCAGAAGTTCATGCCGCCCGTTTCGTAGCCCGGCATGTTGTGCAGGCCGAACACCGCGTCACACGGAAACTGCTCGAAGAGGCCGTCTTGAATCATCGCGCGCGCGCCGCCGTAGCTTTCTTCGGCCGGCTGGAAGATCAGCGTCAGCGTGCCGGAAAACTGCCGGCTTTCCGCCAGATAACGCGCGGCGCACAGGAGCATCGCGGTGTGGCCGTCGTGGCCGCAGGCATGCATGGTCTTCGGCACCGCGCTGGTGTAGGGAAGGCCGGTCGCCTCTTCGATAGGCAGCGCGTCCATGTCGGCGCGCAGGCCGATGCGCCGGCCGCCGTCGCCGAGTTTCAGCACACCGACCACGCCCGTCTTGCCGAGGCCGCGCGTCACTTCGTAGCCCCATTGCGCGAGCAGGCTGGCGACGAGGCCGCTGGTCGCCAGCTCCTCGAACGCGAGTTCCGGATTGGCGTGAATCTGGCGCCGCACGGCGATGAGGTCCGGCGCGATGGCTGCAATTCCGGGAATGACGGGATCGACTGAAAGCATGACTAACTCCTTAATCCTTAATACGTTTCGATATTCAGCGCGACTGATTCAACGTGACTGCTTCCGGTCAAGCATATAAAGTCACGAAGAAAACCAAAAGACAGTTAATTTAATTTGTGACTACCAATAGTTGTCGGTATAAACCCTTGAATTCCCGATGAAATACCATCAGTTGCGCGCATTTCTCACCGTGGCCGAGCAGGGCAGCATCCGCGCGGCGGCGCGTAGCCTGCATCTGTCGCAGGCGGCATTGACGAAGGCGTTAAAAGAACTCGAACAGGACCTGGGCGTGCCGCTGGTTTTGCGCACGGCGCGCGGCGTGCAGTTGACGGCGTTCGGCTCGCAGTTGAGGATTCGGGCGCAGATGGTGGTGAGCGAGATGCGCCGCGCGGCAGACGATATCGAACATATGAAAGGCGCGGTGACCGGCAGCGTGGCGGCTGCCGTTACGCCGACCGCGGCATTATCGATCCTGCCGCAAGCGTTCAGCGCATTTCGAAAGAAGATGCCGCACGCGCGCGTGAGTTTTATCGAAGGATTTCCGGGCGTTGCATTGCCGCGTTTGCGCGACGGGTCACTTGATTTCGTGGTCGCGGTGGTCGTGCCGCAGCATCTGGATCCCGGGTTCGATTACATCGAGCTATACAAGATCGGTTCGGTGGTCGTTGCGCGGCAAGATCATCCGCTGGCGCAATGTACCTCCCTGGCTGAACTCGTCGATGCGGAATGGTTGTTGAATCCGTCGCCCGAAAGCTCGACACGTGGCCTGCTCGATTTCTTTGCCGCAAACGGTTTGCCGGTACCGCAGAAAATTATCGAGTGCCCTAGCTTTGTGATTGCGCACGGGTTGCTGCGCGGCTCGGATACCGTTGCGGTGTTGCCCGAGCCTCTGCTGGACCAGCCGTGGGTGCGCGAGGGTATCGCCGTGTTGCCGATAGTCAACCTGCCGCCACCGATAGCAATCGGCGTAGTGACTCGCCGCGACAGCCCGCTGACGCCGGCCGCTTCGTTGCTGCTGGATTGTTTGCAGGATGCGGTGATGTCGCTCAAGTTGAATGTACAGGCGCGCCGTTTAATTCAGGGGCGGTAACCGGCGTTCGACAGGCGTTGACTTGATGATCGCCGTGCTTGTCTCTGCCCGCTCGGCGACCTTCGAAAGAATCTCGTCGAGTTGTTCGATGGTCTTGAGAAAGAGCCGGCAGACAAAACAGTCGTCGCCGGTGACCTTGTCGCATTCGACGAATTCGGGAATGCGCCGGATGGCTTCTTCCACCAGGTGCAGTTGACCAGGCAATGGCTTGACCCGCACGATGGCCTGAAGCGTGTATCCCAGTGCGCGCGGGTCGAGCTTGACCCCGAACCCCTGGATCACGCCGCGCGCTTCCAGCTGGCGCACGCGCTCGTCAGTGCTGGGCGCGGACAAGCCAATCCGGCGCGCGAGTTCGCTCATCGCGATCCGGCCGTCCTCGGATAGAACGGCGAGCAATTCGCGATCGGTCTGGTCGAGTAAGACCAGACCCGGCGGGGAAGAAAGGCGATTCTTCAAATGGACCTTCGATTTGAAGTCGGAACGTCGATGTCCACTCATTTTACACATGGAATCAAGCTTGGCCGCCTACTAGACTAAGTAGACAGATAGACCTGGGACCACTTGAAAGGCGAGGCGATGAGCGCGAGAGAAATGCGTGTTGGCTGCGTGGAAATGAGTGTAGCGATGCTGATCTCCGGCACGATTGGCTGGCTCGTCGTGTCGTCGCAGCAAACGCCGCTGAACGTGGTGTTTATCCGTTGCGTGTTTGGCGCAGCGACGCTGCTCGTGATCTGCGCGTTAAAAGGGATGCTGCGCAAAAGCTTGTTTTCGTGGCGCATGCTTGGACTGGTTGCGCTCGGCAGCGCCACAATTGTTGGCAACTGGGTGCTGCTATTTGCGGCATATTCGCGAGCTTCCATATCGATGGCGACCGCCGTCTATAACACCCAGCCGTTCATGCTCGTGCTGCTTGGCGCGGTGGTGTTTCGCGAGCGAATTACCCTGCGTACGATTCTCTGGCTCAGCGTTGCGTTTTTGGGCCTCGTGCTGGTCGTACGAGTGGAGCCGGCGGTGTTGGCCAAGCCCGGGGAATATGTGGAAGGGATTGGCTATGCGCTTGGCGCAGCATTCCTCTATGCGATCTGTTCGATCGTGACCAAGCAGCTCAAGGGAACGCCGCCCCATTTGATTGCGTTGCTGCACGTGGCGCTCGGCATCATCATGCTTGCGCCGTTCGTCGATTTCCGGCATCTGCCTGCGACACGCAATCACTGGGCGGATCTCGTCGTGCTTGGTGTGGTCAACACCGGCATCATGTACGTGCTGCTTTATGGCGCTATCCAGAAACTGCCGACCGCGGTGACGGGCGCGTTGTCCTTCATCTATCCAGTCGTGGCGATCATTGTGGATCGGGTCGCATTCGGACAGCGGTTAGGATGGCTACAGATTGTTGGCGCGACGCTGATCCTGCTCGCGGCTGCGGGAACGACCTTGGGTTGGGAACTCATGCCGCGAAAACGCACGGCTTTCGAGTAGACGGTTACAAAGCGGCTTATGAACGGCTTATAAAACAAGTGAAGATGCCACCGCGCTCATTTCACCAAATGCAGTCCCTTAGCCAGCACGATGCCCTTCTCGCGATTGATCAGCCAGATATCGCCGACCTTCGCGTGCAGCGTTGCCGTGCGCGTGGTGATGTCCGTGGGCTCCTCGTTGCTCGGGTCGGTGTGGTCCTTGGTTTGCGTCAGATAAGGCGGCACCACGCGACAGATCAACACGAGCGCGAGATCACCGTCTTCCTCGGCAAACGCTTCAGGCGACAGAACGAAGCGTCCATGCACTGTCGTCTTGTTGTGCTTGTTGACGGGATCCAGTTCGATGATATCGACGTTCTGTATATAGCCCTTCGATTTCGCTTCGGCTTCGACCACCAGCTTCCGGCCGCGCGGTCCGGTAATGGTCTTCTTGAGAACGATCGCGTTGGGGTGATCGTTATCCGACAGACCCACGTCGACCGTCATGACGCGGACCTTCGACCGATAGCGAATGCCAAACGGGGCGGGCACCACGAACGCCAGATCGCGGCTTAGCTTGGCGTCCATCAACGCGGAGTCGTGCAGCGTCTTTGGCAACGCATCGCCGATCAGGTCTTCTACGCGATGGGCGAACGTGCGCGCTTTGCTGTCGGTGAATTTGCGCGCCAGCGCGTCGCGGACGGCAACCGGATCATCGCCAGTGAAACCCGGCGTCACCGCGATACTGACCGGCGCCACGTCTTCCGTTCGCCCGGACGCCGCGACCGCGCCGCTGGCTGATTGAGCCTGGGCAGTTACACATACGCAAAGAAGAACGCAAGCAAGAGCACAAGCGGCGCTTACGCTCGCTCGTTTTATTTCCTGAAGACGCATTAGCAGACTCCCATGGACATGATCGCGGACCGCCTGGTCTTCGTGCTGCAAGAGCAGCATTCGAGTCAATTCAGTGTTATTCAATTCTATTCAATGGTACCCGGCTAGAAAAGATAAATGGGGACATTGGCGCGAGGGAGCGCTATTAATCGTAAGCTGGAGACGCTTGGTCCGCTGATATGGAGTTTCTCGAATCGAAGCGCATCCGGAATTCAGGCGCTTAAGGGAAACGCGGGTCTCGAACAACCTTTCCGCAAGGGGAAACCAATATGAAGTCTCCCGCAATTCATGTGTCTCCAGGCCTCGGTTCATTGCGTGGAACGTTGCGATGAGCGGGCCGCTCAAGGGCATTCGCGTGGTCGAGATGGTCGGGCTCGGGCCGTGTCCGTTCGCTGCCATGATGCTCGCCGACATGGGAGCGGAAGTGATCCGCATAGATCGTCAGCCGACTGGCGGTGCGACGCCGTATCCCATGCAAGGCACGAAATTCGATGTGATGGCGCGCGGGCGCCGCTCGCTCGCGCTGGATCTCAAGCAACCGGAAGGACGCGAGCTGGTCTTGCATCTGGTTGCTCAGGCCGATGCGTTGATCGAAGGTTTTCGGCCTGGCGTGATGGAGCGCCTTGGCCTCGGGCCGGACGTGTGCCTGGAACACAATCCGAAGCTTGTGTACGGCCGTGTCACGGGCTGGGGACAGGATGGTCCGCTCGCCAAGACCGCCGGGCACGATCTGAATTACATCGCGATAAGCGGAATGCTGCACGAGTTCGGGCGTAGCGATGCGCCGCCGGTGCCGCCGCTGAATCTGGTTGGTGACTTTGGCGGTGGCGGCATGATGCTCGCGTTCGGCGTGTTGTGCGCGCTGCTCGAAACGCGCGGGTCGGGCAAGGGCCAGGTGATCGATGCCGCGATGGTCGAAGGCTCCGCGCTGCTGGGGGCGATGATCTACGGCTATAAAGCGTTTGGCGCATGGGCGGGCGAACGAGGCTCGGGCATGCTTGCCGGCGGCGCGCATTTCTACAATACCTACGCTTGCGCGGATGGCAAATTCGTGTCGGTCGGGGCGATCGAACCGCAGTTCTATGCGCTGCTGCTGAAGCTTTGCGGTATAGACGATGCGGCGTTCGATAGCCAGATGGACCGAGAGCAATGGCCGCTGCTGAAGACGAAAATAGCGGCCGTTTTTGCGACAAAACCGCGAGCGGCGTGGTGCGAATTGATGGAAGGGACAGATGTGTGCTTTGCGCCCGTGCTCGATATGGACGAGGCGCCGGAGCATGCGCATAACCGGGCGCGGGGGACGTTTATCGAGGTGGACGGGGTGAAGCAACCGGGTCCGGCGCCGCGATTTAGCCGCACGGTGCCGGAGGTGAGTTCGCCGCCCGCGAGTCCGGGGCACGATACCGACGCGATTTTGCGAGACTGGAACGTGCCGGGTGAGTTGATTGAGCGGTTGCGGGGGAAGAAGGGGAGTTAAGGGCAAGCACCTTCACCCCGCCGGAAATCTCACCAGAATCCGGCTGAACGGCACCGACCTGTCAACCGTAACCGCGCCCATGTCCTCGCCCGCATAAGTCGTCACAAGGCGCATACCAAGCTCCGTACCTGTGGTTTCGGGAAAGTCGATACGAAAACCGTCGCCCTCGTCCGCCACGGTCAGCAGTACGCCTGACTCGGATCGCGCCAGCTCAGTATAATCCCGAATGTTATAATCATAACAACAAGGTGTTAGAATAATGCATCGATTAACCTGAAAATGTTGTGCGCTGCACAACCGGCCACGCTCATGCTCGATGTTGCTTCCCAACCTGTTGTTCCCTTGCGCGGCAAACCGCTCTCCCGTCATGAGCAGCAGCGCAATTCTGGCGTTCCGCTGGATCTCTCTTGGATAGATAGCCTGCGTGTCAACCAATCGGCCGTCGCCCGTCGAGTCGGCACATTGGGCACGCGCCGCGCGGTTAAAAAAGACGCACAAGCCGCCTGGCTGCTCAAGGCCATTACCTGCATCGACCTGACTACTCTCAGCGGCGACGATACCGCCGCCCGCGTCGAACGCCTGTGCGCCAAAGCCCGTCGCCCGATTCGCGATGACCTGCTCGAGTCCCTGGGCATGCCGCCCGGCTCCATCAAGACCGGCGCCGTGTGCGTGTATCACCGCTTCGTTGGCACAGCCGTCGCCGCGCTTGCCGGTAGCGGCATCCCGGTCGCGGCCGTCTCTACCGGCTTTCCCGCCGGCCTGATTCCGCATCCGCTGAAGTTGAAGGAAATCGAGTCGTCGGTGAAAGACGGCGCGGCGGAAATCGATATTGTCGTCACGCGTGAACACGTGCTCACCGGCAACTGGCAAGCGCTCTACGACGAAATGCGCGACTTCCGTGCAGCGTGCGGCGCGGCGCATATCAAAGCGATTCTCGCCACCGGCGACATCCGCACGCTATCAAACATCGCCAAGGCGTCCATGGTCTGCATGATGGCCGGCGCCGATTTCATCAAGACGTCCACCGGCAAGGAAGGCGTCAACGCCACGCTCGACGTCTCGCTCGTCATGGTGCGCATGATCCGCGATTACCTTGAGCGGACAGGCGTGATGATCGGCTTCAAACCAGCGGGCGGCGTGTCCACCGCCAAGTCGGTGCTCGAATATCAGATCCTGATGAAGGAAGAGCTCGGCCGCGAATGGCTCGAACCCGAGTTGTT
>DASYLW010000096.1:0-3556 GCA_036009385.1 Caballeronia sp.
ATCAGGTTCGCCAGCATTTCGCCAGCTTGATATTCATCCACGCCGGCACTGAAGGTGCACGTCACTTCTCCGTGAGATACCGCTAACGTGGAAGCCGCCAGATGCAGGCGCAAACTGTTCACCAGCGTGAGGGTGTCCGCCCTGGACGTTTCCGGGAACAGTATGGCGAACTCTTCCCCGCCAAGCCGCCCAAAAATGTCTCCTCGCCGGATTCCCTGCGACACAATCGATGAAAAATGAGCAAGCGCGCGGTCTCCGGCGGCGTGGCCGTGAGCGTCGTTGACTGCTTTGAAGTTATCGATGTCGAGGATAGCAACCGTGAACCGCGATTTCGTGCGGTTGGCGCGCTCCAGCTGCGACGCGGCCTGAGCCATGAACGCGCGCCGCACGAGGGCGCCGGTCAACTCATCGATAGCCGCCAGGCGCTCCATTCTCTCAGCCATGCGGTCATAGGCAAGCATGAGCGCACCGATCGACAGACAGGGCAGCGTGACGACGCCAACGGCGAGAAACACAATGGTCATTGGCGTCGGCTCGAGAAACCGTGTGTGATGTTCCCAGCCGAGACCGGCGGCGAGTCCGCGAGCAATATGAGCAAAGCCGCCGAGCGCGGCGATTATCGCGACGAACTGGTAGCTGTACCCCGGTCGATGCGGCGGCCTCTTGGTATAGGCGACCCAGGCCACCATGAGACGGACATAGGCAAGGAAGCCCGACATCACGACAATCCGGGCGCCTGCATTCGGCGCAAAATAGCTCCAGTGGACAATGCCGGTCGCCAACAGCCCGAATGCCACAACCTCGTAAAGCCGCGAAGGTTGAAGGCCGAAGAATAGTCGGCAACCTTGCAGTACCAGGAATGCGGAACCGGCGAATAGGGAACTGGCGGCCACGACTACGAGCGGTGTCGGTGAACTGCCGCTGAAAGCCAATGTAACCAGTGCCGCCACAATCAGGACGTTTGCACTGATCCAGCGAAATAATCCGGGTATCCCCGACCGCAGCAGCGAGCCGAATACGACCACGCTGATCGCGCCAGACATGATGCCGACAACGTAGAGAGCGACAGGACTGAACATAGGCTTTCAGTGAGAAATGTGACTGAAACGATTCGTGCGAGGCGAATAGGTTGAGCGCCTGACCTCTCGTTCCACGTTGCACGAAGGTGCCGAACGACGATGCCCGCGGCTGAGATAATACGCTCTGGCACCCAATCTTCATAAAAATGTGCAGCGATCCGGGGTTGTTGCGGTGGCGTAGCGGCGAGTCGCTCGCAAGGCCGGAGGGCGCCGGGATGAGCCGACGTTGCCCTCGTTCCCGTTCTGCTGGAAGGGCGCTGGACTGTTCAGGCTGTTAGCCGTTTTTATAACTTTGGCGCAGCGTCAAGAGGGAAAGGGAAGTGTGCTTCGATCGCCCGAACCAGGTCTGCAAAAGACGCGTTCGGGCAAGTCGGGGATATCCGCGGGGATGGCGGGCCTGACGTTGAGGGGCCGTGAACCGTGACGCAGCAACCTAAAGCGCCGACTGGCCGCCGCACACGTGAGTCGCGGCCCCAGCATTGCTGCTGCGCGCAAAACCCGAGATCAGGGTCAACGCCGTCCGCAACATATCGTCCGACAGCGTGCTGTCTTTTGGCCGCGCGAATGGTTTGATCGTCTTGTTCGTGCACTCGTTGCCCATGATGCGCTCACCGGGTGGCGCCGCGCTGCGGATGACGTTGTCGGTCGCGACGTTTGCGAATGCGCAACCGCTGGCTGCCAAAGCCAAAGCAAACGCAGCAGCCCTGCATTTCTTCTGTTTCATATCCTCTCTCTCTCAGCGGCCAATTAAAAAGCACAACTGGCGATTATGGCTGCCACCATATGACAGGGTCAATTTGGTTACGCAACACTTGGTACTCCACGCTCAGCCCCACCAGCCCATTCGCCTGGAATAACCCGCCACTTCCTCCGATAATACAAACGTCTCCCGATCTTCGTCATGACCGAACTCGAAACCTCTGTCGTCGTGTTCTTTTGCCTGCTCGCGGCCTCGGGGCTCGGCGCGTTCGTGCGCCCCTTGCTGCCTGAGGAGCACAAGGCGCATGAAACCGTGCAATTGCTCAAACTGGTCGTCGGCACGCTGGTTACGTTTGCAGCGCTCGTGCTGGGTTTGCTGACGGCCTCGTCGAAAACGGTATTCGACACCACCACTACCGACATCCGTACCTACGCCGCTTCGCTGATCCAGCTCGACAACAGCTTGCGCGAGTACGGCCCGGATGCCGACGCTGCGCGCCGGATCCTGCGTGCCTATACGGCAGCCGCGATCGCGTCCACCTGGGCGCAGGAACCGCCGCCTCGCGGCGACTATTATCAGAAAACACTGGCGCCGGGTTCCGGTACCGACAATCTTGATAGCCGCACGCTGGGCGCCATGCTTGAACGGGCGCAACAAAACATACGCGCGTTGAAGCCGCCCGATCAGTTCCACCAGAAGCTCGCAGACGAAGCGCTTGGCCAGTTTGACCGGCTGATCCAGCAACGCTGGAAAATCGTCGAGGAAGCGCGCGGTTCGGCTTCTTCACCGTTCGACCGGATTCTCGTCTTCTGGCTACTCGTCATTTTTCTTTGCTTTGGCCTGATCGCACCACGTAACGCGTTGGCGCTGGTTTTGATCATGCTCGGGGCGTTATCAATAGCATCCACGGTGCTCGCGATCCTCGATCTCGACACGCCGTTCACTGGCGCCATCCTCGTGCCAAGCCAGTCCATGCGCGACGCGCTTGCTTACCTCAACCGCTGAACGCCTGAGGCTTAACCACCCGCCCGAAACTTTTCCGATGCCATTCACGCTCTACACCGACCCGCGCCTCGTCGCGTTATACGACACCCTGAACCCCTTTGCCGCCGACACCGGCTTTTACCTGGCGCTGGCCGAGGGCATGCAGCGCGTGATCGATCTCGGTTGCGGAACGGGTTTGCTCGCGTGTGAACTGGCGTCGCGGGGGCATCGCGTAATTGCGCTCGATCCCGCGCCAGAGATGTTGCGCGTGGCGCGGCTTAGACCGAACGGTGATCGGGTTCAGTGGATTGAAGGCGATGCCCGGGCGCTCGCCTTGTTGCCGCCCGCCGACCTGCTGGTGATGACGGGCCACGTCGCGCAAGTTTTCCTCGACGACACCGCGTTCGTTGATACCCTCAAGGCCGCCCGCTATGCGCTGCGCGACGGCGGCACCCTGGCCTTCGAGAGCCGCAATCCGGCCGCGCGACCGTGGGAATCCTGGACGCCCGCGCAGTCACACCGGCTGATCGAGGTGGACGGAGCCGGCGAGGTAGAGGTGTGGCAGGACGACGTGAGCGCAAGCCCTGAGTCGGGCATTCGCTTCAACACGGTTTATCGATTCAAGGCGACAGGCGAGACGCTGACATCCGCGAGCGAACTGCGCTTTCGCACTCAGGACGAACTCATCGCGCAGCTCGAGGCCGCAGGGTTCCGCCATCTCACGTGGCAAGGCGACTGGGATGGTTCAGCGGTATCGGCTGCGAGCCGGGAACTGATTGTGCTCGCGCGCTGA
>DASYLW010000097.1:0-10363 GCA_036009385.1 Caballeronia sp.
TGCGCGTGGCAGCGCGTCATTTCTTTTTCCAAAGCGAAAAAGAAACGAAGCAAAGAAAACGCTTTCACCGCTCTACCCTAAGTGTCCACAGCGTGCAGTTCCCATTCATGGGTGCCCCAAAAGCACGGTGCTCGCCAGAGCGAAGGATGTGTGAACCCCTCCTTCTCCGAACACCGATACCCACACGCTTCGCCACCAGTGACTGAACCTGCCTCTGGTTCACCCCGCGCTATCCGCGAACCACCTTCCTTCAAATTTCTACCCGTGACGAATCACGTCGCCAACCCCTCACACAATCACCAGACATCGTAGATCACGCACGTTGCAAATTGACAATCGGCAATATTGAGAAAATCCGGGTCGCGCAGATCACAGCCCTGAAACCGACAACGCACATTGACCTCGACCATTGACACTCATCCTGAAACACCTCCTTCTGCACAGCGCTTCCTCCCCCGTATAAAAACCAAGTGCGAACAGCCCTCCCTAGGCGCATGATTTGCTCAGTCCTACGAACGCCACTTCAATGTGCCATGCCAACAGGCAGCAATCAAAGGAGAACACAATGACCAATCACGTCTATAAACAAATCGAACTCACCGGGTCATCGACCCAATCAAGCGACGACGCAATTCGTGTCGCACTCGAAAAAGCCTCCAAAACCCTCCGCAACCTGCACTGGTTCGAAGTCATCGGCACCCGCGGCCAAGTCGAGGACGGCAAGGTCGCGCACTGGCAAGTCACGCTTAAGGTTGGACTGCGAATCGACGATTAAGATTAATCGCGACGCAGACAACAAAGGCCGCACTTCATCGAAGCGCGGCCTTTTCTTTTTCTTATGACGGAAACGATGACAAACACCACGTAAGTTTTGCGAAATCCCGTGTCCCGCCCGCAGCTCCACAAACTACCCCGCCGCCGAATTACTTCGGCAACGACCCGTCAACGCCTTCAACGTACCAGTTGATACGCTGCAATTCCGGATCCGTCAGGTTCTGGCCAGCCGCAATCTTGACCGCACCCGACTGGTCCTTGATCGGACCCATGAACACGTCCCACTTGCCGCTCTGCAGTTCTTCACGCTTGGCGTCGACAGCCTGCATCGCCTTGGCCGGCACCACTGCCGTGTTCATGTCCTCAAGATTCACCGCCTTTTGCGGCATTCCCAACCAGACCGGATCGGTCTTGACCTTACCATTCAGAAGCTGCTGGGCCATCGCGTCGTAATACACCTCCCAATGTTGCACCACCGAACCCAGGTGCGCGCTCGGTCCGAACTTCTTCATGTTCGAATCCCACCCAAATGCGTACACCTTCTTCTCCGCAGCGGTCGCCAGCGTCGCGTTCGAATCGGTGTTCTGCAGCAACACGTCCGCGCCCTGCCCGATCAAGGTCTCCGCCGCCTGCTTTTCCTTGCCCGGATCGAACCAGCTATTAATCCAGATCACTTTCGTGTGGACCTTCGGATTCACGGAACGGGCGCCCATTGTGTAGGCGTTGATGTTGCGGATAACCTCGGGAATCGGCACCGAAGCCACAAAGCCCAGCGTGTTCGTCTTCGTGACGTAACCAGCGGCGACGCCAGCGAGATAGGCGCCCTGATACATGCGGTTATCGTAGACACCGAAGTTTTTCGCCTTCTTGTAACCCGTCGCAGTCAGAAACGTAATGTCCGGATAGTCGCGCGCCACCTTCAATTGGAAGTCCTGGTAACCAAAGCTCGTCCCCACGATTACCTTGTTGCCCTTGCCGGCCAGATCGCGGAACACGCGCTCCGAATCCGCCGATTCCGGCACGTTTTCCACCCTCGTGATCTTGATCTTGCTGCCGTACTTGGCCTCCATCACCTTCGTGCCAGCATCATGGGCAAAGGTCCAGCCTGCATCGCCGGGATTCCCTAGGTAGACGAACGCAACGCCCGGCGCATCAGCGGCCCGGGCGGGACCGGCTACCATCGCGGCGGATAGCGCGAGCATCGTGCTCACGGCTCCGACCGCGCCCAAGGTGTTCAGCCAGCTTTTCTTCATCGTGTTTCTCCTGTCGATGGTTCGATGATGTTTATAAAAATCGTGCCGCAGTGCCATTGGCCCAAATCGGGCCATGGTTCGAAATGTGAACTGGATTGTAAGTTTGCCTTTCAAGCTCCACGCGGTTTGCAACGAACCCGTCCACCGTGCACGCGCATGTAGCGCATCGACACCAGCCCCGCCGCCACTCATATTCACAGACGCGTCAACACCCGCTCCAACCGTCAGCTAGCCGCAAAAAATGGCTTGCCGAGCGACGCGGGCGCATTCAGCTTGATCGTGTTCGGATTGCGCGAGATGAGCACCAGTACGACGATCGTCGCTACGTACGGCAGCATGCCGAGGAACTGCGTCGGGATAGGCACGCCAATGGCTTGCGCGTAAAACTGCAGCGCCATCACCGCGCCGAACAGCAACGCGCCAATCAGCAGCCGCCCTGGGCGCCACGTCGCGAACACGACCAGTGCCAGGGCAATCCAGCCGCGCCCCGATGTCAGCTGTTCCTGCCACAAATGCAGATAGACGATCGAGTAATAACCGCCCGCAATCCCCGCCATGCCGCCGCCGAAAAGCGTCGCGCCGTAACGCACGCCGACTACCGGAAAACCTACGGAGTGCGCCACCGATGGCGACTCGCCGACCGAGCGCAGCACTAGTCCCGCGCGCGTTCGATATAAAAACCAGCTGATCACGCCGAACATGATGAACGCGAGATAGCCGAGCGGCGTCAGCGTGAAGAACGCCGGGCCGATCACGGGAATGGAGGTAAGACCGGGAATGGGCAGCACGTCGATAGTCGCGCGCACCGCAGCCGACGTATACGGCTTGCCGATATAAGCCGAGAACCCGATGCCAAATATGGTCAGCGATAAACCCGTGGCAACCTGGTTCGCGAGCATGGTGATGGTGAGGAACGCGAACACAAGCGACATCAGCACGCCCGCGACAATCGCACCCGCAATGCCCAGCCACGGATTGCCGGTAATCGCGGTCACGGCATAACCGGTCACGGCGCCCATCAGCATCATGCCTTCCACGCCGAGATTCAATACCCCCGATTTCTCCGCGACAAGCTCTCCGGCGCCGGCGAACATCAGCGGAATGGCGGCTACAACGGCGCTTGAAGCAAGCGAACTAGCCTGATTGATGTCCATGGTTTTATCTACGAATGCGCGTGCGCGGAGACCCGGCGCCGCACGCGATAGTTGACGAACAGGTCTGCGCCCAACAGGCAAAACAGCAGCAATCCCTGGAATACACCGGCGAGCGCCTGCGGCAATTGCAGCGACGTCTGCACCGCTTCGCCGCCGAGATACAGCAACGCCATCAAGAGACTCGCGAGCACGATGCCAACCGGATGCAACCGTCCGACGAACACCACGATGATCGCCGTGAAGCCGTATCCCGGCGACCAGCTCGCCTGCAATTGCCCGATCGGCCCGGCCACTTCGCCCATGCCGGCGAGCCCGGCCAGACCGCCGCTCAGGAGCAGCGAGGTCCAGATGGCCTTTTTATCGGAGAAACCGGCGTAGCGGGCTGCCAGCGGCGCCAGGCCACCCACGTTCATCCGGTACCCCGCGAAGCTCTTGCGCATGAAGAGCCACACAAGCGGTATGGCGATGACCGTCAGGAACACCGACGCGTTGATGCGCGTGCCCTTCAACCAGGCCCAGCCCCAATCGCTGTAAAGACGCGGGAACTGCGCTGAATCGCCGAACATCGCGGAGATCGGGAAGTTCATGCCCTCGGGGTCACGCCACGGGCCGCTGACCAGATAGATCAGCAACTGCGTCGCGACGTAGGTGAGCATCAGGCTCGTCAGGATCTCGTTGGTGTTGAAGCGGCTCTTGAGCAACGCGGGAATTGCCGCCCACGCCATGCCGCCTGTCATGCCGCCAATCATCATCAGCGGCAGGATCCACCAGCCGGTAGCGTCTCCAACATGAATCGCAATGCCGCCCGCCACGATCCCGCCCAGCAGCATCTGCCCTTCAGCGCCGATATTCCACACGTTCGCCCGATACCCTACCGCCAGCCCCAGTGCGATCAGACACAGCGGCGACGCCTTCAGCACAAGCTCAGACCAGCCGTTCACGTTCGACAACGGCTCGATGAAAAAGCCGTGCATCGCGCGCATCGGGTCCTGGCCCACGAGCGTAAAAATCAGAAAGCCGATAATCAACGTAAGCACCGCGGCGACCAGCGGCACGGCAAGCTGCATGGCGCGGGACGGTGCGGGCCGCGCTTCGAGTCGATAGGGAAAATTCATTGTGTCGGAGCCGTGGTGTCGAGGGCGACGGGGTCGGCACGATTGCCATCGAAGAGACCCGCCATGAAGAGGCCGATTTCTTCTGCGTTGGTCAAACCAGTCTCACGGACCGGCGAAAGCTTGCCTCGGGCAAGGACGGCGATGCGGTCGCAGATATCGAAGAGCTCTTCCAGTTCCTCCGATATCACGAGGATCGCCACGCCCCGCGCGGCCAGATCCAAAAGTTGTTGCCGGATAAAACCTGCCGCGCCGACATCGACGCCCCAGGTCGGTTGCGCAACGACGAGCACCTTCGGCTCCTGCAAGATCTCGCGTCCCACGATGAACTTCTGCAAGTTGCCGCCCGACAAGCTTTGCGCGAGCGCGCCGTTGCCGCCGCAGCGCACATCGAAGGCGCTGATGCAGCGGTCAGCGAACGCGCGCATCGCCTTCGTGCTGATCCACCCGCCGTGCACCATGTGTTCGCGATGCCCGGTCAGCAGCGCGTTTTCAGCCAGCGACATGGCCGGCACCGCGCCGCGCCCGAGTCGTTCCTCGGGCACGAAGGCGAAGCCGAGCGCGCGCCGTCCGCCCGCGCTGTAACGCGCGGCGGGCTGGCCGACGATCGTGATGGCATCGGGGGCAATATGTTTATCGCGGATCTCGCCTGAGAGCGCAGCCAGTAACTCGGCCTGCCCATTCCCCGATACCCCCGCAATGCCGAAGATTTCGCCCGCGTGCACCGAGAACGACACGTCCCGCAGCGATGTACCGAACGGATCCGGACTGACAACCGACAGGTTCTTCACCGCAAGCTTCACGTCGCCCGGCGTATGTTCGCGACGCGTGTAGTCGGGCACCGAATGACCGACCATCAGTTGTGCGAGCGATGCGTGGGTCTCCTTGCGCGGATCGACGCGCCCCGTCACCCGGCCGCCACGCATCACGGTCGCGGTCTGGCACAGCGCCTGGATTTCGTCGAGCTTGTGGCTGATATAGAGAATGCTGCATCCCTCCGACGCAAGCCGTCTCAGCACCGTAAAGAGCTTCTTGACCGCTTGCGGCGTGAGCACGGACGTAGGCTCGTCCATGATCAGCAGACGCGGGTTCTGCAGCAGGCATCGCACAATCTCCACGCGTTGCCGTTCGCCCACCGCGAGACTATGCACGTGGCGTTGCGGATCGACATCGAGCCCGTAATCCGCCGATACCTCGCGAATCCGCTTGCCGAGCGTCTTCAGGTCGAATTTATCGTCGAGAGCGAGCGCGATGTTCTCGCCTACCGTCAGCGTATCGAAGAGCGAAAAGTGCTGGAACACCATGCCGATGCCAAGCTTCCTGGCTGCCGCCGGACTGCTGATCTCGACCGTCTCGCCGTTCCACTGGATGTCGCCTTCGTCCGGACGCACCGCGCCGTAGATGATCTTCATCAGCGTCGACTTGCCCGCGCCGTTCTCGCCGAGCACCGCGTGGATTTCACCCGGTTCGACAACGAGCGTCACGTCGTCATTGGCCTTGACGGCGGGATATTGCTTGCTGATGCCGTGAAGCGCGAGGCGCGATGCAAGCGCACCGCCCGGCTGAATGGATGAGGAAATGGCGTCGCCCATATGGACTCAGAAAGTGCGGAAATTGCGCAAAACCGGGATGACCGGCATGGCGGCAACGGAAACATGCGATCTGCGAGTAAAAGATACCCAAAACGGTGCGGGCCGTCGATTGCTCAAAATAGTGCGCGAAATTAGCAACAGCACGGTGTTGCGCAGCTTGCAACGAATGTGCTTGCGGGTATGCCCAGCTTGACGGAAACAATGTGTCATATTAAAAACGATATGTTTTGCACCCTGGTCGATCAGCCTGACCGTATATTGGAGAGAAGATGAGTCAGCAACGCGAAGCGATCGACACTTACCTGTTACGCGTCCTTCATACCCTCTTGATGGAGCGCAGCGTCACGCGCGCAGCCGTCAAGCTTAATCAGTCACAACCTGCGATCAGCGCGGCGCTCAGGCGCCTGCGCGACATCACCGGCGATCCGCTGCTCGTGCGCGGCAAAGCAGGCATGGTGCCAACTGAATACGGCCTGCGCCTGCTTGAACCCACGCAAAACGCGCTGCGCGAAATCGAACGCATCAAGGTTCAGCAGCACAACTTCGAACCGTCGACGTCCGTGCGCTGTTACCGCATTGGCTGCCCGGATTATCTGAATGTCCTGTTCGTACCGACCGTGGTGGAGCGCTTTCGTATAGCCGCGCCCAACGCTACGCTCGAATTCCATTCGCTCGGACCCGCCTTCGACTACGAACTCGCGCTGGAGGAAGGCAAGCTCGACATCGTGGTGGGCAACTGGCCCGAGCCGCCTGAACAACTGCATCTCTCGAATCTTTTTGTCGACAAGATTGTTTGTCTCGTCAGTTCGAATCATCCATTTGCACGCCGAGGCGCGCTCACGCTTGATCAATATCTCAACGCGCCGCATCTGGCGCCTACGCCGTATTCCGTGGGCCAGCGCGGCGCGATTGATGTGCATCTGGCACGCGAACGCCTCAAGCGCCATGTGGTCGTCACCCTGCCCTACTTCAATCTCGCACCGTACGTGCTGATCAAGTCGGATCTCGTGTTCACCACGACCCGGCTGTTCGCTGACCACTACGCCAAGTTCTTGCCGCTGACCGTGGTTCCCGCCCCGCTAGATTTCCCCCCGATGCAGTACTACCAGCTGTGGCACGAGCGCTGCCATTACTCCGACGAAGTGCGATGGCTGCGCCACCTCGTCGCCGATGCCACGCGCTCGCTGATCGAAGCGCCTTGACGGCCGTTATTTCGCCATCGCTATAAGTTGACCCGCCAGCCGGTTGTGACGCTCGACGATCGGTCCAAGATCGACCGTCGTCAACTGGCCGTGGCGTACCACGACGCGACCGTCGATAACACTCGTCGATACCTGCGACGGCGCGCAGAACACCAGAGCCGCGACGGGATCGTGCAACGCGCCGGCAAAGGCGTGCTGGCTGAGATCGAAGGAAACGAAGTCGGCTGCCATGCCGGGGGCGAGCGCGCCAATATCGTCCCGGCCCAGCACCTTCGCGCCGCCCAGCGTCGCGATTTCAAGCGCTTCGCGTGCGCTCATGGCGTCGGGACCGAAACCCACGCGCTGCAATAACAACGCCTGCCGCACTTCCGCCACCATCTGCGCGCCATCGTTCGATGCCGAACCGTCCACGCCTATTCCGACCGTTACGCCTGCGTCTCGCATTGCCCGGATGGGTGCGATGCCCGACGCCAGCCGCATGTTCGAACACGGACAATGCGCGACACCCGTGCCCGTGCGCCCAAACAACTCAATACCCGCACGGTCCAGCTGCACACAATGCGCGTGCCAGACATCCGGACCGACCCAGCCCAAGTCCTCCGCGTACTCGGCCGGCGACATGCCGAACTTCTCGCGGCTGTACGTGACATCGTTCACGTTCTCGGCCAGATGCGTGTGCATCGATACCCCGTATTCCCGCGCCAACAGCGCCGAATCGCGCATCAGCTCACGGCTGACCGAGAACGGCGAACACGGCGCCACGACCACGCGCAGCATCGCGTAACGGCCTTCATCGTTATATGTTTCGATCAGGCGCTGCGTGTCCTTCAGGATGGCATCTTCTTTCTCGACCACTGCATCGGGTGGCAAGCCGCCATCCTTCTGCCCGACGCTCATGCTGCCGCGCGCCGCATGAAAACGCATGCCGATCTGCTGCGCCGATGCAATGCTGTCGTCCAGGCGCGCGCCGTTCGGATAGATGTAGAGATGGTCGCTCGACGTCGTGCAGCCCGAGAGCAGCAATTCGGCCATGGCAGTCAGCGTCGACACCTCGATCATCTCGGGCGTCAGGTTCGCCCAGATTTTGTACAGGCTGGTGAGCCAGCCGAACAACTCGGCGTTCTGCGCGGCCGGGACGGCCCGCGTGAGGCTCTGGTACATGTGGTGATGCGTATTGACCAGGCCGGGAATCACCAGATGGCCTGACAGGTCCAGCACCTCGTCCGCGTGCTGGGGCAAGTCGCTTGTCGCGCCAACCTGCGTGATCCGGTTACCTTCTATGAATAAACCACCGTTGCGAATTTCGCGTCGCGTCTCGTCCATGGTCACGAGGACGTGCGCATTCTTCACCAGCAATGTCCGGGGTTTCTGTTGCATGCCGATCTCCGCTATTTCACTGTTTTACCGAGGGCGCAAAACACAAAAGCACCACTAGAATCCGCGCCTGTTACCCGGTTACCCAGCGTCGATCGCCGTCTTCGGGATGCCCAGCAAACCACGCTGTGCAAGACGCTACTGTCCGTAGCCAAAAAGCCCCTGACAATGCGAACACTGCCATAGTTGTCTTCACGGACTCGATATGATCGTGAATTTTGGCTCGCGTAGCATCGCAGGGACGCGGTGAAAGGGCTGAAACCGGGCTGGAACGCTGACGTTTTCTTTACGAAAACGCAATCGGCGAGCGACTGATATGTGCTGGCGATTATCTTGCCTATCGCGCGCGTTATGATCACCGCAACTTTTTACAATGGCGTACACGGCGCGCATCCTCTCACGCCGACGGGTATGTAGCCACACTTGTGGAGCCTCGATCCGCCGCTGATTGTCAGAACACGGACGAAAACTCAGACGGTTCGATGCGCAGCCGCTCCTCGCACACTATAAGGACAACGCGAATGGGCAAGCTCACAACCCACGTACTCGATACCGCGCACGGCCGCCCCGGTGCCGGTATCAAGGTCGAACTTTTCGTGCTGACCGGCGACGCCCGGCGCGCGCTTCTCACCACGCACACCAATTCGGATGGCCGTTGCGACGCCCCGTTGCTGCAGGACGACGCGTTTGTCACCGGCGAATACGAACTCGTGTTCCACGCCGGCGATTATTTCGCAACGAGCGGCGTGGATCTCCCTGAGCCGCGCTTTGTGGACCGGGTGGTGTTGCGTTTCGGTATTGCCGACGCCACGTCGCACTATCACGTGCCACTGCTTGTATCGCCTTGGGCATACAGCACGTACCGCGGTAGCTGAGGATTCTAGCCGACGCGCAGTGTGTTGGCTGACGCTTGTTCCTCTCGCGTCCGTCAGATGAATCGATAACAAAATTCGTAGTGGAGACGCTTCATGCAAGGCTTTATTGTTGACTGGCTGAATCTTGCTTTGCGCTGGCTGCACGTAGTGGTGGCGATTGCGTGGATTGGCGAGTCGTTTTATTTCGTGGCGCTCGACAACAGTTTGAAGCCCCCGAAAGATCCGGCTGCGACCAAACGTGGTGTGTTTGGCGAGTTGTGGCACGTGCATGGCGGCGGCTTTTACAACATGCAGAAGTACACGGTTGCGCCGCCGAACATGCCCGACGACCTGCACTGGTCCAAGTGGCCTTCGTACACCACGTGGATGTCCGGCTTTGGCCTGTTCATGGTGTTGTATTTGTTCTCGCCGAGCACTTATCTCATCGATAAGAACGTGCTCGATATGGGGCCTGTGGTCGCGGTTTCATCGGCGCTGGGATTCTTGCTGGCGGGCTGGATTGTGTATGACTCGCTGTGCCGCTTGCTGGGCAATCGCGACGGTTTGCTCGGTATCTGCGTGGGCGCTTATGTGATCATCGCGGCGTGGCTTGCGTGCCATCTGTTTGCAGGTCGTGCTGCGTATTTGATTACGGGCGCGACGTTGGCCACGATCATGTCGGCGAACGTATTTTTCGTGATCATTCCTGGTCAACGCAAGATGGTCGCCGCCATGCTCAAGGGCGAGGTGCCCAACGCCATTTATGGCAAGCGCGGCAAGCAGCGTTCAGTGCACAACACGTATTTCACGTTGCCGGTGGTGTTCGTGATGTTGTCGAATCACTACGCGATGACTTATACGCATCCCTATAACTGGGCTGTGTTGCTGATCATCATGTTGGCAGGTGCGCTGATTCGACAGTTCTTCGTGATGCGGCATCGTGGGCAGGTGCTGTGGTATTTGCCCGTGATTGGCGTGCTGCTGATGTTTGGCGCGTTTGCCTGGACCATGCCGAAGAGTGTGCCGACGGTTGCGCCGGTGGCCGGTG
>DASYLW010000098.1:0-1567 GCA_036009385.1 Caballeronia sp.
AGTTCGGGGTAACTCGTGCCGCAAACCGGACACGCGCGTTTGGTCGAGAACACCCGGATCTCGCCAACGTGCTTCGTCCCCTTCTTGCCGCCGTTCAACGCGCCATGCAAGTCGTCGAGCGGGGCAAGCAGATGCATCACGCCCTTGCCGAGTTCGAGCGTTTCCAGGAGCATCGCTTTCAGCGTGGCTTCATCGTTCGCGCTGACGATCAGATCGCCGACCGGCAACTCGATGGTGTGCTCCTTGAAGCGATCGATCTTCGGCCACGGATCGACTGAAAGGAACTCACCGTCCACGCGCAAATGCGAATGACCGCGCGTCTTTGCCCACTTCGCAAGGTCCGTGTAAATACCCTTGCGGTTCACCACGAGCGGCGCAAGCAAGCCGATATGCTGGCCTTTGAAATCTCGCATGATTTGCGCGACGATCGATTCCGGGCTCTGCGCCGTCACCGGTGCACCGTCGTGGACGCAATGCTGGATGCCGAGCTTCACATACAGAAGCCGCAGGAAATGCCAGACTTCCGACGTGGTCGCCACTGTGCTCTTGCGGCCGCCACGCGATAAACGCTGCTCGATGGCCACCGTCGGCGGAATGCCATAGACGGCGTCCACTTCAGGACGCCCGGCCGGCTGCACGATCGAACGCGCATACGCATTCAGCGATTCCAGATAACGGCGCTGGCCTTCGTGAAAGAGGATGTCGAACGCTAATGTGGACTTGCCCGAGCCCGATACACCCGTGATGACATTGAACTTGCCGTGCGGGATATCGACGTCGAGCGACTTCAGGTTGTGCTCGCGTGCGTTGACAATGCGCACCACGTCTTCGCCCTGCAATGCACGCCGCGCCGCCGCGACTTCCGCGGCCAGTTGCAGCGGAACGCCCGACATGCGCTTCTGCGCCGCACCGGGCGCCATGGCCTCTTCGTAGTCGAGCAGCGCACGGCCGGTATGCGATTGTTCGCATGCCGAAACATCATCCGGCGTGCCGACGCAAACCACCAGACCGCCCGCATCGCCGCCCTCCGGACCGAGGTCGATGATCCAGTCAGCCGCGCGGATCACATCAAGGTTGTGCTCGATCACGATTAGCGAATGGCCGCGCTCCAGCAGGCGCCTCAAGGCTTGCATCAGCTTGGCGATATCGTCGAAATGGAGACCCGTTGTGGGCTCGTCGAACATGAACAAGCGGCCCGGCAGGTTGCCGCTCGCCTGTGCCGTTTCTGCCAGGAAACCCGCCAGCTTCAGGCGCTGCGCTTCACCGCCCGAGAGCGTGGGGACTGGTTGCCCCAGCTTCACATATTCCAGTCCAACGTCGACAATCGGCTGCAATACCCGCAGCACTTCCTTGTCTTTTGCAAAGCATGCAACTGCTTCGCTCACGGTGAGGTCGAGAACATCCGCCACGCTGAGCGACTTGCCGTCGCGCTCGATCTGCACATCCAGGATTTCCGCCCGATACCGCCGCCCATCGCAATCCGGGCAACGCAAATAGACGTCGCTCAGGAACTGCATCTCGACGTGTTCAAAGCCCGAACCGCCGCAAGTCGGACAACGGCCATCGC
>DASYLW010000099.1:0-8727 GCA_036009385.1 Caballeronia sp.
GTTCTCCGGCAATGCCCACGCAGCACGCAGCTGGAGAAGAAATCGGGCTTCTCCCTCGGAGATATGCCTGTCCGCATGAATGGCTTCCTTGCAGAGCCAGATGATGTCGCGCCGCATTTGCCAGTCCTGCACGTCGGCTGCGAGTTGCACGACGGCGACGGGATCGAGCCTGCATGCGTCGCCCCAATTCAGGTAGGCGGCAAAAGTCAGGTCTTCGCACAGCGTCTGCACGACGGCCAGAAACTGACGCGGGCGCAATGACAATCGCTGTTCGATGCCGCGGCGCTCAAGCACTTCGAGCTCGTCCTTCCCTACGTGTCCGTCCGACAGTAAGCAGGCCGCGACGATGCGTGCTGCGGCTTCGGGGCTGTCGCATTGATAGTGACGCATATCGATTCTCCTTGTCCGTTGATCGGTCACAGTTGGTGGTCGTGCGGCACGACGCTCGAATGCGGACTGAACGGATAGCCGCCTCTGTCGAGATGACGCATGCGGCGTTCGAGATCAACGAGATCGGACGATGACGCCAGATACTCTTCGCGTTCGTCGTAATGAGAAGGCGGGAACAATGACCCCAGTTTTTTGGAAAGTGCGGCAAACATGATGTGCTCCTTGAGTGGTGCGACGCATGTCGGGCCGGTGGTCCGCATCGTCGCTTCAGTCCGATGCGTGCCAAACGCGTTTTCGCATCCGACTGGCGGTTCGAACTTGAACCTGTGCATCGACGAGCGAATCGTAGGCGCCGTGAATTAGCTGAAAATGACAAGTGTGAGCAGCACTCCAAAATGAATCATGTCGTGAGCCGCCGCGTGTTTCATACACGTTGCGCGAAGAAAATCCGGTAGTTTTTTATATATTTATTGAAATAATGGTTTCTTCACACCTGGGAGGTATGAGGCTTTTTTGATGTTTCACAAGCTTGGAGTCTTTCGAGCGCGCTGGCTGAAACCCGCTCCCGGTAAATCAGGGAGCGCTCGTCGCCCATTGGAAGCGCCTTCGGTCGAGATTCTGCGGATGGTCCACCGTCGCTTTTGTATGTCGCCTCCAATCGGTGGCAGATGGTGAGTTGCCCCCCGAACGTCTTCAGTATTTGCACGAGCCTCACGCGCTCCGCGTGGCCTGAAAATCCCAAACCGAAATAGATGACGCGACGCCGGGTGTCGCCGGTCACGAGACTGTCGCCTCCGCCGCCGCCCGAACCGCCGGCGATGCCCATCGACGGCACGTCGCGAATCGCCAGGTTCCACGAAAAGCCGTTCTCCGCAATCCACGTCGTCGCATCTTCATCGCTTTTCAATCGCCTTGAGCGCGGCGGGCGGACTGTTGGTGTCGTCCGTTGCCACGAGATACCGGTATGAATGCCAGACCTTGAACGTGTTCGAGGTCGGCTTGAACGCGTACATGTCCTTGCTGACTTCGTCGACAAACATCCATTGCTGCGTCGGATCGTCGTAGCGAAACCGCTCGATGCGTTCGTTCCATTGCAGCGCCGGACTGTCGATTTCCGTACCCGCCAACTTGCCGAACGTACGTGGCTTCACGTTGATGCGAAAGCTCAGGTTGAACTGATGACGGGCAGGTTCGGTCGAAAGGCGGCCTCCGACCGTCGTAATTCTTTCGTACGGAATCGACAATTTTTCGATAGTCATTTTCGTTTTCATCGCATCTCCGGGTTGCGGCTTGTTCATGTGCCAAGAACAGCCGGGCAGGGCTTCTTATTCCGTCGATTGTCGCCAGGGGGAGATTTCAAAGCGAAGTGAAATAGACCCCAATGACGAAGTGTTGTGTCAGCAGCCCGGGTGCACCGGTCGACCGCGCAACAACAGGCTCAGACATGCTCAAATGTTTCATTTCGTGGCGACGGCAGGTGGTTTTCCTTGAACCACATGACACCGGTCATATTCGACGCACTTCGACCCGGCTGCGCTGCGCGTCTGGGCGATGCACGCCTGGCAGCGCGGCGCGCTCCAGAACGAGGTTGGTCTGCGCGAAGTGGCTGATGAGGGAAGAGAAAGGCACAGCTGCTGACCTTTCGCTATGCAACGGACGCGTTAGATTACGGCGCGCCGCACCGGAATCGAAACAATGCCGCCGCACGAAATCTGTTGCGGCAGTGGCTCTGACGCAAATAGCGGAGGTAGTCGAGGAGGTTGGTTTTAGTAGGATCACTGATTTATTGAAGGAAATCACATTGCAAGTTCCCTGCGCGACGCCGCGCGTACCGGGAGGTTCGAGCCGCGAGCGTGCGCATCGAACAGCATCGCGTGACTTTGCGTGGGTAACTTCTCTACCTCGCTCGGACGCTTGCATTCCTTCGCGCTTGCATTTCTTCGTTTAAGCCGACGAAAATATTTCCTACATGTAAGGATATCGGTCTCCAAGTAATACTTTAGTTCATTTAGCGTAATAATTACGGATGCTAATTGTCATTCGTTTGTATGGTTAACACCGATTTAAACGTAAGCGAACAAAAGGGACATTCTGTTTGTTGTTTTGGTTTCATTTTGAAAATGCGGGGCGCTCTTTCAGTCTGATGCGTTTGCATAAAAACGCTGGGAACAATGGATAAGCAACAACATGCGAGGCATCTGCGACGCCGCGAGTCCGCGCGTTGACTGACTGGCGCTGTCTCACGTCCGGGCAATCTCTGGCTTACGACGATTCGTACGATTGACAGATCGCGCACTAGCAAAAGAGAAGCAACTCCGCTGAAGACTTAAAAAAAAGGAGAGCGATTTGGTCTTGGAACTGGAGCGGGTCACCGTCGTTTCTGGTGGGGTGACGCATCTGTATGGCGTCGATCTGCGTCTCGTCCCGGGTGCCATCAACGTGTTGCTCGGGCCAACCCAGGCGGGCAAGACCACGCTGATGCGCGTCATGGCGGGACTCGACAGGCCAACCACCGGGCGGGTGCTCGTCGACGGGCGGGACGTGACCGGCGTGAGCGTGCGCCAGCGCAATCTCGCCATGGTCTATCAACAGTTCATCAACTATCCGGCGATGACGGTGTTCGACAACATTGCGTCGCCATTGAAGCTGCAAAAAACGAATTCCGCGGAGACACAGCGCCGCGTGCAGGAAGTCGCAGCAAAACTGCATATCGAGCCTCTGTTGGACCGGCGTCCGGGCGAGTTATCGGGCGGCCAGCAACAGCGCTGCGCACTCGCACGTGCGCTCGTGAAGCGCTCGTCACTGGTGCTGCTCGACGAGCCGCTGGTGAACCTCGACTACAAGCTGCGCGAGGAATTGCGTGTCGAGCTGAGCACGCTATTCGCAGACGGCAAGACCACGGTCGTCTACGCGACCACCGAACCGCTCGAAGCGTTGCTGCTCGGCGGCCACACGGCGATCGTCGACAAAGGCCGCGTGCTGCAGTACGGTCCGACGCTCGATGTCTACAACGCACCGGTGAACGTCGATGCAGCGGCTGTCTTCAACGACCCGCCGATGAACATGCTGACTAGCGAGCTGACAGGAAACGGCAGCGCCCGCCTGCCGATCGGCATCGACGTACCGATCAGTCGCGCGGCGGCAGAAACCGGCACATGCCGCATCGGCATTCGCCCCGGGCATCTGCGTCTGGCGCCACGCACGCCGAAATCGATCGCCGTTCCATGCCGGCTCGAACTGGCCGAACTGAGCGGCTCCGAAACCTATCTGCATCTGCGTACGCGGGATGGCGGCATCGATCTCGTCGCGCAGTTGCAAGGCGTACATCAGATTGGGCTCGGCACGCAACTCGATGTATTCATCGACCCTGATGAATTGTTTGTATTCGGCGCGGACACGAAACTGGTATCCAGCCCGGAGGCGGCTTATGGCGCGCATTGAGTTTCAGAGTCTCGCACACGCGTATCGTCCGAATCCGGCGACCCTCAACGACTACGCACTGCAACCGATGAGCATGGTCTGGGAGGACGGAGGCGCCTATGCGTTGCTCGGTCCGTCCGGTTGTGGCAAGACGACATTGCTGAATATCGTGTCGGGTCTGGTCACGCCGTCCGAGGGCAAGGTGCTGTTCAACGGACACGACATGACCGCGCACGGCGCGCGAGAACGCAATATCGCGCAGGTATTCCAGTTCCCTGTGATCTACGACACGATGACCGTGTTCGATAACCTTGCGTTCGCGCTGCGCAACCGGAAGGTCGCTGAGGACGAAGTGAAAAAGCGCGTGCACGAAGTTGCGGAAATTCTCGACATGACGCGCGAGCTGCCGCGCAAGGCAAGCAATCTCGCGGCGGATGCGAAGCAGAAGATTTCGCTAGGGCGCGGCCTCGTGCGCAAGGATGTCGCAGCGATCCTGTTCGACGAACCGCTGACCGTGATCGATCCGAACATGAAGTGGATGCTGCGCCGCCAACTGAAGAAGATTCACCAGCAACTCAAGCTGACGCTCATCTATGTCACGCACGATCAGGTCGAAGCGCTGACCTTTGCCGACGAAGTCGTCGTCATGACGAATGGCCGCATCGTGCAGAAGGGCGGACCGGAAGCGCTGTTTTTGCGTCCGGATCATGCGTTCGTCGGCTATTTCATCGGCAGTCCCGGAATGAATCTCTGCCCGGTCGAACTCGATACGGACGGCGTCACGGTCGGCTCTCAGCGCGTGGCGCTCGATGTCCACACGCTCGCGACGTTGAGGCACGCGAACGGCGCGCTGACCCTGGGCATTCGCCCCGAGTTCGTGCGGCTCGCGGCCGATGGCGAACCGGGCGCCGTCAAGGCGCAACTGTTACGCGCACAACAACTCGGCAACTATCAGCTCGTCACCGCTCAATGCGACGGCCATGTGTTCAAGGCGAAGATCGAGCCGCATCTGCGGGTAAGCGATGGACCCGTCTGGCTGCGACTTGCCGCGCCCGAGACGGTGTTCTTCAGTAATGACGAACGAATCGCCATAAGGTTCACCGAGAGGACTTCGCGATGAACAAGCCCGTCAATCAGAAAGCGTGGCTGCTGGTCGTGCCGGTTTTCATTTGCGTCGCGTTCTCCGCGATCCTGCCGCTTATGACGGTGGTCAACTATTCGGTGCAGGACATCATCAGCCCGACGCAGCATGTCTTTGTCGGCACCGAATGGTTTCGCAACATCATGACCGATCCGGATCTTCGCAGCGCGCTCGGCAGACAGATCATTTTCTCCACGTGCGTGCTGTTGTTCGAGATACCGCTCGGCGTCGGCCTCGCGCTTGCAATGCCTGCGTCCGGATGGCGCGCGTCGATGTCTCTGGTCGTGCTCGCGATGCCGCTGCTGATTCCATGGAACGTGGTCGGCACCATCTGGCAGATTTTTGGGCGCCCGGATATCGGCCTGCTCGGCTACTGGCTTAACCACCTGGGCTTCGACTACAACTACACGGCTAGTCCCGCCGCCGCGTGGATCACGGTGCTCGTGATGGACATCTGGCACTGGACGCCGCTTGTCGCGCTGCTGTGCTACGCCGGTCTGCGCGCGATTCCCGACGCGTTCTATCAAGCTGCGGAGATCGACGGCGCGAGCCGCTTTGCGGTGTTCCGCTACATCGAGCTGCCGAAGATGCGGGGCGTGCTGATGATCGCGGTGCTGCTGCGTTTCATGGACAGCTTCATGATCTACACCGAACCGTTCGTGCTGACCGGCGGCGGTCCCGGCGATTCGACGACTTTCCTGAGCCAGTACCTGACGCAAAAGGCGGTCGGACAGTTCGACCTCGGCCCGGCGGCCGCCTTCTCGCTGATCTACTTCCTGATCATCCTGCTGTTGTGCTTCGTTCTCTATAACTGGATGAGCCGCGTGGGCAAGGGCGGCCCGGCTGCGGCGGGAGACGGCAATGCGTGACGACCGCCGCTGGACACGCACGCTCGTGCTCGTCGTGTACATCCTGTTCGCACTGATTCCTCTGTACTGGATGCTGTCGATCTCGCTGCGCACGAACGAGGAAACGATGTCGACATTCGCAACGTTTCCGCAGCATGTGACGTTCGACAACTACAAAATCATCTTCACCGACCCGTCGTGGTACTGGGGCTACATCAACTCGATCATCTATGTGCTGATGAACACGGTGATGTCGGTGCTGGTCGCGCTGCCGGCGGCCTACGCGTTCTCGCGCTATCGTTTTATCGGCGACAAGCACATGTTCTTCTGGCTGCTCACCAACCGGATGACGCCGCCAGCGGTGTTCCTGCTGCCGTTCTTCCAGTTGTATTCGAGCATCGGCCTGACCGATACGTACATCGCCGTCGCACTCGCGCACATGCTGTTCAATGTTCCGCTCGCCGTGTGGATTCTCGAAGGCTTCATGTCAGGCGTGTCGCGTGAAATCGACGAGACAGCGTATATCGACGGCTACACATTCCCCACGTTCTTCGTGAAGATTTTTCTGCCGCTGATCAAATCGGGCGTGGGCGTCACCGCATTTTTCTGCTTCATGTTCAGCTGGGTCGAACTGCTGCTCGCGCGCACGCTGACCTCGGTCAACGCGAAGCCAATTGCTGCGGTAATGACGCGCACCGTGTCGGCGGCCGGCATGGACTGGGGCGTGCTTTCGGCGGCGGGCGTGCTGACCATCATTCCCGGCGCGCTGGTGATCTACTTCGTGCGCAACTACATCGCAAAGGGCTTTGCGATGGGGAGAGTGTGATGTTTTCCTGGATGTACTGGACACCCGAGGTGGCGGTTTTCTTCGCGTGCGTCGCCGCGATGCTGGCCGGCATGACGATGTGGGAACTCCGCTCACCGACGGTCGAACGCAAAGGCCTCCTGCCGATCTCGACGACGCGCGGCGATCGTCTCTTCATTGGGCTGCTGGCGGCCGCCTACGTGAATCTCGCGTGGATCGGCATCAGCACCGAACAGGCGAGTTCGTGGCCGGGATTCGCGGCGTCGGTGGTGGTTCTTCTCGCGATCATGTGGAAAGGCTAGAACAAGGAGTCACGCAGCATCGAAACTGGAATAGAGCGGCTCCGTTGACGCCCCGGGCGGGAGCCGGCAGATGATCCAAGGGGTATGGAGACAGGAGAAGACCATGCAACACAGGAGACGGATCGTCGCGCTCGCGGTGGCAGGCGTCGTTGCAGGCGCCTTTGCGAACCATGCCGCGATGGCGGGCATGCCCGAAGCGCAGAAATGGGTCGACAGTGAGTTTCAGCCGAGTACGTTGTCGAAGCAGCAACAGATGGACGAAATGAAGTGGTTCGTGGACACCTCTTCGAAATTGAAGTCTCAAGGCGTGAAGGAGATTCATGTGGTGTCGGAGACGATCGACACACACATCTATGAATCGAAGACGCTGGCGAAGGCATTCACCGAAATCACCGGTATCCAGGTGAAGCACGACATCATCCAGGAGGGCGACGTCGTCGAAAAGCTGCAGACGTCCATGCAATCCGGCCAGAGCATCTACGACGGCTGGATATCCGATTCGGACCTGATCGGCACGCACTATCGTTACGGTGTGATCGTTCCGCTCTCCGACTACATGACCAATGAGGGAAAGGAATATACGAACCCGGGCCTCGATATCAAGGACTTTATCGGCACGAGCTTTACGACCGCTCCGGACAAGAAGCTCTATCAGTTGCCTGACCAGCAGTTCGCGAACCTCTATTGGTTCCGCGCTGACTGGTTCGCGCGCAAGGACCTGCAGGACAAGTTCAAGGCGAAATACGGTTACGATCTGGGCGTGCCGGTGAACTGGTCCGCGTATGAAGATATCGCCGAATTTTTCACGAATGACGTAAAGACCATCGACGGCGAAAAGGTCTATGGACACATGGACTACGGCAAGAAAGATCCGTCGCTCGGCTGGCGCTTCACGGATGCATGGCTGTCGATGGCGGGCGAAGCCGACAAGGGCATTCCGAACGGCCTGCCGGTCGACGAATGGGGCATACGCGTGACGCCCGACGGCTGTCATCCGGTGGGTGCGTCGGTATCGCGCGGCGGCGGGACCAACAGCCCGGCCGCGGTTTACGCCACCACCAAATATATCGACTGGCTTAAGAAATATGCGCCGCCGGAAGCGTCGGGCATGACGTTCAGTGAAGCGGGTCCGGTGCCGGCTCAAGGCAAGATCGCGCAACAGGTCTTCTGGTACACCGCCTTCACCGCGTCGATGCTCAAGCCGGGCAACGTGACGAATCCGGACGGCACGCCGAAGTGGCGCATGGCGCCATCGCCGCACGGGGCGTACTGGAAGGACGGCATGCAGAACGGCTACCAGGACGTCGGTTCATGGACATTTTTCAAGTCGACACCAGCCAACCAGCGCGCGGCGGCATGGCTGTATGCGCAGTTCGTGACATCGAAGAGTGTGTCCCTGAAGAAGTCGATTGTCGGCCTCACGTTTATCCGCGACTCCGACATTCATAGCGACTACTTCACGAAGAACGCGGACAAGTACGGCGGACTGATCGAGTTCTATCGCAGCCCGGCACGCGTTGCGTGGACCCCGACCGGGAACAACGTGCCGGACTATCCGAAGATGGCGCAGCTTTGGTGGAAGAACGTCGGCACGGCCGCCGCAGGCGAAAAAACTCCGCAGGAGGCGATGGACACCCTCGCGAAGGAAATGGATCAGGTGTTGGCCCGTTTGCAACGTGCCGGCATGAAGGTCTGTGCACCGGAGATGAATGCGCAAAGCGATCCGTCAAAGTGGCTGTCCGATGAGCACGCGCCCTGGAAGAAGCTCGCTAACGAGAAGCCGAAGGGCGAGACGGTGAAATACGAGCAGCTCCTTTCAGC
>DASYLW010000100.1:0-7474 GCA_036009385.1 Caballeronia sp.
CCGCTGCAGTGCCTCGCCACATCTCTCGAGATCTGGCTGGCGCTGTATTTTCTAGGCTCGCCGATCAGTTTCGCCGAAGCTGTCATGCTCGAATCGCTGATTCAAGCGCTCAGCAGCGCCGCGTTCTTTGTACCCGGCGCGCTGGGCATTCAGGAAGGTGGCTTCGTTCTGATCGGGGGCGCCTTGGGCCTCGATCCGTCCGTGAGTCTCGCGCTCGCGGGCGCAAGGCGTTTGCGTGACCTCCTCGTGTTCGTCCCGGGACTGTTTGCATGGCAGCTTGCGCTGGCGAGCAAGCGCGCAACGGCGAGTGTCGACGCTTCAGGAAATGGCGTTGAACACCAATATGCAGAGCATTAGGCGATTCTTTCCCCGCTGCGCGTCTTGAACATCAGGGATCAAACCTTGCGCGCAACGTGCCAGAAGTCGATTTTTTCCTCCAGCCGCCGGCACTCGGTTTCCAGGCAATCGAGGTCATGCGCCACATTGCCATGCGATGTCCGCAGCCTCGCGACCACCGGTTCCGGTACCGCCTGAAAATCGCGAAAATCAGACGCGGCACTGTGGAGGAGTGAGAAGAACGTACGCAGATCACGCCGGGTGTCGACAACGGCGTCGTCAGCGTGTCGTGTCGATGAAACCGGCTCGATCTGATCGACTAGCCGAATTGCATGTTCGATCCGGGCGCGGTTGTAAGTCCGCTGGAAATAACTGCTGTCGCGCGCACCGCTGCACAACGCGGCGTTCGCCTCGTCGGCGAGCCCCCGGCCGATGTTGACTACGGTGACCGTCTCACGCAAGCGCTCGAGCCTGAGCAGGTACATGGCTCGTCTCGCACGAATGGCCTCCAGCGCCGGTAACGCAAGACCAACGGAAACGCCGACGACTTTCCCCAGTGTGCTGTAGAAAGAAGCGACCGTGGCCATCGACGTTCCATACGCGTAAAAACACGCTGCAAGCGCAAAGGCCGTCATGCCAGCAGCGGGCATCAGGCGCGCCTTCGTCGCTTTAACTCTCATCACGTTGCCCCGTGAAAACTCCATGGTTCAAACACCCGCTTACCGCATTCGAACCCATGCAACCCTCAGGATATTGACACTCCGAGCAGGTGCCCCACGCAGAACGTGAAGCTCGCTGCGATACACCCGATAACGATTTGCCTCATCGCCGAAAACGCCGCGCCACGTCCATTGAAAAGCGACGTGAACACGCCGATCGCAGCGAGCGCCAACGCGCTCAACGCAACGCACTGGACGATTGCCGCGAGTCCGCTACTCCACAAGAAAGGCATCGCCGGAAAAATTGCCCCCATCGAGAACAGGCAAAACGACACGCCGGCAGCAGACCACGGATTCCCGCCCAACTCGGCAGGATCAAGGCCGAGTTCTTCACGTGTGAGCGTGTCGAGCGCCTTGTCCTTGTCCCGCATGATCTGAGCGGCAACCCGCTTGGCTTCATCGCTGTCCAGGCCTTTTGCCTGATAGATGAGCGCGAGTTCGTGCCGCTCAGCATCAGGCGTGTGTTCAAGCTCGTCCGCCTCCTTTGCGATCTGGGTGCGTGCAAGTTCCCGCGCATTGGTCACGGAGAGCCACTCACCCAGCGCCATCGAACATGCACCCGCGATCAGGCCGGCGAAGGCCGTCAGCAGGATTGTCTTGTTGTTGGTCCCCGCGCCCGCTACCCCCATGATCAGACAAAAATTCGATACCAACCCGTCGTTCGCGCCAAGGACAGCTGCCCGCAGATTGTTGCCGGACGAAACCCCCTTGTGCCACGACTCCGCCTCGGCAATCTCCGCACCTTTCGACCGCTCCGGGCGGTTGCGATTCGCCACGCTTTGCACCATGTCTGCGTGCCGATGCTCTTCCTCGGCCATCTGCGCAGCGTCTGGCTGCCCCGCGTATTTGTCCCTGTCCGCATATTCGGCGGCGGCAACCGTGCGCAGGACAAAATCCGGGCCGAAGACTCGCACGAGCGCCCGCATGACCCGGGTCTTGGCGCTGTACTGATGCGTCCGGACCTTGACGCCGTTTGCCCGAAGTTTCTCGCGCCACACCTGCGCATGCGTGAACTCCGACGCAGCGAGTTCCGCATAAATGGCCTTCTTCGAACCATCTTGCTCGACGTTCGCCAGCGTTTCGTAAAGCGCCGCGCTGTCGAGTTCGTCGGCCAGGTTCGACCTGAACCTTTTGAGCTCCGTCTTGGATGCCAAAGGATTGCTCTCCTCGCTGGATTACGGAAAAATTCTCAGCAAATCCTAACGGATCAAGCGTACCAACCGGTTAAAGACCCTTGACGTATGCGTAATTGAGAATAGCAATGGTTTGTATGACGTTCGACCGGCCCGTGAGAACGTGTTTGACGCAGGAGCAAACACTGCACGCATGGCCTGAAGCCGCCCTTTGTCTAAAGACTATGCCGCCATGCTTAGACAAGAATTAGCCGTGCCTTTCAGTGCCAGACAATGCACAGAATCAGCGCTCGCTGGCAGCCAAAAACGATGGGCTTTAAGAGAAGGTAAGGATCTGGCTAGTGCCGGCAATCGCCTACGAGCGATCGACCGGCGACGCAGCGGGCAGGCGGTTGGCCATCTGCGGGCACCACATCGGTATGGCCGGACAAGCAGAGTCCCGCCCGGTGCTTTGGACCGATGGTTGCCTGGAGGTTCGCCTTTACGCCCGGTTTCGCCGAATAGGGGGGGACGACGCCACGTCGTGCCGCGCTAAATACCGCTGCATAAAATCTGCTGCATAAAATAGATCAATGCGAGATTCGTTTGCGAACTTCGGGTATCGAACGCAATCAGCGAAACCAGCAGATTTAGCGTGCTATCCAGCGAGGCATGCGCTATGAGCTAGAGGTCTCCGGGTACTCCATACGACGGCGCCTGCTCGGGGCGTTTTGCGCGCGTCGCATAGTCGTTCATTTGCGGTTCGTAGCGCTGCCAGAGCGCGCGCAAGCCGGCAATGGGTTCATCAGACCAGTCCACCCGTAACTCCGCAAGCGGCCAGACGTCCCGCCCGTATACGCATAAACCCGCTGAGTGCACGGGTCCCGCCTCACCGCCTGCCGCCGCGCCCGCTTCCAGCGCGATAATCAACCGCTCGGCAAGCGAGCTCGCATGAGACGCCTCGAAGGCTTCGGCCATGGCGGCGGGGATGCCATCGTGTGCCAGCAGATTTCCCGCCGCGATGCAGTCGCGCCCGGCCTTCGTCGCGATAATGCCCAGCCCTTTCGCGCCGGTGACGGCTTCCCGCGATCCGTCGGCGTCAAGCACCGCAAGCTGTCGCCACTCCGCGTAAGGCCGTGCGTCCTGCAACTGCCGCAAGGTACTTTGCGCCCCGAATCCTTGCGCCAGCAAATTCAGCCCCAGCACGCCAAGACGCGGATCAGTCACGTTCTGACTCAGCACCACGCCATGCGGACTCGCCCACAAGCAACGGCTAGGCACCGCTATGCTCGAACTGCACACAATGCCGCCGACCATACCTGTACGCTCGCATCGGCCAGCCAGTGAAAAGGTCATGAGAAGACTCCGCTCAACTGTTTGGAATGACGGCGATCACATCGATCTCAACCAGCCACTCGGGCCGCGCGAGCGCTGAAATGACAAGCCCGGTGGAGACCGGATACACGCCCTTCAACCATTTTCCCACCACCGTATAGACCGCCTCGCGATAACGGACATCGACGAGATAGACCGTGATCTTGCAGATATCCTCGAGCTTGCTGCCGGCTTCGTCCAGCAGCATTGCAACGTTCGCCATGGCTTTTTCGGTCTGGACAGCGACGTCGCCTACGCCCACGGATTCGCGGGTATCCAGGTCCTGGCCAATCTGGCCGCGCAAGTAGACCGTGCCGTTCGCGACCACCGCCTGGCATAAGTCATTGTCCAGTTTCTGCTCGGGGTAGGTCTCGCGGGTATTGAATTTGCGGATGCGGGTATGGCTCATGGACACCTCACACTACGCGCTTGAGCCGCGGCTCCGCGCTGGATTGAACAACACGGTCCGACAGGTTCGCAGCCTTCTTCACGTAGCCAAGCGTACTGTCGAAATCGAAGTTGCGGAACACGGCGCCAAGATGCGCGAATGGCGGCGACTGGGCAAACAACTGGAACGTCAGCCGATGTCCGGCGTAGTCTGAATTCAGCAAGTCGCGGGCAAAGGCGAGCAACTTGCGGCGGTCGTCGGAGACCCAGTTTTCATTGACGGTGTAGTACTTGTCGAGCCAGTCGCTGATCTCGGGATTCGCAAATGATGCCGCATCCGGCGTCACGCAAATCTGTCCGCCGCATAACTCGCGGGCAAGATGCATCATCTCGTGAAGCCGCGAACAGGCTTGCACGCGGCCGGTATAAAGCAGCGACTGGTTGGGCATCATCAGCCCTGCGGGACTACGCTCGCCGCATGCAATGGAGGCCGTCAAATGTGCGTTGATCGTCTCCCTGTACACCGCGAGGGTCGACAGTTTTTCCTGCACGGCCTGCTGCTTTTCCAGTCCCGTCTGACGCGCATTAAACAACGCGGCGCCAATCATCAAATCGGCCAGACGCAGGTTGCGCTGAACGAATGCGAACGCACTATAGCGATGCAGCGTGGCGCGAATAAACGTAGCCGCCTTCGTGTGCTGATAGAACAGCACGTCTTCCCACGGGATCAGGACGTTGTCGAAGATCAGCAGCGTATCGATTTCATCGCAGCGGTTGGAGAGCGGATAGTCGTCAGGATTCGCCCGTCCCGCGAAGCCCGTGCGGCAGATGAACTTGAGCCCCGGCGCAGACATGTTGACGATGAACCCGACCGCGTAGTCCGAGAGTTTCGCGTCCCCCCAGTTGGCAATCGTCGGCTTGACGAACGCCTGGTTCGCATACGCGGCCGCCGTCTCATACTTGGCGCCACGCACCACGATGCCGGCATCGGTTTCTTTCACCACATGCAGCAGCATGTCCGGGTCCTGCTCCTGAGGCGGTTTCGAGCGATCGCCCTTAGGGTCCGTGTTGGCGGACACATGGAACGGGTCTTCGTGCAGTGTGCGGTGAATGTGGCGCTCGATGTTCTCCGCGAACCGCGGGTCCACTTCGTTGAGCACATCCTTGCCGTCATACAGCGACCACATCTCGCCGATGGTTTCATCGCCCACCCGCGTTGCGATACCGCCCACGTCATCCAGCACGGTATCCACCGCCAGCCGCTTGTCGTGCCAGTCCTGCTGCGTGTACGGCAGCTTCAGGCCGATGGCGTTGCGCTCGCCGGTCTTGTCATCCGCGTAGCTCATGACGCCCTGCGTTGCTTTCTCGTGCGCCATGTCGTAAATGCGCGCACGGATATCGACGATGGGCTTGAACATGGGGTGCGTGGTCACGTCATTCACGCGCTCGCCGTTGATCCAGACTTGCCGTCCGTCACGAATGGAATCGCGATACTGCTCGCCGGTTCTGATCATTTACTGTGCCTCGGTCCGTTGGGAATGTCGTTCGGGAATGGGTTCAAGCGGGCCTGTCCGGATCGTCTAGAACGAGATCGTCTAAAAGGCCAGGAACTGGCCATAGTCGCGCTTGCAGTAGAGCAAGGGCATGTGCGTCACCGGCGCGCGGGCGATGGCCACCACTTCGCCGAAAAAAACCGTATGCGTGCCAATAAGCTGCTGCGCGACCACACGGCATTCAAGCGCGGCCACCGCGCCGTCGATAAGCGGTACGCCCAGCGTGCCAGCCGTATGCGTGCAACAGGAAAAGTCGAAGGGCTTGGCCGTTGCCGAGCGCCCGGCGAACGTATCCGCTATGCCGCGCTGCGCCACGTTCAGCAGGTTCACCGCGAATACGCCGTTGTCTGCTATTGCCGCATTCGCCGGGCTGCGTGTGTTGATGCAGACCAGCAACGTGGGCGGGTCCGCACATACTGAACTGCAGGCACTGACCGTGACGCCGAAACGCTGGTCACCAGTGCCCGTCGTCACCACGTGAACCGAGGTGGAGTTCGACGCCATGGAATCCAGGAACGTGGAGCGCAAAGCGTCCGCGTCTCTGACTGCCGCGTGGTCATATTCCACCGCATCTTGCGCTGCACATTCCTTCAGACCACTGTCTCGTTGCATGTCGTCCCCTCGCGTTTGCCCTGGCCTTTCGCAAAATCTACGCTCGGGCGACGCATCCGAAAAACATATTTCAAAAATGCAAATCATCGCTTTTGCCTATGCAAGCCTATTTATGTCCACGCACAATAAGCGCTGGACAAGAACACGGGGCGGATCATGGAACCAGCGCAATTACGCTATTCGCTGCGTCAGTTGAGGTACTTCGTCGTCACGGCGGAAGTCTTGTCCTTCACCGCCGCGGCCAAGCTGCTGCATATCTCCCAGCCGTCCATCTCCACGGCGCTGGCGGACCTGGAGGTGTCGTTCGGAGTCCAGCTGTTTATCCGCCATCACGCGAGCGGGTTATCCCTGACACAAGCCGGCCGGGACATGCTCGGGCGCGCGCGCGACCTGCTCAAGAATGCGGAAGACCTGCAGACGGCTGCCAAGGAAATGGATGGCGGCATGTCCGGCGCGATCACGCTCGGCTGCCTTGTTTCGCTCGCGCCGCCGCTCATGCCCGCGATGATGAGCCGCTTCCTGGCCGACCATGCGGGCATTGCGTTCCGCACGCTCGAAGCGCATCAGGAAGATTTGCTGCGGGGCCTGCACGACGGTTCGCTGGATATAGCGCTCACCTACAACCTCGACCTGACCGATGACATCGCCTTTACGCCGTTGCTCTCTCTGCCGCCCTATGTGATCCTGCCGAGGACCCATCGGCTGGCCCGCGCGCGCAGCGTCGCACTGGCCGACCTGCGCGACGAGCCTTACGTGATGCTCGATCTGCCGCACAGCCGCGAATACTTCGCCGGACTTTTCGATGCTGTCGGCGACCGGCCGATTGCCGCGTTCAAGTCGTCCCAGCCTGAAGTGGTTCGCGGCATGGTGGCGAACGGCCTGGGCTACAGCATCCTCAACTTCCCGCTCAAATCAAGCCGCACTGTGGACGGCGAAGACTTTGTCATCAAGCAGTTCAGGGACGAGGTGAACGCGACCACGCTGGGTATCGCGCAATCCAGAAGCATGAAACTCCGGCAAGTCGTCCAGCATTTCGCCGCGTTCTGCGAAGCCGAAATCAAGCGCCAGCACAGCGGTTGATTGCACGCGGATGCACGCGAAGGCGCGAGTTGAAGAAACCCTGTCTGGATAGGAAAAAACTTGGTTCTACATGCAAAAACAATATTTTGGCTGGTAATTTGACTTGATAGATTGATGTGCATGCAGCGAGCGACCAATAGACGGGACTGAACGGGTTGCCACATTCACTGAATGAGACAGGGAGGCGCGATGGATTCTGCAACGGCATCCTCGGCGGTAACGTCAACAGCGACGTCGACAGCATCGGGCGCCGGCCTGGATATCGTCCGCCAGTTGCAGGCGAACTGCGAACGCCCGTTCA
>DASYLW010000101.1:0-12246 GCA_036009385.1 Caballeronia sp.
ACGCCCGCCCCTTGCTCGCTCGCCTTCGAAATAAAGCCGCATGCGCCGCTCCTGATGCATTCCAGCACCGTATCGCGGTCGTCTTGTGCGGACAGCATGATGGTCTGTACCTCGCGCTCCTGCTCCCCGATCCAGTTCAACAGATCGAGTCCCGTGGAATTACCCCGCAATTGATAGTCGAGGAAAACGAGATCGTACGAGCGCGCGGACAGTTTCTCCGTGGCTTGTTCGAAGCCGTCAGCCTCATCGATATCGAGCAACGGTTCATTGGCAAGGATCAGGCTTTTCATGGCGCTTCTCGTGAGCCCCTCATCCTCGACCAGCAGCACCGTTTTGAAATTACCGTTTTCCATTGCCATTCCCGTAAATCACACCCTGATGGTAACGGCATGTCGGGGTCTCGCCACCCCCCCTTTCGCAGGGATACGAAGGGGGGTCCGTGGTCCCCCCGAAAAAATCGCGCGCGTCCCCTCCTCGACCGGGTGTTGCCGCAAACGTTAAATCGCGACACTGACTCATCGATTCCGCAGCACTTCCAACGCCGGACTCGAAGTTGCCGTTTATGGAGTTCATTTAGCTCCAGCGACGGCTCCGGCGCCCCGCCCAGTTACACAAAACCAGGAGGAGGACACCATGAGCAATCGTTCAGGCACGGATGACGAGAGACATTTTGCATTGTGGAGCGACAAGCAGGCACGCATGCCGATCGGCGCCCCGCGGGTACTGATCGCCCATCAGGACAAACTGATCGGGGAATCGCTGGCCGCGCTGCTGCGGCTGACCGGGCTGCAAGTCATGCATACCCAGAGCCTGAAATCGGCGCGTTCGCTGCTGCAGAACTGGAAACCCCAGGCATTGATACTGGATACGCGGCTCGACAGCGAATCTGGTTATGCCTTCATCAGCGCGTTGCGCCCCGACGCCGACGTCACTGGCCGCCTGCTGGTCGCGATCAGCAACATCTGGCCGGCCGATCCTGTTGAAACCCTGAAAGACGCAGGCTTCGACGCCCACTGCCGGCGGCCCTGCGCGACCTGGCGCCTGGCAGAGATGCTTGCCACCTATTTCGCGATACCGAAGCGGTGCCGATATTGAAAACGTGCTCCACTTATGGTGAAACAGCGCTGATGCCGACGTCGACGCCATTCATCCGGGTTACACCGAGACGCCCCAGACCAAACTCAAGCAAGCGAAATGACGATCAACACCGCGCCGCCGATCGCCACCACGTCTTCTATCAGCGCCGCCGGTAAATCGCGTCCCATTGCGCGAGCCAGCGCAACGCGGGCGCCAGCGCCGCCCAGCGTGCCAATGACCGCTCCGATCAGCCCCGCCACCGCGCCGCCAGTCATCGAGCCTGCCGCCGCACCCAGCGCGGCTCCGCTCACCGCACCAGTCACGAGCCGTGCGCCGAACTGCACCGGCACCTTGCGGCTGGGGGTTTTTGGGAGCTGGTCGGTGACCAGCTCGCCAATGGCGAGCACGGTCAGGATATAAGGCGTGACAGTCGCACCAAGGAATGCGAGCGGCGTGTTCTGGATGGGCACCCAGCCAAGATGCGCAGCCCAGCTTACAGCGGCGGGGGCAGTCATCGCACGGAGTCCGGCGACAACGCCGATCAACAGGGCAAGAAGATATAAGGACATCGACGGCTCCGGTTTGGAACGATTCGGGATGAGCCCGCTGCTGGGGTGCACGTGCTCGCCCGACAGGAATACCGCAAATTCACGGCATTAGAAAGCGATAAAGCCGTATTGATGCAGCGATCGGGCCGCTGGCGGTACCGGTCATGTTCGTAGGAAGTTTGACAGTACGGATAGATCAACGCGTCAGACAAGCGAACGTTTAAAAACCATCGTGTGGATATAGAGAAAACAGCGCGACGAGACCAACTTCATATAAATCATCTGGATAACGAAGCATAACTTTAACAATAGGGTCATCCGGACTGAAGATTAAGGACACCGCGATCAGCACATAAAAAGCGCAACCAACCGAAAAGCGCATGCACACCATGCGAAAAGCAGCGCGACCGCAGTCGCGCCACTTTACTCACTTGCCGGAAACTGTCACAGCGCCTCAGAACGTGTTCCAACCCTCCTCGGCAGCAGTCGACGTTTCAAGCGATGCAACCAGCGCGGTGGGCGAATGTTTAACGGCTCGTTTAGCAACCGGCAAAGCCGCAGCGCGAACCGCGGGCTTAGCCGCCGGACGTGGCGCAACCGTCGTGCCCTCCATCTGGAAGAACGCCACGGCCTCCGTCAACTGCCGCCCCTGATCCTGCAGTGACTGCGATGCCGCCGCCGCTTCTTCCACCAGCGCGGCGTTCTGCTGCGTGACTTCGTCCATCTGCGTGATGGCCTGGTTCACCTGTTCTATGCCTCGCCCCTGCTCGATCGATGCGGCCGCGATCTCCTCCATGATGTCCGTCACTCGCGCAACCGCCTGGGTCACCTCCGACATCGTCTCGCCAGCCTGGCTGGCTAGCGCCGAACCGTTCTGGACCTGCAGCACCGAGTTCGCGATCAGGTCCTTGATCTCCTTTGCCGCGTTCGACGAGCGTTGCGCGAGACTACGCACTTCGCTCGCGACCACCGCGAAACCGCGGCCCTGCTCCCCAGCCCGTGCCGCTTCAACCGCCGCGTTCAACGCCAGGATATTGGTCTGGAACGCGATCCCTTCAATAATCCCGGTAATTTCCGCAATCTTCGCCGAGCTTTCGCTGATGCCGTGCATGGTATCCACCACCTGCCCGACCACCTTGTTGCCACGCTGGGCAACATCCGAGGCGCTGGTCGCCAGCGCGCTGGCTTGCTGCGCGTTTTCGGTATTCTGCTTGACCGTCGATGTCAGCTCTTCCATGCTCGCCGCCGTTTCCTCCAGCGACGCGGCCTGTTGCTCCGTGCGCTGACTGAGGTCGGTGTTCCCCGTCGCGATCTCCGACGACGCACTCGCGATGCTGCCGCTGCTCTCACGCACGCGGCTCACCGTTTCAATCAGCCGCGCGTTCATGTCAGCGAGCGCGCCGAGCAACTGGCCAGTCTCGTCGTTCTGAGTGACCACGATGCGGCTGCGAAGATCGCCGCGTGCCACCGTGCCGGCGACATCGACGGCACGCCGGATCGGCAACGTGATCGAGCGCGTGATGAGCACGCCCGCTGCCAATGCGATGGCGATCGCGGCGACGCAAATGGCGATCAGCAGGTTGCGCTCCATTCGATATTGATCTTCAGAGTCACGCACCAGTTGCTCCTGGCGGGTGCGCGTGAAATCGGCGTAGGCGTCGGTCGCTTTCACGAGCGCGGCCAGGAGCGGCCGGCATTCGTCGTCCATCTTGACGATGGCCTCGTCGTGCTTGCCGGCCAGCGCGAGCGCCACGATGGCGTTGGCGACCGGCCCGTACAACGTCTCCACGCGATCGATTTCCCCCACCAGGCTGCGTGCGGCGTCGCTGCTGCCGGGCCCGCTCGCGACCATGGTTTTCAACAGTTTCAGCTTCGCCTGAACGTCTTCCGATGCACGCGTGACATCGGCCTTCTCGATTTCCAGGTCCGCCGGTTTCGTCACCAGGACAAGATTGCGAGCCGCAATGGCACGGCGGTCCACTGCAGTGCGAACCTGCGCTGCCATGTCGGCTCGCGCGCCAGGACCATGGACGTAGCTCGAAAAGTCATCGGTGGAACTGCTCAGCGCGTGTAGCGACATCGCCGACACAACGAGCACAATGGTTGAGAGCACGCCGAATCCGACAACAAGTTTGCTCTTGATGGTCATGTGTTTGAGGTTCACGTGGTGACTCCTGCCCGAACGGGCACTTGACGGCTGAATAGCCACTGCCGTTCCTGGCCCTCAAGCGCCGGCAGCGGTATGAGTCCGGCGCGGGCACATCGATCCGTGTGTCCGCGCGCCGTGCCTGTCGCAAAGTGTTTGTTGACGGCGAGGCTCTCCCCCTCGAACGCGCTAAGCTTTTCTGATGCTCCGTCACACGTTTGTCGACACAGGCAACCGGTTTAACGACCGCGCTGCGAGATTGCTTGAGGTAAAGATGCAAAGTTTCTACAAGTATCTTTGGACTGGTTTTATAGGCTAATGCAGGACAAGCGCAACAGCGTCCCCAGGGAGCAAACGCTCAATCGACAGGCTTGAAACGAAAACGGCGCACCTGATGGTGCGCCGACAGGACAGACGCTCTTGTTGCGTGTGCCAGGGGACTATAAGAGCAAGCCGACTAGGTCGGACTTGAGAGATCAAGCTCGAAACAACAGGCTTGAAACAACAGGCTTGAAACAACGGATGTCTGGGGCATGCCTTTAACAGCAAGCCGTTTCAATGGGGCTGAGGAATGATTGACCGCGGACTCGCCGCCGATTCATCCCGGTCCCGCCGCGGCTATCAGCCGCGGGTGTCGACCCATTCACGCGCCCACTTGCGCGAGTGACCGATCGCTTGGGCCTCGTTCTTGAAATAGTCGAGAACGTGGAACTGGTAGCGGTTGCCCTTCTCGCTGCCACTATGGCGCTCGAGCAAAAGGTTCGACGCAAATGATCCATCCGGCAGACGATGCGCAGAAGGAACGACTTTATAGCCGTTGTACAAATAAATATTAGAATTATGCATGAGTGATACACACGAACAAACGCGTGTCTGACATACATTGATTGTCAGGACGCGTTGATAACAGGCACGAGGCCTTAAAAATTCGCAGAGGAAACAGCAGGAAAACAGCAGACAGCAGCCGAAATCACAAGTGCGCTAACGAACAGATAACGTTCGTTTTAGATCGCAACGTGTGGCAGCGAAGTTGCAGGAGATTGCAGAGGGACTAAAGCAGACTAACTAAAGCGGACTAAAGTGGAAGTGCAAACAGATGCAAGCAGAGGCAGACAGGTGCAATGCTGATGGTAGCGGCGTCGTCCAATACATTTAACTCAATGCATATAACAAGAGCGACTGCCACGACCGGGAACCGAAGCTCCGCGAAAACATTTACTGCCCGCGTAAATTGGCGTCAGCCGATTTACGCGGTAAATCAATTACACCACCAATTACAGCGGGGTAATGTTCGAAGCTTGCAGACCCTTCGGGCCTTGCTTGGTTTCGAAGCTAACCTTTTGGTTTTCGGCGAGCGTCTTGAAGCCGTCGCTACGAATTTCCGAAAAGTGGGCGAAGAGGTCGTCGCCGCCTGCGTCAGGCGTAATGAAGCCGAAGCCCTTGCTGTCGTTGAACCACTTAACGATACCGGTATCCATATTAAATCCTTGAAAATATAAAAATGATGCAACCTCGTATTGAGGCGAGAGAAGCTTCAAGGAAGTGAGAGGACAACAAATACCGCGGAGATAACGAGGCAGAATGATGAACAGCAATCGAGCTTCTTGAATACTTCGACTTACAGATTACGTGGCGCGAGGCACGGTGTCAAGCTATTTCGGACCCGGCCTAGTCACACAATGAAACGATCGCAACCGAGTAGCCGTAATTTACCATAGATAGCGGCCCCTCGCAGGCCCGGCAAGTACTGCGTGGTCGCCCTGTTGTCGCACGGTTATCACTCAGGCACCGCGATATCGCCGTCCACCAGGCTTGCGCCATATTGCTCCGCGTAATCGCGTGCGCCTTGTGCGTCGGGGAAAAGCGGCATGTCCGCGCAGCCGACAAACGGATAAATCACGCGCTTGTCGCTGAGCCGCGTCACACGTAGCGTGGGCATAGTGCCGCCCGTTGCGCGCCTTGACGAGGCCGCAACGTTGTAATTGGCCCATCCGGCCGGCTTGTCGGCCGCCCGGATATCGAGCGAGGAGGTCATGGGCGGGTGATCGAGCGAATAACTCATAGATCGGCGATCGATTCGCCCGCGACGTTGCCGTCGATCAGACTTTCTGCATAACGCGTGGACGCAAGCCGCGCTTCACCCGAGCCGCTGAACGGACCGGTGCCCGGCACGCGATACACGCGGCTGGTGGTCGTGCTGTCGTCAACGCCGCGCCGCGAAATCTTCACGGCGGCGTCGAAACCCGAATCGTAATGGCGGGAACCGTCCGCACCGCGCGGTTTGTGCGGGTAGATCAGCGGAATTATTTCGAGGCCGCGATAGCTTCTTACAGTGTCGTTCATGATGTTTCTTCGGTTATTGCGCGACGCCCCGAGGTCTTGTCACGCGTGGCTACTGCGTACTCTGCAGGCATTGCCGCTCATGTGGCGTTGTCTGCGCCGCCTGACTGCAAAGGCGCGGACGCGGCCGTCACAGACGGCTGGAACCGCCGCACCGAGCGAGAAAAGCGCCCGCTTCGCGCGTTGTACAGTGCACCGGCCTGAACCTTGCCGTCGATAATGTCTCGACCGTATTGCATGGCCAGTTCGATGGCGTCGTCAGCACTGGCCGGCTCGGCACCTTTGATTGCCGGTGAATAACGCTTGGACGTTGCGCTGTCTGACGGAACGGCATCTATCTGAACAATTGCGGAAAAACGCTTGGGACCTTTTGCAAACGGATCGCCATGCGGCGGGAAAATCTGCTGCGAATAAGCGCGCAATGCATAGCCGCGATATTCGATGGTATGGATGGTCATAACGCACTCGCTGGACACACTGCGCTGACCGTCGTGAAAATCTGCTGAAAACCGATATGCAAACCGACGGTCATCGGCATCGGAACGATTAAGAATGCGCTAAATCGTTGCGTGAGGCAAGGCAATTCGGACTTTGCCCGGCGTAGGAGGGACGGCGGAGGTGCTTGACCGGCGCAGGTATCACGAGGATTTCTAAAGCATTAGTTGAAGTACGCCGGTCGCTTTTTCCGGCATTTTCGCGAAATTCGTCATGGACGGTACTTTTAGCCGAATCCGAATCTGGGAAACGGACTGAAGTTTTTTACATTGTCCAACGCGGGGCAAAACAAGGCTCACGGACAAAAAACGGGCAATTCACCGACGTGCTAATCCCCTGAATAAAGCGGCCGGAATTATTTGTCGCGGGCACCTTGACTTATTTATATTGGCCCATTGCGACAAACCCTTGTGTGTATTTAACAGCGTACGCGTTGCAATCGGATTTTGCCCGACGCCATAACCGGCGCTTTTTCGGTCTTCCCAGGCGTCAAATGACCCCTGAGAATAAAACCGCCGGGCCAGGTTAGCGCCGGGAAATGCGAGCCTCCGACGCATCTTTCTCGCGCAATATAGCCGGCAAACCGAACAGCAGGAGCAGTGCGCCGATGAGACTCATCGCGCCGATCGCGTATAACGCGGGCGTCGTGCTGCCGGTCAGGTCGCGAACCCGTCCAACCATCACCGGACTCACAATGCCGCCGAGTTGCCCGATCGTGTTGATCAACGCTATGCCGCCGGCCGCGCCCGCCCCCGTCAGGAGCTTCGGCGGCAGCGCCCAGAACGCCGGGATCGAGGCCACCACGCCCGCCCCCATCACGCCTAGCGCCACGATCAGAAGGCCCGTTTGTTTGTCGAAGATACCGGCGGCAAAAAATCCGATCGCCGCCATCACCAGCAGGCCGCAGACGAACTTGCGACGCTCGCCCGAAGCATCGGAGAGACGGCCCACCACGACCATCGCGATCGCACCGCAAATGTAAGGCACGGCCGTCAGCAAACCGATGGTTGTCGGATTGTTCGTACCGGCGCTTCGAATGAGTTGCGGCGCCCAGAAATTGAGCCCGTACGACGCCACCTGGATCAGGAAATAGATCAGTCCGAGCATCAGGAAGCCGCGTGTCCTGATTGCATCGAGCAACGAACCGCCGGCGCCCGAGTGCGGGGTGTGTCGCTGGATGCGGCTTGCAAGCAGCGACTTTTCCGAGGCGCTGAGCCAGCCCGCGTCTTCAATCCGGTCCTTCAGCAGCTTGAGTACGAGCAGGCCCAGAACGACACACGGCAACCCGCCAAGCAGGAATAACCAGTGCCATCCGCGGATGCCCAGCACGCCGTCCATGTGTCCGAGGACCAGACCCGACAACGGCGCACCAACCAGCCCTGAGAATGCCGAGGCAAGAAACAGCATCGACGTGATGCGGCCACGATGGCTCGCCGGAAACCACAACGTGAGGTAGTACAGCACGCCGGGGGCGAAACCCGCTTCCATCGCGCCAATGATGAAGCGCAGCGCATAGAACTGCCATTCGTTGCCGACCAGCACCATGGCGCTAGTGGCAATGCCCCAGGAAATCATGATGCGCGCGATCCAGCGACGGGCGCCGACCTTGTAAAGCAGCAAGTTGCTGGGCACTTCAAACAATACGTAGCCGATCACGAACAGGCTGGCGCCGAGACCGTAGGCAGTGTCGGAGAAACCGAGATCGCTTTGCAGTTGAAACTTCGCAAAGCTGATGTTGATGCGATCAAAAAACGCGAACAAGTAACAGATCATGATCAGCGGCATCAGCCGCCAGGCGACTTTGCTGATCACCGCTTTGAAATCGTTTTCGCTGTGTGCCTGCGGCACGGCCGCAGTGACGTCAAGATCGCTCATGATTGTCTCCTTGCCGGACTGGCCTTGGGGCGTCCGGTCATATGTGTTCTTTGATGTTGAGGGAAAAGTTTTGTGGCCGGAAGCGGCGGCGCTTATTGCCGCTTACTGCCACTTATTGCACAGCGCCTTCGCTGCGAAGCCGTGCGACATCGCTCGCGTTGAAGCCGAGACCATATAGTACGGAGTCCGTATGTTCTCCAAGCGTGGGGCCCTGCCAGCGGACCTTACCAGGGGTGTCGGAGAGCTTGGGAACAATGCCGGGCATCTTCACCGACACCCCGCCGGGCAATGCGGCATCAAGCAACATGTCACGCGCCTGATAATGCGGATCCGCAACAATGTCGGCTACTGAATAGATCCTGCCGGACGGCACTTCTGCTGCTTCGAGCGCGGCGAGCACGTCGTCAATCGGATGATGCGTGGTCCACGCGGTGATCGCTTCGTCCAGCCGTGCGCTTTGTGCGGCGCGGCCGTCGTTGCGGGCAAGCGCGGGCTCATCGGCGAGATCGGCGCGGCCTATTACATGCATCAGGCGCTTGAAGATAGGATCGCTGTTGCCCGCGATCACCACAAAAGCACCGTCTTCGGTGCGGTACGTATTCGACGGCGCGATGCCAGGCAACGCACCGCCGCTGCGTTCGCGGACGTGCCCGAGCAAGTCGTATTCGGGGATCAGGCTTTCCATCAGGTTAAAGACGCTTTCGACAAGCGACACATCCACGACCTGGCCCAAGCCTTGTCCGGTCTTTACGCGCAAGATCGACATCAATGCACCGATCACCCCGTGCAGCGAAGCCAGCGAGTCGCCGAGCGACACGCCTACGCGCGCCGGCGCGCCATCGACTTCGCCGGTCGTATAACGAATGCCACCCATGGCCTCGCCGATCGCACCGAACCCCGGACGATCGCGATACGGTCCCGACTGCCCATATCCGGAGATGCGGACCATCGTGAGTTTGGGATTGATTGCGTGCAGCACGTCCCAGCCAAGGCCGAGTTTTTCGAGCGCACCGGGACGGAGGTTTTCAATGACGACGTCGGCGTCCGCGGCAAGACGCTTGACGACATCGACACCGTCCGGGGACTTCAGGTTGACGCACACGGACTTTTTGTTGCGCGACTGCAAATACCACCAGAGCGACGTGCCCTCGTGCAGTTTTCGCCATTTGCGAAGCGGGTCGCCGTTATCCGGCGCTTCAATCTTGATGACGTCGGCGCCGAACTCCCCGAGCATGCGGGCAGCGAACGGCGCCGCGATCAGGGTGCCGATTTCTATGACGCGAATGCCTGCGAGCGGTCCAGCCATGATGCTTGTCTCCCGAAAATTCTAATCTGGAAGACAGCTTAGGAGCGGGCAACGCATTGCGTCCAACCGCATTTCACCAATGACCGTTCGCGAATGGCGAACGCTCAGGCTTTGTTTCGTTCCTGGTGCTCCACGGCACGCAGATGATCGAACAGCATCCGGCTAACCGGCGGGAGCCCCGCAACATCGCGCACCACGACGATCAGGTCGCGCTGGCTCCAGGTTTCGTCGAGCGTAACGGCTGTCAGCCCGAGTGGACGGCCGACTGTATTGAATACCTTCAGCGGCAGCACGCTGATGCCCAGACCCGTCTGTACCATGCGGCAGACGCCATCGAAACCTGGCACCTGAATGCGCAGCCGCAATGGTTTACCCGCCTGCCGCGCGGCAGTTTGCGTACGCAGGTTGATCGAGCTGGCGGCATGCAGGCCGACATAGTCGCTATCCAGCGTTTCAACGAACGTGACCTGCTCGCGGTCCGCGAGCGCATGATCCTCACGCATCACCACGACCAGCGAGTCATGCCGGTAGTGCGAGACATCGAGGCCGCGCGTATCGGCTTCGCCTGAGCAGATGCCGACGTCGGCGAGGCTGTCAGCTATGCCTTGCACCACGCCGCTGCTCGGGCGCTCTTCCAGGTCGAGCTTGATGCGCTCGTTCATCGAGAAGAATGCGCGCAGGTCTTCGGGGAGGAATTCGACGATGGCCGACAGGTTCGCCATCATGCGGACATAACCGCGCACGCCGGTCGCGTGCTCGGCCAATTCGATCCCGATGTTCTCGACATCGCGCAATACGCGGCGCGCATGATGCAGCAGGGTTTCGCCCGCGGGTGTGAGTTCCATGCCGCGCGCCCGGCGCACGAACAGCGTTGCGCCTACGGCCTGTTCGAGTTCGAGCAAGCGCTTGCTCGCAGCCGATACAGCGATCGCCTCGCGCTCGGCCGCCCGCGTGAGCGTGCCCTCCTCGTAGACCGCGAGGAAGAGTTGCAGCGTGGTCAGGTCAAGCCGTCTCAACAGGTTTTTCAGTGCCATCGGGTGGTTAAACAACTTGAACACAAAAGATGCCCGATGTTACCCGAGGCCCGCATCGCGCATTACTCGTCCTTTGCTTCGCTCCAGCCTCCACCAAGCGAACGGTACAGCGCGACCGCTGCCAGCGCGTGCTCACGTCTCGCCTGATTCAACGCATCCGAGTCCTGCAGATACGCTTCCTGCGCCGCGAGTACATCGAGGAAACCGCTTGCACCGCCCTTATAAAGTTGCGTAGAGAGGCGCAGCGACTGATCAGAGGATTGCAACGCGTCCCTCAGGCGGTCGGCCTGCTCCGACGTGCTGACAAGGTCGGTACGCGTGTCCTCCACATCTTTTAACGCCTGCAGCATGGTCTGGCGCAAGCGCAGATCGGACTCGCGCATGCGGCTTTGGCTCTGCTCGATGCCTGCCGTAATGCGCCCGGCGTTGAAGATAGGACTGGTCGCATTGAGCGCAGCGCTGAAGAGGTTGTCGGTGAGCGTAGGCAAGCCAAGATACGACGACGCCAGCAAACCATCGGTCAATTGCAGCGAGAACTTCGGATAGCGGTCCGCTTGCGCGACGCCCACTTCCGCCGCGCGTTGCGTGAGCTCGGCGTAGGCGCTGCGGACATCGGGACGGCGCAGCAACGCCTCGGAAGGCAGCATCTGCGGCACGGCATTTGACGGCGTCGGAATAGTCCCGGGCGTCGCGAGCACGAGGGTATCGACGGATTCGGGCGTGCGCCCCGAGTACACCGCGATCAGGCTTAGCTGATGTTGAACGGTGGCGTCGGCACGCGGCAAGCGCGCTTGCAATTCGCTCAACTGGTTCTGTGCGCGAGTAACGTCAAGGCGCGGCGAGAGCCCGTATTGCATGCGTTCCTGCGTCAGGCGCAGTGCACGTTCCCGGATCGCGATATTGTCGCGGAGGATCTTCTGTTCACTCTGCGCCCAGCGCAGATCCACATACGCCGATGCCGTATTGGCCGCGAGCGCAAGACGCAGCGCATCGACATCATGTTGACGGCCCGTCAATTGCGCCTGTGCCGCCACCAGCTCAAGGCGCTCGCCGCCGAATACATCGGGCGTCCAGCCAAGCGTCAAGCCGAAACCTGCCTGACGGACATAGCCCAGCGGCGGCGGCGTGTTCTGGCGTGCATCGGAGGCGGTGGCGGTTGCATCGAGTTCCGGCAGAAGCGCCGCGCGACGCTGCGTGGTCACGGCCTGCGCCTGCTTTACGCGCTCCAGTGCAGCTTGAACATCGAGGTTCTGGCTCAGCACCGAGCTCACGAGTTCATGCAGGACCGGGTCGCCGAATTGCTCCCACCACGCGGCGGCATCCACGTTGTCTTGTGGGGCGTGGACGCTCCAGTTCGCGGGCGCTATCGACTGTACGGTCGACGGTAAATCCGCATGGCTCGCGGGTTGCACGGCACACGCCGCG
>DASYLW010000102.1:0-4325 GCA_036009385.1 Caballeronia sp.
TTACGCCGATGTCGAATCGGGTGACCGGCATCTCGCCAACATAGTCGAGCGAATCCAGCGCGGGCCGCAATGGGAAAGCACGGTCGTGATCATCACGCACGACGAGAACGGCGGCTGGTGGGATCACGTGCCGCCGCCGAATGGGGATCGATGGGGACCGGGGTCGCGCATTCCGGCCCTGGTAATTGCGCCGTTCGCGAAGAAAGGTGTCGTCGACCATGCGGTCTACGACACCAACTCCATCCTGCGCTTCATCACGCGCGTCCACGACCTGGCGCCACTTGACGGCGTCGTCGCGCGGGACCGGGCATTCGCGGCAAACGGTGAAGCGCCGCTAGGGGACATGACGGCGACGCTCGATCTCGCCTGAACCACGAACGCTGGTGTCGCAAACGCCCGAGCGGAAAATGCCTGAGCGGAAAATGCCTGAGGCGCATCGCACTCGCAGCAATAGCTTGAGCCGCCAACAAGAACTAGTGAACGGGCGCCGCCGCCAATCAACGACGGCGGCGCGCCGGGAAGTTGCACCACACCACGACGGCGAACAGCACCTATGAAGCGCTCGAGCCGTCTATCCGGCCTGCGCGGGCGTCGGCGGCATCGGACGCTTCCTGCCGCCATTCGCGCCGCGAGCGCAGCATCTTGCGCACCGCGAGCCGCGCCATCTTGAGATAGCCGAATGGCCGGGGGTCGGCCAGCATGCTCAGCGCCCGCGCGTAGTCGAGCGTCAGGCCCGGGGTCCAGGCCATGGTGGCCGCGCGCTTGCGGATCTGCGCGGCGACCCATAACTCCGGCGTGACTATCAGGCGCAGGAACGCGCGCCAACCCGTATCGCGGCCGTGAAAGGTGCCCACCGACCCTTCGAGCGCTGCTTCCAGCGCCTTGGAAACAGTGCTTGAACAATTACGGTAGGTGAGGTTGTACGTCGGATCCTGCCGATATTTCTCCCAAAACGCCTTCAGCCGATCCGGCCGGTAGTTGCGAATGCGCACACGGGTCGTGGATTCACACCATGCCTTCGATTCCGTCGCGTAGTCCGGCTGGAATGTGCCCGGCACGTTGTTCTCGCGGGTCGCGCGCAAGAGGCGCCCGAACTCATCCGGCGAACGATCGATTTCCACGCCCGGGTACAGGCTGATGTAGATGCCCTCGGGTGACTCAAGCGCCGCGTGGCCCGTCGAGATGACGCCGTTAGCATCGACGGCGGCAATGTACCGGTCCACGATCAGGCGCCGGTTGGCCTGCGCCCGTGCAGACCCGACCGGCGTCCACACATGCACGGTGAGCGCTTTTTCATCGTCGGCGGGAGGCCCGTCCCATTCGAACGGGCTGTCGGCCTCAGTCGCCGCCGCGCCCGCGGCGGCTCTTGCCGTGGCAGACTTTTCAGCGAGGGTGGGATCGGCGATGACGTCCTCGGAGAGCGCCAACGCCTTCTTGTTTTCAGGCGGCAGGTTTTCCATGCGGCGCACGCGAAACGCGATCCACAGCATGTTCCATCCGCCGAACGCGAGTCCAAGCCCGATCGCGTAAGGCGCGGTGCCAACATAATGCGTGGGATACGGTTCGAAGAAAAATACGGCGAGCAGGATTTCGACGATGGCCAATGCCAGCACGATCCTCCATCGGCTGTAACGCACCACGATGGCCGACACGCTCTGCAGCAAGCCATCCGCGAGAAAAAGGGTACCGAAGATCATCGACAGGACGAAATTGCCGTGATGATTGCCCGCCATGATCAGCAGCGCGGCGAGCGTGAACGCCCCACCTTTCACGTAACGCAGCGTGCGCTGGCCGCCCACACCCATACGGGCAACAGCGAAGGTCGCGAGACCTTCGATGAGCAGCAGCCAGGCGAAGACGTGGATAGGAAAATACAGGACGCCGTCGAGCGCATCGATAAACACCGATACCCCGATCACCAGCCAGACGCCCCCCGCCACGGCCAGCGCAAGCCATCGGCGGCGCAAATAGTCCACGCCCAGCAGAAACAGCACGAGTTGGATCATGACGTCACCTGTAAGGACGAGACCTCGCCATGATAAAAGCGCTGCCGCTTTACGCCAACGGGATTCGAACGACTGTGCGCTCGCCCCGATCCGAACCTGTCACCCTCTCAGGCAAGGCCGCTGTTGCGCAAGCGCCGTGTCCGGCCGGTTGCAGCGGTGCCGTTGGGCCGGATCATCACGTCGACGACGCTCGGCCAATGAGTCAAGCCGGTTCCATCCAGGCCCGCGCCGCGATTTCCAGCAGATAACCATAATGCAGTGCCCCCACGGGAACGACCGCCCGGGCGGGTTTCCAGTCACCGAAATGACGCGCGTAGATCTCGTTGAAGGTCTTCCAGTGATCCACGCCGACCAGGTACACCGTCACTTCGATCACGTCCTTCAACCCCGCGCCGGCCGCCGCCAGCACCATGCTGACGTTGTCCAGCGCCTGCTGGGCCTGTTGTTCAAACGGCAAGTCGCCGGTATGGGTGCCGTCGGCACGCATCGGCAATTGTCCGGACACACAGACGAGATTACCCGCCCGGGTGGCGTGGCTGTAGTGACCTGCGGGAACCGGCAGACCTGGCGCGTTGATGAGTTCAATAGGCATATTGACGTTCAAAAATTAGAAGAAGGCAAGCCGGCAGCATACGTCGCGCGGTTCAAAGCACCAACCGTCCGGCGATGAAATCGAGGAAGGCTTTCGCCCGTCCCGCCATTGATGCGCTCTGGTAGAACACTGCGCTGATTGGCTGCCGGATATCGAGCAAAACGGGGTCCATCACGGTTTGCAGGCGTCCATTCTTCACGTCGGCGCTGGTCATGTAAGCAGCGAGAGACACGATCCCGCCGCCGGCCAGCGCAAGTTGCCGCATGGTCTCGCCACTCGATGCAGCAATGTCCGGCACGATCCGAAAACGCCCGCCCGCGTCCCGGTTTCCGGTGTCGTCATCGACTAAAGGCCAGTCGTTCAGGCTCTCGGGCGCTGTAAAACCAATCAACCGATGCCGCCGCAGTTCAGCCACCGTGCGCGGCTCCCCGCGTTCAGCCAGGTACCCCGGGCTCGCCAGGATGCGCAGCCGGCTGCTGCCAAGCGAACGTGCGTGCAGCGTGGAATCCTGCAATGCGCCAATCCGGATCGCGATATCCACGCGCTGCTCCATCAAGTCGACAATCCGTTCATTGCTGCTCAACTCCAGCACGATCGCCGGATAGGCCTCGGCGAAGGCCTGGACGTGCGGCACGATGCAATGCAGGACGAAAGGTGACGCCGCATCGACCCGCAGCCGCCCCGCCGGCCGCTCACGTTGCCGGGCGATCGACTCCTCGGCATCTGCCATCGCGGCGAGGATGGCGCGGGCGCGCACCAGGAAGAGCTCGCCTTCGTCGGTGAGCTGCAAGCGGCGCGTTGTCCGCCGCACGAGCGTGGCGTCAAGCTTGTGCTCCAGCCGCGTCAATGCCCGGCTGACGCCCGAAACGGTTTGCTGCAATGCTTCGGCGGCTGCCGTGATCGAGCCGCTGTCGATCACGGTCACGAACGCCAACAGTTCTTCAGTCGTCGTTTTCATCTATCCATTGTTGATTCTGAATCAAGATTGATTTGAGACTAACACTATTTCTGCGAAAGTCGAAGACGCGGATACTGCATCCATCGACTCAATCCATATGGCTTACCTGGGGAACGGACATGAAGATTTTTGTAACTGGCGCAGCTGGTTTTATCGGCGGCTCGATTGCGGCGCGTCTGGTTCGCGACGGCCATCAGGTCAGCGGACTCATCCGCCGCCCGGAACAGGCCGACGAACTCACGGCGCTAGGCATTGAACCCGTAATCGGCAGCTTGGACGACCGGGAGTTGCTGATCGCGCAGGCGAAAGCAGCCGACGGCGTCATCAATGCCGCCAGCAGCGACCATCGCGGTGCAGTCGAGGCGTTGATCGAAGGGCTCGAAGGCTCGAATAAACCGCTGCTGCACACGAGCGGCTCGAGCATTGTCGGCGATGCGTCCGGCGGTGAAGGGACGGACATGATCTATTACGAAGACACGCTGCCCGAGCCGACCGCCGATAAAGCCGCGCGCGTGGCCATCGACAACCTCGTGCTCGGCGCTGCCAAACGCGGCGTGCGCGCTTGCGTGCTGTGCAACACGCTGATCTACGGCCACGGCGCGATGGCAAACGCGAAAAGCGTGCAGTTGCCGCGCTTGCTGGCTCAGGCGAAAAAGAGCGGCATCGTGCGGCACGTTGGACCGGGACGCAATATCTGGTCGAATGTGCATATTGACGATGTCGCCGATCTCTACGCGCGTGCGCTTGAAAAATCGCCGGCCGGGACGTT
>DASYLW010000103.1:0-4631 GCA_036009385.1 Caballeronia sp.
AAACCGCCAGAGAGCCCGCCACGACGTTCGGCTATTTATAGAGCAACGCGTCCTCTCGCCGCTAATGAAACGCGAGGGGCAACAGGGAGAGAGCAATGGAAAATACGGTGGCCGCGCAGCAATCGGGTAGTGATGGATTAAGGGGCGCAAAGCTGTTTCTTTACGCGGCAATCATCCTGCTCATTGCGGAGTTCATCGGCTCGTTCACGTTCAAGGCCGGGCCGGGGAAAGTCGTCTTGCTGCCGATGATCTGGGCGCTGCTGCTGGGTGGCGCGCTCGGATTGGCAAGTGAACGGTGGAGAAGTGCTGCACGGCTCGACGTGAAGACTCAGTTCCTCGCCGCTGCCATCTTGCAGCCCGCGCTGTTGCTGTTCGTCGCCAAGTTGGGCCTGATGGTCGGCGGCGCGTTGCCGAAGCTTGCCGCTGCGGGCTGGGCGTTGGCGTTTCAGGAACTGGGCCATTTTGTCGGCACGATTCTGTTGGGACTTCCACTCGCATTGCTGCTCGGTATCAAGCGGGAAGCGATCGGGGCGACGTTCTCTGTTGGTCGTGAGCCGAGCCTTGCGATCATCGGCGAGAAGTACGGCATGGACTCTCCTGAAGGGCGTGGCGTGCTGGCTGAGTATTTGACGGGCACTGTATTCGGCGCGGTCTTTATCGCGATTCTGGCGGGCTTCGTGGCGAGCCTGAATATTTTTCACCCGCTGGCGCTCGCCATGGGTTCAGGCGTGGGCTCGGGCAGCATGATGGCTGCCGCTTCTGGCGCAATCGCCGCGCAGCAGACACCCGAAATGGCGAAGACGGTCCTCACATTTGCTGCGGCCAGCAATCTCATCACGACGACGATCGGCACGTATTTCACTCTGTTTATTTCGCTGCCGATGGCCGTGTGGGGATATCGCCTGCTCGAGCCTTTGATCGGCCGCACAAGCCGGGCATCGGATGCATCGGAGGCGATCGAAAAGTCCCGTCCGGCGCTCGGTGACGTGGAAACAGCCGCGCCTCAATTGGGTTATCGCGGCAAGCTGCTTGCGTGGGGTGTCACTGCGGTGTTCGCGCTGGGCTGTGACTGGATCACCCACGGCACTACGCCGTTCATGGGCCTCCCGGGCATGCTGATCATGGTGCTGGCGACGATTGTCGGCGATGCCATCTATACCGTGACCGGACGAAAGATTCCAGCGGTTTGCTGGGTGTCGATTGTTGCCATGTTCATGACGTCGCCGCTGTGTCCCTGGGCATCGCAGATATCGACGTATAGCGCCCAAAACGATTTCCTCGGCATAACAACGCCGATGCTCACGTTCGCGGGGTTGTCCATCGCCAAGGACATTCCAGCATTTCGCCGGCTGGGGTGGCGGATCGTGCTGGTGTCGTTTGTGGCGAATGCCGGAACATTTCTTGGTGCTACGCTCGTGGCTCAGATTTTCCACGTGTAGGACGGCAAGGGTTCGACAGCGTTCTTGTTTCGTTCGCACCCGGGTGCTCGCAGAAGCATCCCGGTGCGAACGCCCCTTCATATCTCCCCGCGTTTCAGACTATCGGCGTGTTCCGTCAGCAAGCGGCGCAGTAACACGACCTGATTGACGGCATCGGCTTCAAGCAGCGAGAGTCCGTGTTTGGGAAAGACTTCTTGAGTATCGATGTCCGTATCACTTTCCATCCCGATCCGCGTTTCGATGCCCTTGCCGACACGCTCAACCCACGCTGCAAGATCCCGGTTCGGCGCGGCGCCCGCACGGCCAAAACGAGCCCGGGTCGCTGTGCCCGCCACGCGCCGCAGCAGGGCGAGAGCGGTTGAGCCTGTCCGGTCGCCGTTGCTCGTATCGAGCTTTTCCAGCCTCAGGCGAGCCAGCACCTCTTCCGCGTTGTTACTCGCCAATCCCGCTGCGCGGCGTAGCCGCTCCAATTCGATCTCGCCTTCTTCGCCTCGTCCCAGCGACGCGGCGAGGTATCCAAGGTTCGTGGACACCGCCTTCGCCAACCGGTCGCTGAAGCGGCTGGGTTCGCGACTTGGCCATAGAAGAAATGTCGCGAGCAACGCAATTACGCAGCCGAATACGTTGTTCTCCAATCGCGTCACGGCGTAGGTAAGCTCGGCGCCCCCAGGCGCTGCGAAGTCGGCGACCAGCACAAACGCCGGGGTAATGAACAGCACGAACAAACTGTAGCTGACCGGCCGCAAGGCCATCGTCGCGCAGACCAGCGGGAACACGACCAGCGAGATCGCTATTGGCGAATGCACGACCAGCCCGATCGCGGCCGCCAGCAATCCGCCGACAATGCTCCCCGCCGCACGCTCGATGCTGCGCGGCCAGCTCGTCGCAATAGACGGCTGCAGGATCAGGAGCGTGGCCATCGTTGCCCAATACCCGAAGGGCAGATGGAGCAGCCTGACGGTCAGGAAGGCTGCCGTTGCGGCCACGCCGACGCGAGCGGCGTGGCGCGCGCCTATCGATTGCGTCGATGCATTCGCCTTCAAGGTTTCCACACCACGTTTCAAGGTCGTGAACGCAGCGGACCACGCGCTTCTTCGTCGCTGAGCCGGGGATTCGAGTTCGCTGAAGTCGATATCGAAGCTGAGTGGCACGGTCTCGCCCAACGCAACTTCAAGCTGGCGGGCGAGCGCTTGCAACCGGTCACGCAGCGCGGTGGCCGGCTCCCAGGGTTTATCGGCGATGGACCGTGCGAGCCGCGCGAGGACCTCGGCGAGCGCGTCGAGCACACGTACCGCGCGCGGCAGATTGGGCAAGCGCTGATGGCCGCGCTCGCAGGCATCGGTGACTGCAATCAGGTACGCGAAGATCCGTTCGCTGTCGGCGAGCGCGAGCAGCAGCATGTTGTACGTGTCCCGCCGGTCCGTCTTCGATGACGGCACGCGTGCAAGCGCCTTGCGCGCCAATTCGATGTCGCTGCGCGCCTTGCCCCGAAAACGTGAAGCGTGCGATGCCCATTCCCCGAAGCCCGCGCCTTCTCGTTTGAGCAGCCGTGCGCCGTCACTTGCGATGTCCGCGAGGCTCGTATAAGCCGATCGCATGGCCGCCCGGCTCGCGCCGAACGGGTGAATCCGCCACACGGTGAAGCTGAGCGCCGTTGCGAAGAGGCAGCCTGCGAAGTAGAGCGCGAGGAAGCGCAACTCATCGCGTGATCCATGGATGGGCCGGTCCACCATGACTACGCAGGCAGTCGCAGCAAGGATCGCGACCTGGGCGGCCGCCGCGCCCCACACGCGCCCCAGCGCGCCGAGAAATGAAAAGACCAGAACGGCGACGGCCGCGGCCGCGATTCCAACGCCGGCCACGCCGGACGCATACGCGGTCAGTCCGCCGCAAACGGTCGACAGCACCGCGAAGCCCGTCATGGATGCGAATCGCATGCGGTTGGAGCCGGCGGCATCGGCGAGACAGGTCCAGAACGCGCCGATGGCGGCCCACGAGAACTCGGGCATGTGCAACAGGTTGCCGAGGAGCAGCATGGCGGTCGATGCGAACGCGGCCCGCAGTCCTTCGGACAAATCGGCCTGGCTCAACGCGAACGAAACCATCCAGACGGGCCGGTGGCGCGCAATGGAATCGAGCATTCGGGAGAACGCTTTGGTGCGGCGGCTTGCCGCTTGTCGAGACTGCCGGTGAAAGTTGCGAAGGCGGAGCATGGCCTGGCTTATCAAGGGGTGGATGCCGGTAATCGGGCGGCTACTACATGAAAGTCGACATGAACCCGGCCAAAAATATCGGGTGTTTTTGCGTGTCCGATTTCTCGTCTGTGTTCCCGGTTCCCCGCGCGGCCCTGCAACTCAGTAACTTCTACTGATTCGCGATGCGCCTGCGGCCTCCGAGTGTGGCAGAAACACAGCTATGTAGAAAAACTACCAAATAAATGTTGCGTTGCACTAGGAATCGGCTAGTGAAAACCCTATAATGTCATCTAAGGGATAACCCTTGACCACCTACTAGGAGTTTGACATGAGCTACCTCTTCGCATTGCTGCAAAAATTCGCATCGCTGTTCGAATCCCCGCATCTTCCGATGGATTCGGACTACTCGTACCAAGCGCGTCAGCGCGAGGCAGAGCGCGTCCGCAAGTCACGTGGCACGATCATGGGTATCCGTCTGTGAGCTGTAACGAAGGCAGTGCGAACAGCAGGAAAAACTGAGGTGTTGTCAGTTTGTGCTTGACAAGGTCTTTTCGTAGTGCGGTTCGCCTGCTTTCATTGTTGTATATTATGTAGTTTTTCTAGCCTGATAGTTTCACGAATCGCCACATTTGTTCCCAGGGCCGTCACGTCGCTTTTGCGCGACATTCCTCTTCAGCGCCGTTCGGCGGACGCTTCCCCGATCACCCTCCCGTTTTTCACTCCCGGCGCTCGACTCGGCCAATTCACGGTTTCATATTTTCATCGCTTACACGCCACTGGGCCGAATGGTGCCGGGCTGGGTCGTCGAATCGACGTAAAAGCGAGTGAAATCAGTGATTTGAGATATTTCGAGGCTATCCGGGCGCATTAAGGTCCTTGATACGAACGCTTACAAGCGCTCACGTCCTGCAACCTTACGCCCGGCTAAAGTGATTTCAACGACGCGGCACCTGACGGCACATCCGCCAACCACACACTGTTTCAACGGGCCGCGCGT
>DASYLW010000104.1:0-5305 GCA_036009385.1 Caballeronia sp.
AGCCAGCCGACGTTCCGCGAAGCACTGCGTTGCGGCGCTGAAGTGTTCCACGCGCTGAAGAAGATCCTGAGCGATCGCGGCATGAGCACGGCCGTGGGTGACGAAGGCGGTTTCGCACCGAACTTCGGCAGCAACGACGAGTGCCTGTCGACCATCGTCCAGGCAATCGAGAAGGCCGGTTATCGCGCGGGCGAAGACGTTTTGCTTGCGTTGGACTGCGCGGCAAGCGAGTTCTACCACGACGGCAAATATCAGCTCGCAGGTGAGGGTTTGCAGTTGTCGTCGGCGGAATTCACGGACTACCTCGCTACGCTCGCCGATAAATTCCCGATCGTATCGATCGAAGACGGCATGCACGAAAGCGACTGGGACGGCTGGAAGATTCTCACCGAGAAACTCGGCAAGAAGATCCAGCTCGTGGGCGACGACCTGTTCGTGACGAACACGCGCATCCTGAAGGAAGGCATCGACAAAGGCATCGCCAATTCGATCCTGATCAAGATCAATCAGATCGGCACGTTGACGGAAACCTTTGCAGCTATCGAAATGGCGAAGCGCGCGGGTTACACTGCGGTCATCTCGCATCGTTCGGGCGAAACGGAAGATTCGACGATTGCGGATATTGCGGTTGGTCTGAATGCTGGCCAGATCAAGACGGGTTCGTTGTCGCGTAGCGACCGGGTATCGAAGTACAACCAGTTGCTGCGTATTGAAGAAGATCTCGGCGATATCGCGAGTTATCCGGGTAAGTCGGCGTTCTACAATCTGCGCTAAAGCCAAGGCCGGATCTGGACGTTAGTCTGGACGGCCGCCGATTTATTCAGTCCGCTGCCTCCTGTTCGTCTGAATCCGGGGCAGCGCCAAATTTTGTTGAAGTGTTAGCGTTTTCTCGCCTCTTAAATGCGGATTGTCACCTTTGTTCTGATCCTGCTGCTGGCGATGATCCAGTATCCACTGTGGTGGGGACACGGCGGTTGGTTGCGTGTCCACGAACTGCAACAGCAACTCGTCAACCAGACAAAGAAAAACGCCGACCTGAAGCTGCGTAATGAACGCGTGCAGGGTGAGGTGGCGGACTTGCAGAACGGTACATCGGCCGTTGAAGAACGCGCGCGTTACGAAATGGGCATGATGAAGGACAGCGAGGTCTTCGTGCAGTTCGTCTCGCCGAATTCACCGGCTCCCGCTAACTCGGTGAACGCGCAATCGAATGCTTCCACGCGCGGGCAAGTGTCTGCCGCGCCGTTGCGTATTGTGCCTAATCCGGTGTCACGTTCGAAGGAAGAGCGCCGGGCATTCGAACGGCAAGCGACGAAGGACAAGATTGACGCGGCCAAGAAGAAGCCGGCCGGCTAGCGCGCAGTTCGTCAATCGAAACAACGGATGTAAAAAAGCTGTTTCAACGTGAGTTGAAACAGCTTTTTTCTCGTGCGCTGCCGCTTTGCGGAACAACGCGCGTCTGAGACGCTACCAATAATATCCCGGGTATCCATAGCCGAAGCCCGTTCCCCAGCGGTTACCCCAGCCACCGCTCGAGTATCCGCCGTACACCGTAACCGGTGCGCGATAATACTGCGAGTAGGCTTGGGCGGCCGCCTCTGCAGCCATTGCCTGCTGCTGCTCGGCCAGCACTTGCCGGTCGATCCGGTCATAGCGCTGCTGCTCGGCTTCCGAAAGTGGTTGCGGCGCTTGATTCTGCGCGGCCGGCAAGCGGCTATAAATAGGCGAGGGCCCCGGCGGGTCCATCATGCAGCCGCCGAGAGCGAGCAGCGCCGCGCCGGACAACGCTACAACCAGTTTCTTCGATAACCATCCCAACGGTTTCATTTCGACCTCCAGCGGGCCGGACACCAAGCGGAAACAGATCATGCCACGCCGAAGCACGCCAAACATCGATCCTGCGACGTCTTGTTACAGAGCCAGCGAGACGGCGCAAATTCAGTGCCGTTGATCGGGAGCCGGGCTCACACCAAGTGAGAGTTCAGCGGCAACAAAAAGTTGCGCCACGTCCACCGGATCGAACTCGTAGCGCTGGTTGCAGAACTCGCAGTGCACTTCCACGCTGCCGCGTTCTTCAACCACGCTGTCCACTTCGCCGCGGCCCAGCATCTTGAGCATCCCGCCCACCTTCTCGCGCGAACATGTGCATTCGAAACGCGCTTGCGCCGGCTCGAAATGCTGCACGTTTTCCTGCCAGAAGAGTCGCTTGAACACCACTTCCGGCTCTTCTTTCAGCAACTCTTCGTTCGAGAGCGTGCCGCCGAGATGACAAACGCGCTGCCATGTATCGGCGTCGTGTTCACCCGGATGCGGAACGATACCGCCATCGCCGGGGAGCTTTTGCAGCAGCATGCCCACGGCGCGCTCGGTGTTCGCGGCAAGCCACATGCGCGTGTCGAGCTGCTCCGAGTGATGCATGTAGTGTTCAAGCACTTCCGCCATCGACGCCAGCGGCCCATGCGCACCGCTCAACGGCACGATGCCCTGATAGGCCTGCTGCCCGGGCTTCTTGTCGCGCGGATCGAGCGTGATCACGCAGCGGCCCTGGCCGTTGCGGTTGAGCAGCTCGGGGAGCGTCATGTCGTCCGTGATTGGCACGGGTGCTTCGCTCGCGCCTTCAATGGATTCAGCCAGCTTCGCGGTCGCCCGTAGCGACAAGTCCGAATTGCACTGCACGACAAGCATGGTCACCGGCCCGTCGCCATAAATCTGCATGATGAGCGTGCCATCGAACTTGAGATTCGCCGACAGCAGGGCGCACGCAGCCATCATTTCGCCGAGCACGTTGCGCACAGGCGTGGGGTACGAGCGGCGCGTGAGCACCTCCTGCCACGTGTCGCGCAGCGAGACAATTTCGCCGCGCACCGGCGCCGCGTTAAACATGAATTTTTGAAGCTGGTCGTTAACCACGCTTGGGTCCTTTGATCGACGGCGTATTGCGTGTCGACCGGCGTTCAGCCGATCCGCACGAGTTGCGCCTTGTAAAATTCGCGGCGGTCCGCGTAACCACGCGTCCCGGCCTGCATCTGGGCAATATCTGCTTCCGTGAGCTCGCGTACGGCTTTCGCGGGTGCGCCGAGGATCAGGGTATTGTCGGGAAAGGTCTTTCCTTCGGTCACCACAGCGCCCGCGCCAACCAGGCAGTTGCGGCCGATTACCGCGCCATTCAAGACTACGGCCTGAATTCCGATCAATGCGCCTTCCTTGATCGTGCAGCCGTGCAACATGGCTTGATGGCCAATGGTCACGTTGGCTTCAATCGTCAGCGGAAAGCCCGGGTCGGTATGCAGCACCGCGCCTTCCTGGATATTGCTGCCTTTACCGAGCACGATGGGCTCGTTGTCACCGCGTAGCGCGGCGCCGAACCAGACGCTCGAGTTTTCTTCCAGCGTCACACGGCCGATGATGGTCGCCGTATCAGCGACAAAGACGCTTTCGTGGATAGTCGGGGCGGCATCGCCGAGCTTATAGATTGCCACTTTGTCTCCTGTGAGGGCTCGACGCGAGCCATGAGCGCGGATTGGCGGACGGACCTGGAGGTACGGGTGTGACCGGTACAATCGAATAGAAATGGGTTGAATCGGGTGAAATTTTTCAATCTCAAGCGATTTCAGGCCGGTATCGCCGATGCTATAGATTGCGGCCCTGGCGCGCCTCAAGCCAAAAAACTTCCGCAGAAAGTGCTATTTTAGCCGGTTGCGCCAATGCGACGTGCGGCCCGGCTTTTATGGCCCTCATCGATGGTTTGCGAACCGGGCATTCGGGTGGCGGCGCGCCCGGCGGTGCCGCCGATCAACCGTTACCATTTAAAAGCGCCGCACAGGTACCTAAAAGCACTCGCAATCATGTCCGAACAGCCCGATTATTCTGCGTCCACCAGCGTCCGGCCGACTGCGCTAGCGCTGCTCAGGGAACGCGATCCCGCCACCAAGGCGAGCGCTGCCCAGCGGTTCTACGAGCGGTTGTTGTCGGGCGAAACAACGCTCGACACCGCTGTCCACATTCCTGATTCACTCGATCTGCCCGGCCGGCCAGCCGCGCCGGAACTGGTGGCGCCGTCATCGCTGAAACGCCGCAGCATGCAGTCGGACGCGGGGCGAGCGGTGCTACTGCACGCGCTGACGCATATCGAATTCAACGCGATCAATCTGGCGCTCGATGCCGTCTGGCGTTTTCCTTCAATGCCGGACGCGTTTTATGGCGACTGGTTCAAGGTCGCCGCCGAGGAGTCGCGCCACTTTTCGCTGCTAAGCGCGCGTCTGGCGGAGTTCGGGCATCAATACGGCGATTTTCCAGCGCACGATGGCTTGTGGGAAATGGCCGAGCGCACGCGTGGCGACGTGCTCGCCCGCATGGCGCTCGTGCCGCGCACGCTGGAGGCGCGTGGATTGGACGCCGCGCCGCCTATTCGCCGGCGTCTCGCTCAAGCGGGCGACCATGCATCGGCGGCCATCCTTGATGTGATTCTCCACGATGAAATCGGCCACGTGCTGATAGGCAATCACTGGTTCCGGCACCTGTGCAGCGAGTCCGGTGCCGATCCGCATAGCACCTACGCGCGACTCGCCGAGCAATATCACGCCCCCAAACTTCGTGGTCCGTTCAATTTCGAAGCGCGCCGCGACGCCGGTTTCGACGAAGCCGAATTGCGCGCACTCGCGGGTCTGCACGCTATCGACGCCACTCCAACCGCTGCCCCGACTGCCCGATGACCACTCTGAAAACGCCCGTCTCCGAATTCATCGCCACGCGTGGCACGCGGCTGCACGTACGCAGATGGGGGTCGCCCGACGCGCCCGCCCTGTTCATGCTGCATGGCTGGATGGATATCTCGGCGTCGTTTCAATTTGTTGTCGATGCCCTCGCCGGCGACTGGCAGGTGATCGCGCCCGATGCGCGCGGTTTTGGGCTGTCGGACTGGCCCGTGGCTCAGGGAAAGAGCGGCCATTACTGGTTTCAGGAGTATCTGGCGGATCTGGATGCGCTGCTCGACCACTACGACAACATTGCACCTGCGTCGCTGCGTGGGGAGCCGGTGAATCTGGTGGGCCACAGCATGGGCGCGAACGTTGTTTGCCTGTACGCGGGCGTGCGGCCGGAGCGGGTACGGCGCGTGGTCGATCTCGAGGGCTTTGGCATGGCAGCCGTCCGAGCGGAGCGTTCGCCCGTGAGGCTCGGGCAATGGCTGGACGATTTGCGCGCGCCGCCAACGCTTAACACGTACACCACGCTCGATGATGTCGCCCAGCGGCTGATCCGCACGAATTCGCGCTTGCCGCTGACGAAAGCACGTTTCCTGGCTCAG
>DASYLW010000105.1:0-2593 GCA_036009385.1 Caballeronia sp.
CGCACGCGCTTTACGGGCTCGTGTACGGCGTCCAACTCGGTATTGGCGGACCGCAAGGCGACATGGCCGTGCTGATGGTGCTGAGTCGAAATGGCCAGGCCATCACGCTGTCGAATCCGCTCGCCGAAGCGCTGAGCAGGAGCGGCAATTTGAAGGCGGCGCTAGCGTCGCTCGGGCGTCCTCCGGTGTTTGCACAGACCTTTCCGACTGGCACGCACGCGATGTGGTTGTACTACTGGCTCGCGGCTCTTGGCGTGCATCCGCTGCGCGACATTCGCAGTATCGTGATTCCGCCGCCGCAAATGGTTGATGCATTGGCCGAGGGCCAGCTCGACGGATTTTGTGTTGGTGAGCCGTGGAATGCGGTTGCCGAGTGGCGCCGCGCGGGCAGGACCGTCGCGATCACGAGCCAGATCTGGCCGGACCACCCGGAAAAGGTGCTTGCCAGCCGGCGCGATTTTGTCTCGCTTTATCCGAACACGGCACGCGCGCTGATCCAGACAATGCTCGAGGCGTGCCGATGGCTTGACGACCCTGCGCATCGCGCCGACATCTCGACGTGGCTCGCCGCGCCGGAACTGTTAGGTGTACCGCAGGAATTGATCGCGCCCCGCCTGCTCGGTGACTACGGTGACTATGATGCGGCGCGATTCCCCGGGCAAGCGCTGCCCCGCCCCGCTAGTTTTTTCGATAAAGGCGCCGTCAACTACCCGCGTCCGTCCGATGGCCTGTGGTTCCTGACGCAATATCGTCGATGGGGTTTATTGAGCGGCAATCAAGACGACGATGCCGCCATTGCAGCAACGATCAGCCAGACGGCGCTGTATCGCGAGGCCGCTGAATTGGCGGACGTCCGCGTACCGGACGAGATTCGCGCGGACGTGCTGCTCGACGGGCGCGTCTGGGACGGACAAGATCCCGCCGCCTATCTTGACGGGTTCGCGATGCGTGCCTGATGCGGCGGGCGCGTTCGTCGTTCGTCGTTCGTCAATGGCTGCAACGACTCGGCGATGCATGGCATCTCATGACGAATAATCTCGGCGATGGGCGCCGCAAGGGCGTGCCAAAAGCATCCTAACGGCCTATGGGCCCGGTTCAGGTTGCCAGGCTGCGACCGGATGACGGATGCTTCACGACGGATGCTTCATGACACCCGGCACGCTCCGATGTGACCAAATGCTTGCCGGCCGTGGAACGCATCCTGCTTCGACGGATTACAAGCCGTCAAGGTCATCATCACCATCATCGAAGCAGAGGTTTCCATGAGCACGTTGTCCACCGAGAAAATTCAGGCTGTGGTGAAAAAGGACGCCTCCTGGGTGATGGGCGCGCTCAAGAAATTTGGCGAGGATCGCTGTGCCGCCATGGCTGCGAGCATCGCGTTCTACTCCGCGTTTTCGTTGGCGCCAACGCTGGTCATGGTCATCGCAGTGGCCGGCTGGGTGTTCGGCGCCGACGCCGCACGCGGTCAATTGTTCCATCAGGTCAATGGACTGCTTGGCGATCAAGCCGCAGCGAGCGTGCAAAGCATCGTTGAGAATGCCCACCGCAGCGGCGGCACGGGTGTCGCCGCCGTGATCTCGTTCGTGTTGCTGGCGGTGGGTGCGTCGGCAACATTTTCATCGCTCAACACCGCGCTGAATCTCGTGTGGCCACTGACCGGCGATCCGAAATCCAGCGTATTCGCGCTGGTGCGGGTGCGGCTGATTTCGTTCGGCCTCGTGCTGGGGGTGGCGTTCCTGCTGATCGTCTCGTTAGTCCTCGATACCGCCATTCAGGCCGTAGGCACATGGCTTTGGGGTAATTCGCCCTTCGTGATCATCGGCGACATTGTGCAGTTGGTGGTCGGACTGGTGATTCTCTCGCTCGCGTTCGGGGCCCTCCTGAAGTTCCTCCCCGACGGCCGGGTGCAATGGCGCGACGCACTGGTCGGCGGCTTTGTTGCCGCCATCCTCTTTTCCGTCGGTAAAAAGCTGTTTGCGTTCTACCTGACTCACGCCGGCACGGCGAATTCATTCGGCGCGGCGGGCTCGCTTGCCGTGTTGCTGATGTGGCTGTACTTCTCGGCAGCAGTCCTGCTGCTTGGCGCCGAGTTTTCAGCTGCGCGGGCACGTTTGCATGATCCCCGTGGCGCGTGGGGCCAGCAAAGCACCCGGGTCCCGCCGGGCAGCCGTGCGAAGATCGGCTCGATGCTGGCGGGCTCGACGGTTCCCGGCGCCGGCCGTGCAGATGCAAATGCGGACAAGCTCGGGGCTGCAAAAGCCTTTACGGTCGTGCCGGGGCGTACGCGAGCATCCATCGAACAGCGGGCTGGGCGCTCGCAGCATTTGACGCAGCAGGCGCGCAAACGCGTATGGGCACTGAGCACTGCGTTATCCCTGAGCCGCAAGCTGGCCCGCGCGGAGACCACTGCTACCCGGGTGACGGCGCAGGCCATGCTGGATTGCGGGCGCAAGGCCGTGCAGGCCGATGTCCTGGTGAAACGGTATCCGTGGCGTGCCGTGTTGCTGGCCGGCGGCGCAGGTTTGGCGCTCGCGCTGCTATCGGGACGCGAAGCCGGCCGCCGCCTGCCCGCCGCAAACGACGAATAACA
>DASYLW010000106.1:0-17798 GCA_036009385.1 Caballeronia sp.
GCTGCGCCCGACGGCTTCAAAGGTGCACTCATCAGCGGGACACCTTTGCAAAATTCACATGCCAAGAGAGCAGCCGGCGCTCGAGAAAACGCGCAAGCTGATCCGCGAGAACGCCAATCGCGGCATAGATCACGATGGTCATCACGATCACATCGGTACGCAGGAATTCACGCGCGTCCATTGCGAGAAAGCCAATGCCCGTACTGGTCGCAATTGTCTCCGCGACCACCAGCGCGAGCCACGCCGTAGCCAGCGCATAACGCACGCCTGCCAGCACCGACGGCAATGCGCCGGGTAACACGATGCGCCGGATCAGCGTCCAGTTCGACAGCCCGAGCACGCGGCCGAGTTCGATGAGTTTGGGATCAACCTGACGAATCCCGAGGACGGTATTGATGTAGATCGGGAACATGACGCCGAGAGATACCAGGAAGATCTTGCCTGCCTCGCCCACGCCGAACCACACGATCACCAGCGGCAACACCGCAAGGAACGGAATGGCACGCAGCATCTGGATATTGCGGTCGATAAATGCCTCTGCCACTTTGGAAAAGCCCACGGCCGTGCCGAGCATGAACCCGATCGAACCGCCAATCACGAAGCCCGTTGCGGCGCGCAGCAGACTCACGGCCATGTCGCCGATCAGACGCCCTTCTTTCACCAGCTCAAAGGCGGTGAGCGCGACCTTCGATGGCGCGGGCAGCACGTTCGGCGACAAAGCCCCGAGACGCGCGAACAACTCCCACACGATCAACAGCAGAACCGGCATGCTCCACGATACATAACGCAGCAAGGGAGACACCGGACCCGTGTGGTTGGGCTTGTGCGCGGCGACGGGATTCGCTTCTGGATCAAGCTGCGAATGGAGAACGGATGCTCCGCGGGCCAGTACGTCTGCCATCGGTTGAAGGTTCCTTTTGTCCGGGTGGCTCGCCACGCCCAACGCGGTAACGAGCATCAGCAAAATGCTAGTCACACGATCTTAAACAAAAGGAAAAATACTGGAACCACATAAAACTTCTATGCTTAGCAGCGGTGCCGGGGAACGTCGAAACATCAGATAAGCGGCTGGTCGAAAAAAACCGCCTCGAGGGCGGTTCAGGTAATGAGGCAATTGCGCGTCATGCCGCTCGTGCCAGTTCGGGGAACGGCTTGATCTTTCGACACGGTTTCCGTTGTGCCTGCCACAGATCGTAGCGCGCCTGCATGATGGTCCACATTTCGGCCGAGGTTCCGAGCGCAGCACCAAGCAATATAGCCATGTCAGCCGAAATGCCGGCGTGACCATTTAGTATGCGTGAAAGCGCTGCACGCGTTACGCCCAGCCGCTGAGCAACAGTCGTAATACTGAGTTCGCCCAGATAGTCGCGCAACCCCAGTCCGGGGTGCGCCGGGTCATACATTGATGTCATCCTGATCGTCCACTCTCAAACCACTGAAACCGCGCCATCGATTTCAAGCACTAGCGGAAAACGCACTTCGAACACACTGCCCCGGCCTTTGTACGATTCAAAGCGGATCACGCCCTGCAGTTCGAGCGCAAGTTCCTTCACGATCGCCAGCCCCAACCCGGTGCCGGGAATCTCGTCGGACGCCGCGCGTTCGAATTCCTCGAACACGCGTTCGCGATCCTCTTCGCTGATTCCCATACCCGTGTCCGACACGCGCAGCGTCCAGTGCTTCGCGTCCGACACCACGATCGCCAGTTCCACCTCGCCCGTCGTGGTGTATTTGATTGCGTTGGACAGCAGGTTCAGCGCTATCTGTTTCATCTTCAGCCGGTTGGACGTGATCATGCTGAGTGCCGGATCAACCCGCCCTTTGAGCGTCAGCCCCTTCGCGCTGGCCGACCCATGGCAGAGCTGCATGAGTTCGTCGAAGAATTCGGTCAGGTCGAAACGCTCGACCGTCAGGATGGAATCATCGCCGAGCACTTTCGAGTATTCGCCCATTTCATCGACGAGCGTGGCCATGTCGGTGACTTGCCGTTTCGCGAGCGCAATTGCCCGTTCGTTTTTCGCCTGCGAGCGCCCGATCAGTTGCAGCGCGGTCGCGAATACGTTCAGGAAATTGCGCAGGTCATGAGCCACGCGGCGGGCCACCTGCATGCGGGTTTCGTAGAGGTCGCTGATCAACTTTTGCCGCAGGGTCAGTTCGTGATTCGCGCGTTCCAGCATGCCGGTGTATTCGTCGAGTTTCCGGTCGCGCTCGCCCACCGCCTCGCGAACGGACGTGAGCGTAACGAAGCTGAGCGTCTGGTCGGTGATCAGGCGAGCGCGTTCCTCGCGCTTGCGGTCGAATGAGCGATTGTGCTCTGCATAATCGCCGATGGCCGCGAGCAGGACCTGACGGAGCAAGTCCAGTTCGCGAACCAGTTCGTCAACTCGATAACCCTGCTGCCAGCGCCATTTCCCGTGTTCGCGCGCGTCATGTTCGATCGCACGTTCCTGCGTATCCATGTCTTGCGATTCGAGGACGAGACAGACTTCATCGAAAATGCGCGGAACATGGTCGGCAAGCTGCCGGTAGGTGAGATCGTCGGAATGCTCCACCTCGGCGTCGCCAAACACGAGCTGCATCCAGCGGTCAGTGAGCTGCGTCTGCTGCCCACGCAAGGCGGCGGCAAGGTCGTTCAAGGCGCCGATGGTAATTTGGCTCATGCCCGAGTTCCGTAAGCTGTAGTGCGCCGGGTCGGCGCCTGGGGTCATGCTGATGCCGGCGGGAAGATGGCGCCCGCCGGAAAACCCGGCCCGGGTATGGGACGCGAGTGAGTAAAGTATAGGACGACGCCATGGACGCAAGCGGATTGGTTTGCGCGCGCCCGCCAGACCTCAGCCCCGGCTTGCCGCGGCGGGCGACATCGGCGTGCTTGCGTCCATCAGGCGCTGGACAAACTGGCGCGCCGACGGCGACAGCACCCCCACCTTGCGTGTCACGATGCCGAACGTCTGCGACTTTGACTTGAATCCGATCGGCAGCGTACGCAGCATGCGATGCTTGCAAAACATCCGGGCAACGCCCGCCGGCAGCACCGAAACCAGGTCGGCGCTACATTGCAGCAACGCGACGGTCACGAACGTTGACGCCGTCGAGATCGCGCTTAAGGGCACCTGCGCTCCGGCCAGGTCCATTTCACGCTGCAACAGCGCCTGCATGGGCATGGCGCTCGGATACGTGACCCAGCGATGCCCGCCCAGGTCGGCAAACGTCAGTTCATTGGCTGCAAACGGCGGGTGATCGTAGCCCACCACTACGGACAAGGGCTCATCGCCCAGTGGCTGATATACATATCTCGAGGGTTCATCGCTGACGATCGAGCGGCCGACAACCAGGTCGAGCCGCCCTTCGTCGAGCAGCGCCAGCATCCGCGCGCTCGTGTCCTCCACGATTTCAATCGATAAACCCGGGTTGCTCACCTGCAACTCGTTCAGGATCGGCACCACCAGATCCGGCACCGAGCCCATGATTGCGCCCACCGCCAGACGGCCGCCCGTGCCCGAGCGGATATCAGCGACTTCCTGACATAGCGAGGTCAGGTCGGCCGCCAGCAGCCGCGCGTAGCGGATGACGCAAAAACCGAACTGGTTCGGCACCAGCCCTTTCTTCGCGCGCTCGAACAGCGGCGCTTCCAGCATCGATTCCAGTTCGGCGAGCGCTTTGCTGGCCGCCGATTGCGTCATCGACATCGCGCTCGAGGCTTTATGCAGCGACTTGTGGTCATCGAGCGCAATCAGCAACTGCAACTGCTTCATGCGCAAGCGGCTCATTAATACGTCCAGCGTGGATTTCATCGCGCCTTCGTCAAACCTTGAAAGTGAGTCGCAAAAGCGATCACTAGATGGAAAGGTTTCACTATACAGCGCCTTGAACCAGCCCATATAGTGGTCTCGAACAAATAATGGAGACTCCTGATGTCCAATCCGACTAACGGCGCAATCTACCGCGGCGTGTTCCCGGTCGCCCCGACCGTCTTCGACGCCTCCGGCCGCCTCGACCTCGACGGCCAGCGGCGCGCGATCGATTTCATGATCGACGCCGGATCGCACGGCCTGTGCATCCTCGCCAACTTCTCCGAACAATTCGCGCTCACCGACGACGAACGCGCCGCGGTGCAAAAAGCCGTGCTGGACCATGTGGCCGGCCGCGTGCCGGTGATCGTGACCACCACGCATTTCAGCAGCGATGTCTGCGCAACCCGCAGCCGCGCCGCGCAGGACGCAGGCGCCGCGATGGTCATGGTCATGCCGCCGTATCACGGCGCGACCATCCGCGTGGGCGAACGCGGGATCTATGAGTTTTTCAATCGCGTGTCAGACGCCATCGACATCCCGATCATGATCCAGGACGCACCCGTCGCCGGCACGCCGCTCTCCGCGCCGTTTTTGGCGAAGCTCGCGAAGGAAGTCGCGAACGTGTCGTACTTCAAGATCGAAACGGCGCAAGCGGCGTCAAAGCTGCGCGAACTGATCGAGCTGGGCGGCGACGCGATCATCGGCCCGTGGGATGGCGAGGAAGCCATTACGCTGATTCCGGATTTCGATGCCGGCGCAACCGGCGCGATGACCGGCGGCGGTTATCCGGACGGGATTCGCAAGATTGTCGACGCCTATACATCCGGTGACACGGAAGGCGCCGCAGCGCTGTATGAGCAATGGCTGCCGCTGATCAACTACGAGAACCGCCAATGCGGTCTCGCAGCCTGCAAGGCGCTGATGATGGAAGGCGGCGTGATCCGCTCCGACACCACGCGTCACCCCTTCGCGTCGATGCATCCATCGACTCGCGCCGGCCTGCTGAAAGTCGCACGCCGCCTTGATCCGCTCGTGCTGAGCTGGGGCAAGTAACACGCGGCAAGTGACAAGTCCGCACGCTTGATTACACCAACAGGATTCGAACATCATGGAAATTTCAAGCGATCTGCTGATCGGCAAACAGTCCGTCCACGGCACGAACGGCTCGGTCGAAGGCATTAATGCAGCGACAGGCGAGCCGCTCGCGCCCGCCTTCGGGGGCGCTTCGCTCGATCAGTTGGAGCAAGCCTGCGCGCTGGCGTGGCAAGCATCTGACATCTACCGCGAATTGCCGCTTGAAACCCGCGCGATATTCCTGGAAACGATCGCGCAGAACATCCTCGATATCGGCGATGCTTTGATCGACCGCTGCGTGGCCGAAAGCGGCTTGCCGCGCGGCCGCATTGAAGGTGAACGCGGCCGGACCGTCGGCCAGTTGCGCATGTTCGCGGCGGTCGTGCGGGAAGGCGATTTCCTTGGCGTGCGTATCGACCCGGCGCAACCTCAGCGCCAGCCGCTGCCGCGCGTCGACCTGCGGCTGCGTTATGTACCCGTCGGCCCCGTCGCCGTGTTTGGTGCAAGCAACTTCCCGCTGGCGTTCTCGGTCGCGGGCGGCGACGCCGCCTCCGCGCTGGCCGCCGGTTGCCCCGTGATCGCGAAGGCGCATTCGGCGCACCCGGGGACGTCGGCGCTGGTCGGACGCGCTGTGCAAAAAGCCGTCGCGGACTGCGGTTTGCCGGAAGGCACGTTCTCCCTGCTCTTCGATAGCGGCCGCGACATCGGCCAGGGTCTCGTCTCGGATCGTCGCATCAAGGCAGTCGGCTTCACCGGCTCGCGCGGTGGCGGCACGGCGCTGATGAAGCTGGCGGCTGCGCGTCGCGAACCGATTCCGGTCTACGCCGAAATGAGCAGCATCAACCCGGTTCTGCTGTTCCCGCACGCGCTGAAAAATCGCGGCGCGGCGATCGGCAAGGCCTTCGCAGGCTCGCTCGCACTCGGCGCCGGGCAGTTCTGTACGAACCCCGGTCTGGTGCTGGCAATCGATGGTCCCGAACTCGATGCGTTCATCGAAGCAACCGGTGCTGCATTGAGCGAAACGCCCGCCGCCACGATGCTGACGCCTGGTATTCACAAGGCGTACGAATCGGCGGTGAACAAGACCGCGGAACATGGCGAGGTCAAGACACTCGCGCGAGGCTGTGCGGCGAAAGGCGCGACGCAGGGGCAAGCCGCGTTGTTTTCGACGACCGCTGCAGCGTTTCGCGCTAATCCGGAATTGCACGAGGAAATTTTCGGCGCGGCTTCACTGATCGTACGATGCCCGGATCTGGCGACGGCGCTCGAGCTGGTCGAGCACCTGGAAGGCCAGTTGACGGCAGCATTGCATATCGATGAAGCGGATTACGACGATGCACGCCGTTTCCTGCCGGCACTCGAACGGCGCACCGGACGGATCCTCGTGAATGGCTTCGGTACAGGAGTGGAAGTTGGACATGCCATGGTCCATGGCGGCCCCTTTCCTTCCACCGCCGACGGCCGGTCCACTTCCGTGGGCAGTCTCGCCATCGACCGCTTCCTACGCCCGGTGAGCTACCAGGACATGCCCGAAGGCTTGTTGCCGGACGCGTTGAAAATCGCCAATCCGCTCGGGTTGAACCGGCGGCTGGACGGCAAACTGCAATTATCGAAGTAACGAGAAGCAAGGATCTGGAGCGGCGGGCAATCAGGCTTCGAGGCAGCAGTTCAGGCTGACCTCGAAGTATTCATAGCTGCGCTGAATGCTGCGTTTGACTTCGCGGACGTCGGCCATGCGCGGCGTGCGGCCCAGCATGGTGGCTACTATATCGAGCGCCTCCCACGGATGCGCGTCGTCGTAACGGGTGTGCATCCGGAGCCAGCGCATGGTCTTCTTGCGGACCGGTTCAGGGTAGCTGTGCGCGAGCGTGTCGCGGCTGCAGAGTAGCGTGGACCATTCTCCGGTCACTCCTTCAACGGCAAAATTAGTCGCCGCTATTGACGCATGCAGCGGGTCCGCATTGCTGCTTTTCCAGCACCAGTGGCTCAGTGCATACGCAAGCGCGGGCGCTTCGCCGGCCTGCAAATCTTCGCGCGAAACATCGTGGGCCGCGGCCCAGTCGACCCAATAATCGGCGTGATTCTGCTCGACGCGGATATTACGCGTGAGATAGCGCCGCGCCATGCGCGAGCCCGGCGTTTCTTCGGGTCCGATCTTCTGCAGGTTCATGCCCATGTACTGCGGAAACTGATTGATCACCGGCCAGCCGTTGATCAGGAACGCACGCATTTCAAGCCGGCCAAGCTCGCCGTCGCGCAATGACCGAAAAAGCGGATGAGACGTCACACGGTTTTTTGCCGCGCCGGTTTCCAACAAAACTTCCTGCAACCAAAGTGGGTAGCTTGCTGTGTTCTTGAGGTCGCCCTCTCTTGTAAACCCACCCCCCATCACGCCTCCTTAGCTAATGTCAGGACGGCCGGCTCTGTCCAAAGCGTTGGCCGTCCTATGTAATACCCTTGCGCATAATCCACCCCAAGGGCATGCAGCGCCCGCAGGATCCCTTCGCTTTCCACATATTCCGCAATGGTCCGGCATTTCATCGAATGGCCCATTTCGTTGATGGCAGCGACCATCTCGCGGCTCACCGGATCGAGCACCATGTCGGTCACGAAACTGCCGTCGATCTTCAAATACTCCACAGGCAGATGCTTCAGGTAACCGAACGACGACATGCCGGCGCCGAAGTCATCGAGTGCGAAATGACAGCCGAGCACATTCAGCTCGTGCATGAAGCGCGCCGCCGATGCCAGGTTGGCAATCGCGGTGGTCTCCGTAATTTCGAAGCAGATCATGCCAGGGGAGACGCCCGTGCGCTGAAATTGCTCGCGCACGAAACCCAGGAAACGTTCATCGCCCACTGAGGCGCCCGACAGATTGATCGCGTATTCCTTGAAGCGCTGGTGACGGGTACGCGAAAGCATATCGAAGGCATTGCGGATCACCCACCGGTCGATAGCCGTCATTAGTCCATAGCGCTCGGCGGCAGGAATGAAGAGCGTGGGCGCGATCACGCCGTTGATCACGCCCGGGTCAAGCATGCGCAACAGCAATTCGGCGCGCTGCCCTTCCACGGAGGTGGGCAAGCCGTCGCCCACGGCCACGATGGGTTGCACGTAGAGGCAGAAGTCATCGTGTTCAAGCGCCTGCTTGAGACGTCGTCCCCACGACACCTCGCTCGCGTGGCGCGCAAGTTCGCGGTCGCCGAGGTCCGCCAGTTGCACCCGGTCGCGGCCGCGTTCCTTCGCCATGTAGCAGGCAATATCGGCGAGCCGCATGGCCTCTTCCACGCTCATTTCCGTGTTGCGCAGGTCAACCACGCCGACGCTCACGCTGGTGGTGAACGGCTGCGCCTCCCAGTTGAAGACGAAGTCATTCAGGCACGCGCGCAGGCGTTCTGCGACCTCCTGGATGCCCGGGGTGTCGTAACCCTGCAGCAGCACGCCGAACTCGTCGCCGCCCAGCCGCCCGAGCGTGTCGTCGGGTTGCAGGCTGGCTTCGAAGCGCAATGCGACTTCACGCAGCATCGCGTCGCCGGCCGCGTGGCCGCAGGTGTCGTTGACCACCTTGAAGCGGTCGAGATCGAGGAACAGGAGCGCCGATGCCGCCGGCAGCCACGACGCGACCTCGCTCCAGCGCGTACCGAGCGCGTGTTGCAGGCGCCGCTCGAATTCGGCGCGGTTCACGAGCGCCGTGAGCCCGTCGTGCGTGGCTTGCCATGCAAGACTCTCGATATATTCGTACTCGCGGGTCATGTTGCGCAGGATCAGCACGAAACCAGATTCCGCGTTGGCCATGTTCGGACTTGCACCTGCCGCGCTGATCCGCGACGTTACCGCCTGCACGCGAATCTCCGCGCCGTCACGCCGCTGCAGCAGCATTTCGGCGGATTCGCCGTCCGGACGTGCGCCTGCCCGGGCATCCTCGATCGGGTTGAGCGGCTGGCGGCTATCGGCGTGAAGCAACCTGAAAGTCTGGGCCAATGGCCGCCCGAGACAGTCATCGGCGAGACGTCCGGCGATCCGCTCGGCCGCCGGGTTGATGAATTCGATATGCCCCGACGGCCCTGTCGCGATCACGGCCTCGCCGATCGAACCGAGCGTCGCCTTCGCGCGCGCCTCGCTCTGCTTGAGCGCAGCTTCAATGCGCCCGCGCTGCCTGATCAGCCGCCGCACATGCACCGTTGAGAGGCACACGAGCAACAGTGCGGCGACCAGGTCGACGGTCAGCAATAACGACGCTGTCTTGCGGAATGCGGTACTTAATACCTGTGAGAAACCCCATGACAGCGGCGCAATAGTCGCGTTGATGGTCCATATCTGCGATTTGTAGGCACTCACGAGCGCCATGGGCAATTCTCCGGCCGCGAGCCGCGCATGCAACTGGTTGCCAACCCGTTCCAGCTTCGCCATTTCGGCGTCGCCGCGTGACCAGTAACCGACCGCCTCGCTGAAATAACTGACGTGGCGAAACATCTTGAAGGTCCAGATCACGTCACTGACGTCGTCGGGATGTACGCCGCTTGCGATCAGCGCCCGGCGTGCGGTGACCGGATCGGGATTGCTCTGGTCGAGCGCCAGACGGGCCGTGCGCAGGTTACGCGGGCCTTCCATGGCGGTCAGATACTGCTTGTAGGTACTTCCGGAGCCGGTCTCGGCGTACAGGTTCAGATAGAAAGCCGCATCTTTCTGGCCCTTCGACCAGATGCTTTCCCCGCCAATGTAGGCCCGCACCGACGACATGATGTCGATACTAAAAATGGCGAGCGAAACCAGGACAAGAATGACGACCAGAAACGGCCAGGTGATCCGTATGAGCTGCGCATTCTCGCCCTTAGACGGCATGTCCATCGATATGTCCCTTCTCCAGACCCGATGCCGGTGCGAACCGCCGGGGTCATGCGGCGAGCACCGGATGGTGAGTCATTTGTATTTTTGGCGGCTTTCGGGGTGTTGCGCCCAGCCTCTCGCAGCGCGCTTACATCCTACCAAATTGCCAGTCTGGCTCAAATTTATTACGCAATGTGCTATTCAGCGCAAACGCCAGAAAATATCCGGTTCCGGCTGTTGTTTTCGAATCCGTTACGGCTAGTTTCGAAGTGCCACAAAGCGCCATATTCGGACAGAACCTAGGCTCCTGCCGACGAAACCGCCGGCCGCTTTTACCTGTTCCCCGGCGCCTTCACCGGTAGCGCCCAAGCAGGCATTTAAGCGGCGTGGCGCAAGCCTCGCGTGATCCTTCCCGAGCGTGTTGACGCCGCCGCGGAGATGTCACATATTGGTTCCGGGCTCCCTCAATGACTGTCCAGCTTAGGGAGTCCGAAGTGTTTCGTCATACGAGTGACTGTATTGTCCGATTTAACCGGACACGCAAGCGGGAAGGACAACCCTTGTGTCCCGGGAGGTTTTTAGCATGGCCCGTCTCTTCTTTCCCACATCCGCCGGTTCCGTGACCTGCAAGCGTTGCGGCAACGACATTCCGAGCGATGCCGATACCTGTCCGCATTGCGGCGCTGATCATGGCCCGGGCTTCGGCGCGGCGAAAACCGCCGCGCTTGCAACGGGGCTGCGCTTGCCCTTCGGCGCGCGCCGTGAAGCCCTGAACATCCCGTTGCCCTACCCGAGCGTGCCGGAAGAGTCCGAACTGGCCGGCACCGGCGAGCAGCGCTGGGACATGTCGAAGACCATCACGCTGGGCGCCGTGGCGCTGGCTCTGGTAGCTGGCGGCGTCATCTATTCGCAGCACGGCAGCAGCAGCGGTGACGACACCACTCATTCCGAGCTGCCGGCCGGGCATAGCGCGTATGGCGCCATCGATATGAAAACCGCGCACGACGCGCCTGCGCGCCAAGCTGCGCCCGCAGTGCCCCCGGCCAGGTCAGCGGCCGCGGCCACGGCCACCGCCGCCAGGCCGGCGCAAACGACGGCAGTGCCGTCCGTTGCTGCCCGCGAAGCCTTGCCCACCGACACCCCCGCCGTTCGCGCGGCAACGGCGCTAGCCAACACAACTGATAACCTGCAGGCCGCGCGTGACGCGATCACGCGCGGCGACCTGACCACGGCGCGCCGGCGCTTTTCGAAGATCCCGGCGTCGCAACTGAGCGCCGCCAATGTGCAGCGAACCCTGGCAGACCTCACCGGCCTGGAACACGCACGTGACGAGATGCTGCAAGTGGCGCGCGGCTGCGAAGCGACCGGCTCGTGGTTGTGCGTGCGCCAGAACGCCCGTGACGTGCTGACGATCGATGCCAGCAATGCGGAAGCGCAAGCGCTCGTCGAGCACGCGATCGCCCGCTCGGGCTGGCTCAATAAACCCGCGCCCGCTCCCGCTACCACAGCGGCGCATGGCGCTCGCCACAACAACGCGCAGACGGCCGCGGCGGCGCTGGCGCCCGCAGTGCCAGCGCCCATGTATGTGCCCGGGCCGCGCGTGGCGGCCACACCTCCGGTGGCGTCGACGCACAAGCCCACCGCGACCGTCTCGGCCGCCGAGCATGCGCGGGCCGTCGCCGCGATGGGTGTCCCCACGCCTATTTCGACGCCCGCAGCGGCTGCACCGGTCGCACCCAAGGTCGTCGCCACCATGCGCTCTCCTGTCACGGCGCAGGCGGTTCCAGGCACGGGCTCGCAGGCTCCGCTCACGTCGTCGCCGACGACCTCGCCGCAGCCGCAGCAACAGGCCGCGCCGACTCGTCCGCCAGTACCCTCAGCACCCGCGTTTGTCCCGATGCCGGACGGACCGGACGCCATGCCCGCCACCGCGCCGGTACGCAGCTCGCCGGCCGCCGCCACGGCACGCGCGCCAGCCCAGCCCGAACCCGAGCCTGCGACCGCCGCCCAGGTTCCGGGCGATACCGCCTCGCCGCCGGTGGTACGCCAACTCGCACCGATCAGCGAAGCCGTTCCGGTGCGGGCGGGCATTGTGTCGCCTCCTGTCGCCGCCAATGGCGCACCCGCAGGTGTGCAAAACATTACTCGTTCACCATCGCCCACGGTTCATCGCACGCTCGCGTCAGGAGACAACGCGACCGGTGCGGCGCAACCCCATGCGCCGGCCTTCAATACGACCAATTCCGACGACGAAGAGCGCGCGATCCTGGAGTCGGGCTGGAGCAAGGGCAAGTCGTCTGCACAACGCTCGACACCGCAGTAGAAGGTACGCAGAGGCACGCAGTCGAGGCACTCGGGAGACAAGGAACAGGAGACAACCGGAAGGAGACTTTGAGGAGGTTGAAGGCCGCGCCGGGAGACGCAGGCCACCGTGGTCTATACGTGTAATGAAAGTTGGCCAACACATTAAAACGACTCACACGACATTATGCACAAGACTTTCGTCTTCATGCTGTTCGCCCTCTTTGGGCTCGCTGGCCTCGTTGCGGAGGCTCATGCGCAAGCCGACTACAAGATTGTCACCGGGCCGGAACGCGGCACTTACATCCAGATAGGCCAGGACCTGGCGAAGTGGGTGGCTGACCCGATCGGCATGGGCCTGGATGTGCTCGCGTCCAAAGGTTCCGCCGAAAACGTGCAGCGCATGCGTTACGAGCCAGGTGTGAAATTCGCGCTCGTGCAGTCGGACGTGTACCAGGCTTACCTCGATATGGCCAAGGCTGGCAACGCGGAAGCAGGCAAGGTCATCCAGCCGTTGCGGCTCATCATGCCGTTGTATAACGAAGAGATTTACTTCGTAGTCCGGTCTGATTCGCCATTGAATTACATCCACGAGATCAAGAACAAGAACATCAGCGTGGGGTTGATCGGCAGCGGCACGGCGCAATCGGCGACCACGCTTTACAGGCTGATGTTCAACGAGCCGATTCCCGACCAGTACGCGCAGCACTACAGCAACGAGGACGCGCTCGCGAAACTGATCGTGCGCAAACTGGATGTGGCGGTCATCGTGGCGGGGCAGCCGGCCAAGCTGTTCCAGGACCTGAACGCGGACCTGCTGGGCCAGATCAAGTTGCTCAAGCTCGATCCTTCAGCGCCTGAAACCGCGCGTGCTGAACAGACCTATTTCCCGGCCACCATCCGCACGTCGAGTTATCCGAACTGGATCAAGGAAGACTCGCCGACGCTCACCGTGAAGGCGTTTCTCGTCACCTACGATTACAACCTGCGCGGCACCGTCGGCGCGATGACGCAATTCGCCGACTCGCTCTGCACGCACTTCGATGAACTGCAAGCCAACGGCCATCCGAAATGGAAGCAGGTGAAAATGGAATTGCCGCCGCTCAGCCGTGGCTGGAAATACTATCCGCCAATAGAAAAGCGCTTGCGGGCGTGCATCCGAAAGATGGCATCTACAGGCAGCGGCGACTCGGGAACGCCCGTGACGCAACGCGCGCCGAAGCGCTCATGCACCGATGCGGAAAAAGTATTGATGTTGTGCAATAACGAATGACGCGGACGGCGCAACAGGGCTGGCGGAAGCAGGCGGGCTGAACCCGCCCGCCTGCTTTCGTTACTTCGGTTACTTCGGTTACTTCGGTTACTTCGTCGCCAGTTCCACTTCTGGGTGGACCTCGCCGCCTACCGGCAGGTTCTGTGCGATCACGCTTACGCGCGGTTGCAACAGCAGCGCGACCAGCCCGCTCCAGCCCGTCTGGTGCGAGGCGCCCACGCCTCGCCCGGTATCGCCATGAAAGTACTCATGGAACAGCACGAGGTCTTCCGAGCGCGGGTCCGCCAGCAGTTGCGGATACGCGGCCATGACCGGGCGCAGGCCGTCCTTGCCCTTCAGGAACAGGCGCGTCAGGCGGCGCGCGAGTTCGTCGGCTACGTCGCTCAGCGAAAGCTTCTGGCCCGATCCCGTCGGATATTCCACGCGGAAATCATCGCCGTAATAACGATGGAATTCGTATAGCGACTCGATCAGCAGGTAGTTGACCGGCATCCAGATCGGCCCGCGCCAGTTGGAGTTGCCGCCGAACACGCGCGAATCCGATTCTCCCGGCAGATACGCTACGCAGAAGCGGTCGCCGTTGTGCTCAAGCACAAACGGATTGTCCCGATGCACCCGCGACAACGCTCGCACGCCGTAGTCGGACAGGAACTCGCTTTCGTCGAGCATGCGTCTGAGCAGCGCCTTCATCCGATGTCCGCGCAGCACCGACAGCAGCAGGCTATTGCCCTTGCCCGGCTCGTTCCAGCGCGACACCAGCTTCGCGAGATCGGGCCGGTGCTCGAGGAACCACGTCAACCGGTCCCGCAGCCCCGGCAACTGACCGTGCAGATGCTCTTCCAGCACATGCACTGCGAACAGCGGAATCAAGCCGACGATCGAGCGAACGCGCATTGGCACGCTGGTGCCGTCGGGGAGTTGCAGCACGTCGTAGAAGAACTCGTCGCGTTCATCCCAGAGGCCGGTGTCGCACGAATCGCTGCAACTGACCGCCTCGGCGATGTACAGGAAATGCTCGAAGAACTTCACGCCGATATCGACGAATACATGATTCGCGATCGCCAGTTCCAGCGCGATCCGCATCAGGTCGAGTGCATAGGCGGCCATCCATGCGGTGCCGTCGGACTGGTCGATACGGCCGCCCGTGGGCAGTGGCGCCCCGCGATCGAAGATACCGACGTTGTCCAGCCCCAGGAAACCGCCCTGGAAAATGTTCCGGCCGTCGGCGTCCTTGCGGTTCACCCACCACGAGAAATTCAGCAGCAGTTTGTGGAATACAAGCTCAAGAAAATCGCGATCCGACTTACCCGTGATCGCGCGATCGATTTCATAGACACGCCATGTCGCCCATGCGTGAACCGGCGGATTCGCGTCGCCGAACGCCCATTCGTAGGCGGGCAGTTGCCCGTTGGGATGCTGGTAGCGATCTTTCACGAGCAACAGCAATTGTTTCTTCGCGAATGCCGGATCGATCAGCGCGAACGCGGCCGCATGAAACGCAAGATCCCACGATGCGTACCACGGGTATTCCCATTTGTCCGGCATCGAGACGATGTCCGCATTGCACAGGTGCCGCCAGTCGGCATCGCGGCCACGCTTGCGAGACGCCGGCGGTGTCGGCTGCAACGGATCGCCGTCCATCCAGCGCGTGACGTCGAATTGGTAATACTGCTTCGACCACAGCATGCCCGCCAGCGCCTGACGTTGTACGAGCCGCTGGTCGGCGTTGTCTATTTCGTGCTGAAGACCCGCGTAAAAGGCATCGGCTTCCGCGATACGGCGGGCGAACAGCGCGTCGATATCAAGCGCTTGCCGGTCACGATCCGCATCCGACGCCGGGCGCCAGCGCAGGGTCACGACCGTGCGGCTGTTCGGGGCGAACTCGAGATGCACGTGCGCGGCGGCGCGCGTGCCGGTATCGCGCCGGATGGCGCTTTCTTCGCGCTGCACAATGTAGTCGTTGAAGCCGTCCTTGAATGGTCCCGCCCCTTCCGAGCCGAACAAGCGCCTGACGTTGGTATCGTTCTCGCAGAACAGCCAGTCGACCGTGGCGTCGCCGCGGGCTTCGGCGGTCACGACCAGTGGCTCATGACCGTCGCTTTGAGCAAGCACGCGGCTGCCCTTCGCATCGGATTGCAAGGTGAGCGAAGGTTTCTTCGAAGGCTGCCACGACCACGTATTGCGCGCCCAGATCTGCGGCAGAAGGTCGAGCGATGCGGCGCGATTCCCGCGATTCTCGACCGTCACGCGCATCACGATATCTTCAGGCGTATTTTTCGCATATTCGACGTGGACATCGAAATACGCGTTGTCTTCGAACACGCCCGTGTCGAGTACTTCGTACTCCGGCATGTCCGCGCCGCGGCGACCGTTTTCAGCAACGAGATCGTCGTAGGGAAACGCGGCGTGCGGGTACTTGTACAGCATGCGCATGTAGGAATGCGTTGGGGTGCCGTCAACGTAGAAGTACAGCTCCTTGACGTCCTCGCCGTGGTTGCCCTGCGCATTCGTCAGGCCAAACAAACGTTCCTTGAGGATCGGGTCGAGGCCGTTCCACATCGCAAGCGAGACGCACCAGTTGAGGTGGTCATCGCCGAATCCGGCAATGCCGTCTTCGCCCCAGCGATAGGCGCGGCTACGCGCATGATCGTGCGGAAAATAGTCCCAGGCGGTGCCGTTTTCGCTGTAGTCCTCGCGCACGGTGCCCCACTGACGCTCGCTGAGATACGGTCCCCAGCGTTGCCAGCGCGAGCAGTCGGTGGAATGGAGCCGGGCTCCTTCGATGGTGTCGAGTGACTTGGTGGCGCGCAGTGGCGGCATGGGACGTCCTTGACTGAAAGCGTGACGGAAAGACCGATAATCTAGCGCGTTTGCGGCATCTCGGCAGAATCGGCGTGTTTGCTGTCAAGCAGACGTTCGAGACGCATGAGTTCGCCGAGCGACCAAGCCTGGAATGGCGTGCCGCCGGGCGTATGCGGCGCGTCGCCGTCCGCCACTTCGGAAATATGATCCAGCCCCGCACGATGCAGATGCTCGCTCAGGGGCCTGAGAAAACGCTCGCGGGCCACGGCTTTCGATGATTGATCGTCACCATGAACCCTCAGCCAGGCCTCCACGAACGGCCCCATCAGCCACGGCCAGACCGTGCCCTGGTGGTACGCACCGTCGCGTTCCTTCGGTGTACCGATGTATCGGCCCTTATAGGCAGGGTCATTCGGCGACAGGGTCCTGAGACCGAGCGGCGTCAGCAAAAGCTGCTCGCATTGATCGACGACAGCGCGTGCGGTGACGCTATTTTCTATCACGGCAAACGGTAAGCCGCCGACGGCAAAAAGCTGGTTCGGACGGATGGAGTGGTCGAGCTTGCCGGGTTGGTGATCGGCGTCGACCACGTCGTAGAGCGCACCGCTGGCGGGATCAGTGAAACGTTGCTGAAAAGCCTGAGTGGCACGCGTGGCCGGTTCCGTCCAGCGCGGGTTCCATGCGGCCCCAATGCGCAGCGCGTTGATCCACAACGCCTGGATTTCCACCGGCTTGCCGATGCGCGGCGTCACCACCCAGTCGCCCACCTTCGCGTCCATCCACGTCAGTTGCACGCCGGGAACGCCGGCGCGCAGCAGGCCATCGTCCGGATCGGCGGCAATCTGAAAACGCGTGCCGCGTGAGTAGCCTTCGAGAATGCCATCGACGGCTTGCTGCAACCGGTCCTGCGTTTCCCGTTCAGCGTGGCCCGTCGCGAGATAGTCGTGCACGGCGATCACAAACCACAATGATGCATCCACCGAGTTGTATTCCGGCGCGCCGCTGTCCGGGAAGCGATTCGGCAACATGCCTTCGGAGAGCATGCCGGCCCATTCGAGCAGGATCGATTCGGCGTCGCTGGTTCGGCCGGATGCGATCAGCAGACCGCGCATCGCGATGAACGTGTCGCGGCCCCAATCGGTGAACCATGGGAAACCGGCGAGGATCGTGCTTCCCTTGTTTCGCGCGACGATGAAGGCATCGGCGGAACGATGCAGCGGCGTTGGAAAAGCCGCGCGCCGTGCGCGTTCGATATCAGACAGCTGCTTCGCGGTATCGACGGCGTTTGTCTTCGCGCCCTCATTCGCGCTCAACACGAGCACCGCTTCGCCGAGCGATAAATCGAACGAAAATATCCCGGGCGTAGCGAGGTCTTCATTGAAATCCATGCCGCGTTCGCGCTCGGCGGTATAGCAGAAATCGCGATACCAGTCGGGCGCGTGAACATACGATCCATTCGATGCTACGACCACCGCCGGCACGTCGCCATATGCTTGCCAGCGCACCTGATCGCCCGTCGCCGTGTAATTGAAGTTGAATGCCGGGTTCTCGTGATGCAGCGCATGATAGTCGCGCCCGGAAAGCAACGGCCGGACCTTGAGCGTGAATGCCTCGCCGTCGAGCCGCCAGCGCAGCACCGTCTGCGCGCTTGCCTTTGCGACGAACAGTTCGGCGATCAGGATATGGTTGTCGCCCACCTGGAAGCGCCACGTGGGCCACGGGTCGGTATC
>DASYLW010000107.1:0-5473 GCA_036009385.1 Caballeronia sp.
CCATTCCTTCGTCCCCGGCAAGAAGCAAGCCGGATTCTGCGACCCGCTTACCCTCATGACCTTCCGTGGTCGACACCACCACGGTCCCCTGCGGGACTTCCACCGGTGCGTCCGTTCCGGCCATGTTCAACGCGATGAAAAACCGGTCACCGCCCAAGCGACGTTCATAGGTCAATACGTTAGCGCCTGCCACAACTCGTTCAATCGCTCCTTCCACCAAGGCCGGCTCGCTTCCACGCAACGCCAGCAAGCGCCGATATAACATCAGCGTCGATGATGATTCGCTATCCTGATCAACAACGTCGACGAAGTTGCCACCGCTAATGGGCAACCATGGCACACCGCTCGAGAACCCGGCGTTCGGCGATCCATCCCATTGCATGGGTGTTCGTTCCGGGTCACGGCCCTGACCAATACCAGGCTGTCGCAACTCGGCTGGATCCTGCACGCGATCGGACGGGATCGCCCCATCGGTCATGCCGATTTCATCGCCGTAATAGAGCGTGGGCGTGCCGCGCAGGGTGAGCAGCAACATCGCGGCGACTCGCGCCTGGCGCACGCCGATGCGCGACGCGACGCGTGGGTTGTCGTGATTGCCGAGCACCCAGTTCGGCCATGCATGCAAAGGAAGCGCGTGGTCGTATTCGGACACGATCCGCGCAATCTCCGCCGCGTTCCAGGGCGCGCTGATCAGTTGGAAGTTGAACGGCATGTTTGCACCGTCGCCGTTCGGCCCGTAATAGCTGACAAGTTGAGGCACGGGCAAATAAATCTCGCCGATCAGCACGCGCTCGCCGTATTCGTCGAGCGTCGCGCGCATCGACCGGACGATGTCATGGACTTCAGGCTGATCTTCCGTATAGGTTTGCAGTTGCCGATGATGATCGGGTTCGCCGGCCTTGAACCCAGGGTTCGGGGGATTGTCGCGGAAGAGGGCGTCCTTGATCAGCAACCAAAGCACATCGACGCGAAAACCGTCGACGCCCCGATCCAGCCAGAACCGCAGGACGCGGTCCATTGCAGTGCGTACGCCGGCATTGCGCCAGTTGAGATCGGGCTGCTCGCGCAGGAACGCGTGATAGTAATATTGGCCGGTGAGGGCGTCCCATTCCCAAGCCGGACCGCCCATGCGGCTCAGCCAGTTATTCGGAGGCCCGCCATCGGGTGCGGGATCACGCCACAGATACCAGTCGCGCTTTGGGTTATCGCGTGATGACCGGCTCTCGGTGAACCACGGATGTTTGTCGGAGGAATGATTGGGAACGAAGTCGAGCAAGACCTTCAGGCCCAGTTCGTGCGCACGAGCCACGAGCCGGTCAAAGTCGCGGAGCGTCCCGAACACCGGCGCGATGGCGCAATAGTCGGCCACGTCGTAGCCGAAGTCTGCCATGGGTGATGGGTAGACAGGCGAGATCCATACGGCGTCTACATTAAGCGTGGCGAGGTAGTCCAGGCGCGCCGTGATGCCCGCAAGATCGCCCACGCCGTCGCCGTTTTCGTCCTGGAAGGATCGCGGATAGACCTGGTAGATCACGCCTCGCTGCCACCACGCCAATTTTGACATTTCGTTCCTCGAATGACTGCACAGGTTGGACCCAACGAGCAGACTTAAATGCTAAACGATCTCTGGTACAAGAATGCAGTTGTCTATTGCCTCTCGGTCGGCACGTTCATGGACGCAAACGGTGACGGCGTCGGCGACTTCCAGGGCCTTATCCGCCGCCTTGATTATCTGCAAGGCCTCGGCATTACCACTATCTGGCTGATGCCGTTCCAGCCGTCGCCCGGTCTTGACGCCGGTTACGACATCTCGGACTACTACAACGTCGATCCCCGCTACGGCACGCTGGGCGATTTCGCCGAGTTTGCGCACGCCTGCCATCAACGCGGCCTGCGAATCATGATCGATCTCGTAGTCAACCACACGTCCGATCAGCACGCATGGTTCCGCGAAGCACGTAGCGATCCTGACTCGAAATATCGCGACTGGTATGTGTGGTGCGACAAGAAACCGCGCAATGCCAAGGACGGAATCGTGTTCCCAGGCGTTCAGAAGTCGACGTGGACTTATGACAAGCAAGCAGCGCTTTGGTACTTCCATCGTTTCTACGATTTTCAACCGGACCTGAATACGGCCAACCCGCATGTGCAGGCGGAAATACTGAAAGTGATGGGCTTCTGGATTCAACTCGGCGTGTCGGGTTTCCGGATGGATGCCGTGCCCTTTGTGATCTCGACGAAGGGCGCCGAGGTCCAGAAGCCGGTCGACCAGTACAACATGCTGCGCACCTTCCGGGAGTTCCTGCAGTGGCGCAAGGGCGACGCGATCATCTTGGCGGAGGCGAATGTATTGCCTGATACCGACCTGGAGTATTTCGGCGATGACGGCGAGCGTCTCCAGATGATGTTCAATTTCCAGGTCAACCAGAATACGTTCTACACGCTGGCGAGCGCGGATACGGCACCGCTGAAGAAGGCGCTGCTGGCAACCAGGCCGCGGCCGCCAACGGCGCAATGGGGTGTGTTCTTGCGCAACCACGATGAACTCGATCTCGGCCGCCTGACACCTGAGCAACGAGCCACGGTATTCGCGGCCTTCGGGCCGGATCCGGATATGCAGCTATACGAAAGGGGCATCCGCAGAAGGATTGCGCCAATGCTTTCGGGTGACCGGCGCCGTCTTGAACTCGCTTACAGCTTGATGCTGACGCTGCCGGGAACCCCGGTATTCCGATACGGCGATGAAATAGGCATGGGCGACGATCTGCGCCTGCCAGAACGTGAATGCGCCCGCACGCCGATGCAATGGTCCAAGGAGCCGCATGGAGGCTTTACCAAGCACGCGCGGCCTGTTGCACGAGTCATTTCGGGTGGTCCGTATGGTTACGAACGGGTCAATGTGGCGGACCAGCGGCGCGACCCCAACTCGTTCCTGAACTGGACGGAGCGCCTGATCCGCATGCGCCGGGAAGTCCCCGAGATCAGCTGGGGCGACTTCGCGGTTCTACGCACTTCCCGCAACGATGTCCTCGCCCTGCGCTACGACTGGCGCAACAATTCAGTCTTGTGCCTGCACAACTTCAGCGCTGAGGCGTGTACGGTGAAGTTCAGGTCGGGCTGGACGAATCCCGGCGAGGACATGCTGGTCAACCTGCTGTCCGACGACCACAGCCAGGTGTCCGCCGATGGACGCCATAGCGTCGTTCTCGAGCCTTACGGTTATCGGTGGTATCGGGTGGGCGGGCTCGACTACTTGCTCAAGCGCAGCGAAGTGTAATGTTTCACCGTGTCTTTTTTTGCTCGCCGTTGTCGGGGAAGAACAAGACAACGGCGAATTCCCCGCCTCTTAAAGACGACCAGCTCCAAGAGACGGCCGCATCACGCGGCCTGGTAGCGTGATGCGGCTTACCAGTCTGTGTAGCAGCAAATAGAGCAGCGCGCGCCACGTCGTACGGTAGAGGCGTGACCGTTCGCGGGCACGAAACCACCGACACGCAGCTCGGCTTGCCAGTACACTACCCGCTTGAGAAAAACATCCGCTCTGCCAGACACTCCATGGACTATTTTGCCGCGGTACGCGCCTTCGTTTGCGCAGCCGAACTGCAGAGCTTCAGCAAGACCGCGCAGGAAATGCGGGTCAAGACTTCGACCGTTTCGCGGTATGTGAGCGAGCTCGAAAGGGACCTGGGCATTGCCCTGTTTAACCGGTCGACGCGGGGTCTTGTGCTGACGGAGGGCGGCAGGGTATTTCGTGAGCACGCGCTGGTCGCGCTACAGGCGCTCGATGACGCACGCCAGCTCACGTCGTCGCTGAATCGCACACCGCAAGGCCTGCTGCGCGTCACGATACCCAGCGCATTTGGGCGCCGGCACGTCGTGCCGCATCTCGCGGCGTTCATGAAGCGCTACCCGGACATCAGCCTCGATATCGTATCGGCCGACGAAACCCTCAACATGATCGAGGCTGGCATCGACGTCGCGATTCGCATCGGCGTGCTGCCTGATTCGTCGTTGATGGCCAAACGTGTTGCCTCGCACCGGCGCATCGCGTGCGGCAGTCCGGACTATTTCGAGCGGAACGGGACGCCTGTCGTCCCCGAAGATCTGGTCGCGCACGAGTCACTGCGCTTGTCGCTGTTTCCGGACGACAAATGGTCTTTCACCCGAGTCGGGAATACGCAGATGGCGCCCGAGCACGTGCTTGTAGAGCTGAAGGGACGCTTGCGTGCGGACGACTCAGAGGCAGTGCTGGAGCTCGCTCTGGCCGGCTGTGGCGTTGCACTGCTGCCGACCTGGCTGGTGAGCGCGGCCCTGCGTGATGGGCGCCTCGCGCACGTGCTGCCTGCATGGGAGGCGCGCATGGGGCGAGCCGAACCGGCGATCTGGGCAGTCTATCCGCCGAAGAAAATCGTTTCGTCGAAGGTGCGCGCGTTCGTCGATTTCTATGCCGGTGTGATTGGCGAGCCGCCGTACTGGGACGACGGACTTGCAATAGAGCGTCAGCCTTAGCGGGCGAAGCGGATATCGAGCGTGCGCAGCCAGGTCTGCAAGCCGGCATCCTGGATCGGTATCACATAGGCGTTTTCGTTCGTTTCATTAAAATGCGCATGCCAGTATCCCGGCGGCGTGACAAAGGTCATTCCGGTTTCCCAATCGACACGGGTCGGATTCACGATATCGCCGTTCTCATCCAGCTCGCTACCGACCAGCGTATAGACGCCTGGCTGGCCCCCGGCAATGAAGTCGAGCGCAATCGACTGGTGGCGGTGCGGCTTTTGCACTGAGTTGGGCGGCACGATGCCGAACATGGCCCACAGGACATGCGTGACCGTTCGCGTTTGCGGGAAGTTGGTGTTGCCCATCAACACACTGATGCGGTTACGTCGGCCTGCATTGGCTTCATTCGAGACCTTGTGCAATTCGGCCTGCGCTTGTGCGGCGGGATACAGCGTCGGTGCGAAGCGTGGGCGGACGCCGGTTGTACCGAGATAGGCGAGAAGAGGGGCGTCGTTGACGTAGTAGAGCGTGGCGGTTGCATCGGCCGACAGCACGGCGGCATCACCGCCAGGCAGCGTGAAAAAATCGCCCTGCGCGAACGGGAAGTTCGACGAGCCTTGCGTCACGTTCCCTGCGCCACCGATGACGTAGCAAACCTGCGAGGTTGCGTTTGGATCGAGCGTCAGTTCGTCGCCAGCGTTGATTCGCAGGAAATTAGCGCTCAGACCAGGACCGGTCGCCGGACCCGGGCAACCCAGTTCTGCGGAAAGGTCCAGCGGCACGATCCGTGTTGCGCCATCTGAGTACAGCGAAGGCGGAAAATTGCGGAATGGCACGCGCGAGATGAGCTTCGCGCCAATCGGATTAGCTGACGACGTGTACTCGAAGTATTGCGCGTCCTGGTTCGCGGCAGCGGTTTCGGCAATAGCCGTAGGCGACGTTCTGGTCAACATGGTCTGCTCCTGAAAGTGAGGGA
>DASYLW010000108.1:0-9279 GCA_036009385.1 Caballeronia sp.
CGATTCCGCACGCGAAGTCCGGCGATCAAGCAGCGGCGTACCAGCCGGATCCAGCACCACAAAATCCGCCTCGCTGCCGGGCTTGAGCGTCCCGACCCGGTCCGCCATGTCGAGCACTTGCGCCGCGCCCGTCGTTGCCAGCCAGAACATGCGTGCAGCGGTCAGATGGTGCCCCGTCAGCCGCGCGATCTTGTGCGCTTCGCCCATGGTTTGCAGCATCGAAAACGTTGTGCCGCCGCCGACATCGGTCGCAAGCGCCACCGGCATCTTCGCGGCCCCGGCCTTTTCCATGTCGAACAAGCCACTGCCGAGGAACAGATTCGATGTCGGGCAATGCGACGCTACCGCGCCGGTTTCGGCCATGCGCTGACGGTCGGTATCGTCGAGATAGATGCAGTGGCCGTACACCGCGCGCTGACGCAGCAAGTCGTAGTGATCGTAGATATCCAGATAGCTCCGATGCCCCGGAAACAAGCTTTCGACCCACTTGATCTCGTCGGTATTTTCTGCAACGTGGCTCTGGATATATACGTCCGCGTGCTTGCGCGCGAGCACCGCGCAGGCTTCAAGTTGAGCTTCCGTTGAGGTCGGCGCAAAACGCGGCGTCAGCGCGTATTCCTGCCGGCCGCGACCATGCCAGCGCGCGATGAGTTCTGCGCTGTCGTCGTAGCCCGATTGAGCCGTGTCACGCAGATACTCCGGGCAGTTGCGATCCATCAGCACCTTGCCCGCGATCATGCGCAGGTTGCGCGACTCGCTCTCGCTAAAGAAGGCATCGGCGGATTGCTTGTGGACCGTGCAATACACGAGCGCGGTAGTCGTGCCGCAAGACAGCAGTTCATCGATAAAAAAGCTCGCCGTCTCGCGTGCGTACGCCGGGTCTTCGAACTTGCGCTCGGTCGGAAACGTGTACGTGTTCAACCATGGCAACAGACCCGGCGCAGGGGAGGCGATCATGTCGGTCTGCGGATAGTGAATGTGCGAGTCGATGAAACCCGGCACGATCAGCTTGTCCCGCAGGTCCTTCATGACTGCATCGGGCGCGATGGCGTCACGCACCGCCGGATACGCACCCGCCGCGACCACGCGGCCATCTTCCACTAGCAACAAGCCGTCGGTTTCATGCACGGCGTTGTCATCGGAAAAAGCGGGATCGTCGCGGAAAGTGAGTAGCTGCGCGCGGTAAGCGGTCTGAGTCATGGGTGAAACGTCTCCAGTAAAGCGGGTCAACGCCCTTATAGCTGTGTCAACAACAGCAACGACAGCGCGGCGACAATCCACATCGCCGGCTTGATTTCTTTTCTGCGGCCGGTGAACGACTTGATCACGACAAACGCGAGGAACCCGTACGCAATGCCATCGGTGATCGAATACGTCAGCGGGATCAGGATCATCGCGAGGAAGGCGGGAATGGCTTCGTCGAAGCGGCCCCATTCAATCTTCGTGATCGACTCCATCATGAACACGCCGACCAGCACGAGCGCGGGCGCGGTTGCAATGGCGGGCACCAGCGAGAGCAGCGGCGAGAGGAACAGGAAGGGCAGGAAACACAAGCCGGCGACCACCGCGACCAGACCCGTGCGGCCGCCCGCCGAAATGCCCGCCGCCGATTCTATGTACGCGTTCGCCGGGCTCGTGCCGAGCGGCGCGGAGACCAGCGCGGCGAATGAATCGACCATCATCGACTGGCGGATGTTGCGCGGGTTGCCGTCTTTATCGTAGAGCTTGCCGGCTTCCGAGATCGCCATGAAGGTGGAGAGCGCGTCGAAGAAAGAAGTGAACAGCATCACGAAGATAAACGGCCAGTAAATCACCTTCAACGAGCCGAGCAAGTCCAGTTGACCGACGGCTGAAAAGTCCGGCGCCGAGAACAAACCGTTCCAGTTCACGAGCGTTTTCGTGGCGATCGCGGTGGGCCAGTAAGCGGTGCCGTCGCCCCAGAAACGGCCGATGGGAATCGCAATCACGGTCGTGAAAATGATGCCAATCATCAGCGCGCCGGTTACCTTTCGTGCAACCAGAATAGTAGTCACCGCGAGGCCGATCAGGAACGTGATCACCACCGGATTCAACGATGCCGAATGCACGATCGTCACCGGATCGCTGATCACAAACTTCGCGTTGACCAATCCGATCAGGCTGATAAACAATCCGATGCCACACGACACCGCATGACGCAGGTTCGCGGGAATGGCATCGACGACCAGCTTGCGCGCATTGAACGCCGCGAGCACCGCGAAGATCCCGCCGGCCCAGAACACGCAGCCGAGCGCGGTCTGCCACGGCATCTTGCCGCTGTGAACCATCACGAAAGCGAACAGCGCGTTCATGCCCATGCCCGGCGCGACGAGCACCGGGTTGCGCGCATAGAGGCCCATCGCGCAACTGCCGAGGAAGCTGACAATGACGGTGGCCGTTAGCGCAGCAGGGAAGGGTACGCCGGCCTGCGACAAGATCCCGGGATTGACGACGATGATGTACATCGCCGTGAGGAAGGTCGTGATGCCCGCAACTATCTCGGTCTTCGTGCGCGAACCCGCCGCACGGATGCCGAAGAAACGCTCGAGCGTCGTGGTCTTGTTGGTAATCGTTGCCATGGGGTGCTCGCTCACGCAGCCGCGTGCGAGTTGTGCCAATAAGCATTGAGTTTGGCGACCATTGCGAGGCGTTCGGCGTCCGTTACGAACGATGCTTCCAGGCTGTTCTTCAGCAGCGTGTAACACTCGGCGTCATTGAGTTTCAAGGCGTCGAGAATCGCGAAATAGTTGGCGTTCACGTAGCCGCCGAAATACGCGGGGTCGTCGGAGTTGATCATTACCGCCACGCCCTGATCCAGCAGCGCCTTGAGCGTGTGTTTCGCCATGTCGTCGAACACGCGCAGCTTCAGGTTCGACAGCGGGCAGACGGTGAGCGCCACGCGGGAATCGGCGAGACGAGCGACGAGCGCCGGGTCTTCCATGCTGCGCACACCATGATCCACGCGATCCACTTTCAACAGGTCGAGCGCTTCATACACGTACGCGGGCGGCCCTTCTTCTCCCGCATGCGCCACGAGTTTCAACCCCTTCTCACGCGCCTTCGCGAACACGCGCTCGAACTTCGAAGGCGGATGGCCGCGTTCGGACGAATCCAGCCCGACACCAATCAGCCGATGCTTGTATTGATCGAACAAGGGCAACGCTTCATCGAACGTTTTAAGCGCGTCCTCTTCCGGCAGATGGCGCAGGAAACACAGGATCAGCTTGCTCGTCAAACCGCGCCGCTCACCTTCAGCCAGCGCGCTTTCGATACCCGCGACCGCCGTGGCAATCGAAACACCGCGTTCGGTGTGCGTCTGCGGATCGAAGAAAATTTCGGTGTGCGTGACATGATCGGCGAGCGCACGTTCAACGTACGCCAGGGTCATGTCGTGGAAATCGCGCTCGTGCAGCAGCACGCTCGCGCCCGCGTAGTAGATGTCGAGGAACGATTGCAAGTCGGTGAACGCGTAGGCCGCGCGCAATGCTTCAATGGAGTCGTACGCGAGCGTCACGCTGTTGCGTTTCGCGAGTTCGAAGATCAACTCGGGTTCGAGCGAACCCTCGATGTGAATATGGAGTTCGGCTTTGGGCGCGCGGGCGATTTTGTCAGCGAGAGTGGGATTCATGCTTGTTTTGTGCTTTAAAAGGTCTGATCACGCGGTTTGCGGATGCTGCGCGGAATTGTAGCCGTGCGCGGCGCGTTCCTCGACCTTCTGCAGCAACTGAGCTGCCACCGATACCGCAATCATTTCCGGCGCTTTATCGACAATGCCGGGTACGCCGATCGGGCACGTCATGCGCTTGATCAACATGGGGTCGATGCCTCGCGACGCCAGCCGGCGCTCGAACAGCAGCTTCTTCGTATGCGAGCCGATCATGCCGAAAAACGCAAAATCGCCGCGCCGGAGAATACGTTCGGCGAGTGCGAGATCGAGGGCATGGTTGTGCGTCATTACCAAAAAGTAACTATTGGCCGGCGCTTCGTCCACGGCGGCTTCCGGGATTCCGCTCGCGTCCAGCGTGACATTGCCGGGCAGCCGATCCATGGGCGGGAATGTTGCATCGCGCTCGTCCACCCACACCACGCGGCACGGCAAATTCGCGAGCACCCTGACGAGCGCTGCGCCCACGTGTCCAGCACCAAACAGCACCACCGGAAAATCGCGGACAGCGATGGTTTCAGTCAGCAACGAGCCGCTTTCGTCGAAACCCGCACCGTCCCAGAGCAGGCAATCGGGGCCGGTCACGCCGGGTTCAGGGTCGGAGATCATCACTCCGTCCGGGATCGGGCCGAAGCCGACGCTGCGCACTGTGGATAGTCCCTGCGCCATGCGTTTGTTCAAGGATGTGACCCAGGCGAGATCGCCGATATCCAGCCGTTCGAACGCCACCACGACCGCGCCGCCGCAGCATTGACCAAGGCTTGGGCCGAGCGCGAAACGCTCGAGCCGCCGCATGTGCGGACTGCGCGCGCCGTCTTTGAGCACCTGCCGCGCGGTTTCAATCGCCTTCCATTCCAGATGACCGCCGCCAATGGTGTGCCGTGCATCGTCGCGCGTGACGATCATCTTCGTACCCGCTTCGCGCGGCGCCGAGCCTTCCACGCGCGCGACCGTCACCAGCACGACGGGGTCGCCGTGCGCGAGGAGGTGTTGCAGATCGTGCAGCCAGGCTTGCATCGAATGGGCTCCTGGTTCGTTAGTTGACCGACACGGGCTGGGCGACGTCCGGCGTCGTCGCAGCTTGAATTTTCGCGGCTTGGGCGTCCAGTGCGTTGAGGATGGACTCTGGCGTGGCCGGGGCGCGCAGTACGGGCGCGTCGGTTGAATCGGGTGCGAGCGACGCCACTGCGGCGCGGATGGCCAGCAACACCGAAAACCCGAGCAGCAACGGCGGTTCGCCCACGGCTTTCGAGCGGAACACCGTTGGCACGACGTTCTGGTTATCGTAGAGCGCGACGTTCATCGCAGCGGGAATGTCGCTCACCGATGGAATCTTGTAGGTGGACGGCGCATGCGTCATCAGGCGGCCATCACGATTCCACCAGAGTTCTTCGGTTGTCAGCCAGCCCATGCCCTGGACAAATCCGCCTTCCACCTGGCCGATATCGAGCGCCGGATTGATCGACTGCCCCGCGTCGTGGAGGATGTCCGCGCGCAACAGCCGCCACTCGCCGGTGAGCGTATCCACGACCACTTCCGAGATCGCCGCGCCGTACGCGAAGTAGTAGAAGGGCTGGCCGGTCAGCGTTTTCGAATCCCAGTTGACCTTGGGCGTGGCGTAAAAACCATCCGACCATAACTGCACGCGCGACAGGTAGGCCGCTCCGACCAGTTGATCGAACGGTATCTGGCCGCCGTTCGACTCGACCACACCATCGTGAAAACGCACGTCTTCCGCACGTCCGCCGAGCTGCTTCGCGGCAAGTTCCGCGAGGCGTCCGCGAATGGTGAGCGCGGCCGCTTCGGCGGCCTTGCCGTTCAGGTCGCTGCCGGTGGATGCAGCGGTGGCCGACGTATTCGCGACCTTCGAGGTATCGGTGGCGCTCACGCGCACGCGCGACAACGGCACGCCCAACGCATTCGCCACCACCTGCGCGACCTTCGTGTTCAAGCCCTGGCCCATCTCGGTGCCGCCGTGATTGACGAGCGCGGAGCCGTCTTTATAGACATGCACGAGCGCGCCCGCCTGGTTCAGGAACGGCACGTTGAATGAGATGCCGAACTTGACCGGCGTGAAGGCGATGCCCCGCTTGAGCACGGGACTTGTTGCATTGAACGCGGCAATCGCGTTGCGCCGCTGCACATATGCACTCGATGCCAGCAGTTCGTCTGTCAGCGGCGCGATGATGTTGTCTTCCACGGTCTGGCCGTAGGGCGTCACGTTCCGCTCATTGACGCCGTAGTAGTTCACGCGGCGGATATCGACGGGATCGCGCTTCAGCCGGTGCGCTATTTCATCCATCATGATTTCCATCACCAGCGCGCCTTGCGGACCGCCGAAACCGCGGAACGCCGTGTTCGACTGCGTGTTGGTACGGCAGCAGAGCGCGGTGATATCGACGTCCTGCAGGTAATACGCGTTGTCGAAGTGACAGACGGCGCGCGTGGCCACCGCGCCCGACAAATCCGCCGAATAACCCGCGCGCAACGCAATTTCCACACGGGCGCCTTGCAAGCGGCCGTCGTCATCGAAACCGGCTTCGTAGGTGTAGATTGCGTCGTGGCGTTTGCCGGTGATCATGAAGTCGTCGTCACGATCCGCGCGCAATTTCACCGGCCGATGCAGCAAGTGAGCCGCCAGCGACGCGATGCACGCGAAGATTCCCGACTGCGATTCCTTGCCGCCGAACCCGCCGCCCATCCGGCGGCACTCGCAAATCACGTTATGCGTCGGCCAGTCGAGCATATGCGCGACCAGATGCTGCATTTCGCTCGGATGCTGCGTGGAACTGTAGACGAGCATGCCGTCCAGTTCCTTCGGAATGGCGTACGCAACCTGCCCTTCGAGATAGAACTGTTCCTGGCCGCCGACTTCGAATTCGCCTTGCAGCCGATGCGCCGCCGACGCGATTTTTCCGTCCGGATCGCCGCGCTTCAGATGCAGCGGCGGCAGCACGAACTGCTGTTTCGCTTTCGCGTCGCGCGGCGTCAGGACGGCTTCGCGCGGTTCATATCGGATCACTTCTTCGCTCTTGGCGAGCGCTGCTGCACGGCGCGCAAGATCGTGCGTTTCCGCGACGACCACGAACACCGGTTGTCCCAGATACAGCACTTCATCTTTCGCGAGAATCGGGTCGTCGTGGAGCACAGGGCCGCAATTGTTCTCGCCGGGGATATCGTCGGCGGTGAACACGGCGATCACGCCGGGCGCGGCCAGAACGAGGTCGAGATTGATCGAGACAATGCGCGCATGCGCATGCCGCGACAGACCAAGCGCCGCGTGCAATGTGCCGCGCAGTTCGCCAATGTCATCGACGTAAGTCGCTTCACCGCTCACATGCAGCGTCGCCGATTCGTGCGGCAAGCCGACACCAATGGCTGCGGGTTCCGGTTTTTTTGCGGCGGCGCGCCGCGCGAGCGCGTCAACGGCCGCACGGTCGATGTGGTGTGGATCGGTACGCTTGTTCATCGCGTGGTCCCTGGGGCTTGGTCTGGCGTCATGCTCGTGTATTGCACGTCGAACGCGAACGCGTTGACGTCGCGCAGTGCGAGCGGCGAATCCTCACGGGTCTCGAGGAAAAAACGCCACAGCACGTTGCGCGCCACCTTGCTGCGGTATTCGCTCGACGCACGCATGTCGGTGAGCGGCTGGAAGTCGACGTCCAGCGCGCGCATGGCGGCTTTCACGTTGGCCTCGTTCCACTCTTCGTTCACCAGCACGGCTTCCGCATTCGATGCCCGTTTGGGCGTGGCCGCCATGCCGCCAAACGCGAAACGCGCGGCGCTCACGCGGGAGCCGTCGAGCGTCACGGCGAACGCCGCGCAGACCGCCGAGATGTCCTGGTCGTAGCGCTTGGAAACCTTGTAAGTCCGGAAGCGCAGATTCGCCGATGGCAGCGGAACACGAATTCCCGCGACGAATTCGCCCGTTTCCAACGCGGATTTTTGATAGCCGAGATAGAAGGCGTCGAGCGGCATCGTGCGGACCTTAGTGGCCTTTTGCAGTACGATTTCGGCATCGAGGGCAATCAGTGCGGGCATCGAATCGCCGATGGGCGAACCGTTCGCCACGTTGCCGCCGAGCGTACCGGCGTTGCGAATGGGCAGCGACGCGAAGCGTGTCCACAACTCGGCGAGTTCCGGATAAACCGACGAGAGCGCGGCGTAAGAATCTTCCAGCGAGGCCGCCGCACCAATGGTCAGCCATTGGCCGTCGCGGGTGATCGACTTGAGCTCGGTGACATTGCCGATATACAGGATGTCGCCGAGATTGCGGAATTGCTTGGTGACCCACAGGCCGACGTCAGTGCTGCCGGCCAGGATGCGTGCGTCTGGATGGTCGGCGCGCAAGCGGGCGAATTCGGCGAGACAGACGGGCGCGAAGAATGTTGGATGGCCGAATGCGGCGCCGCGCGCGTCGGGCGCGGAGTATTCGAGCGTTTCCTTGCGCTGGATGGACTCGAGCTGGTGTTTGAGCTGGTCGCGATCGAACGGCGCGCGAGGGTATTCGAACATTTTCTGCGACGCATCGACGATCGGCCGATAACCCGTGCACCGGCAGAGATTGCCGGAGAGGGCGGCGGTAATTTCGTCGCGGGTAGGCAGGCCGGCATCGGCGGGCTGATTCTCGTACAGCGCCCACATCGACATCACGAAGCCGGGCGTGCAGAAGCCGCATTGCGAGCCGTGGCAATCGACCATGGCCTGCTGGACGGGATGCAGCGTGCCGTCTTTGGCGCGCAGGTCTTCAACCGTGAAAAGCGCTCGACCGTCGAGCGTCGGCATGAACTGGATGCAGGCGTTGACGGCCTTGAGGACGGGTTGGCCTTCTGTATCGAGTTCACCGATTACCACCGTACAGGCGCCGCAATCGCCTTCCGCGCACCCTTCTTTGGTCCCGGTGCATTGGTCGTGCTCGCGCAAATGCTGGAGCACCGTACGGGAAGCGGGTACGTCGTGGACTTCGCGCAGTGCGTTGCGCTGGAAGAACCGGATGGATTGCGTTGTCATAAAGAAGTCCGAGACATTGCGGATCGGGCGCGCGTTACGCGAAAATCGGTGTCAGGATTCAAAAGAAACCAGGCCGAAAGAGCGCACGTGGATCGCCATCCAGAGATAACGATATCACCGCAATATCTCAAAAAGATTCCGGTGAACGTATCAAGACTATGTGAAGAGCCGGATGAGGGTAGGCGGAACAAGCGCCAAAAGCCGCAGGGACGGATATTGAGGGGACGGCAGGGACTGCGATGGAGAACGCCATTTCGACCGTGGTGTTCAAGTCCAGCGGATCGGACAACGGCGATGGACGTTCGCGCCTCGCGGCGCAGCAAAAAATATGACTGGGCGCCACGGATTGCGGCATCAGCTTTCGCGAAAAGCGGGAGTGATGCGGCAATTCACCGAAGGCCGAACCGCCCGCCATCCGCACTCAGCCGGCGCGCAACCTGCGCTTCCCCCACAAACTGCCGGCGACGAACAGGAAGATCACCGCAAACGCGATAAGGCCCCATTGCGGAAGCGAGAGTCCGAAAATGGGCGGATAGGGCGTCTCGCAAAGCCCCGCAACCTTGAAGACCTGAGGCAACCACTGCGCG
>DASYLW010000109.1:0-4268 GCA_036009385.1 Caballeronia sp.
CGCTGGTAGTGAAGTCGGTGTCGGGACGCGGACCGACTATTACCATCAGCTTCGTGAGCGCCGAAGGTCTGGAGACGGGCAAGACCAAGGTGAAATACAAGGACGTCGATGTCGGCACGGTCAAGCAGATCACGCTGTCGAAAGACCACGCGCGCGTGCTCGTGGACGTCCAGTTGACCAAGGTCGCCGAGGACTTCGCGGTGAAAGACACGCGCTTCTGGGTAGTGCGCCCACGCGTGGCCGCCAGCGGCGTGACCGGGCTCGGCACGTTGTTGTCGGGTGCGTATATCGGCGTGGATGCGGGGAAATCGAAAGAGGACGAAACACATTTTGTCGGGCTCGAAACCCCGCCCGCGGTGACCGGCGATCAAAAAGGACGGCAGTTCACCTTGCGCGGTGAGTCGCTGGGTTCCATCGATATAGGCTCGCCTATCTATTACCGGCGCGTGCAGGTCGGCCAAGTCGTCGGTTTTTCGCTCGACAAGGACGGCACGGGCGTCACCATGCAAGTGTTCGTGAACGCGCCGTACGATCAATACGTTGGCACGAATTCGCGCTGGTGGCATGCAAGCGGCGTTGACCTGCGGCTGGATGCCAGCGGCTTCAAGCTGAACACGCAGTCGCTTGCGACCGTCGTGCTGGGGGGGATTGCGTTCCAGACACCGCCGAATCAGGAGCCCGGCCAGCAGGCGCCGGACAACATGACCTTCCGCCTTGGTTCGGACGAGCAGGACGCCATGCGCGATCCGGACGGCCAGCCAATCCGCGTGGTCATGAATTTCAACCAGTCGCTGCGAGGCTTGTCGGTGGGCGCGCCAATCGATTTCCGCGGCATCCTGCTCGGCAGCGTGACGGCCATCGGGATCGAATACGAGCCGAAAACGCGCAGCTTCCAGATGCCTGTGACCATGAATATCTATCCGGAACGGCTGGGCAAGCGCTTCCGGGACTCGGTGCCACGTCAGAACACCGTGGCCGGACAGGAATTGCTCCAGAATCTGGTGTCGAACGGTTTGCGCGGACAGTTGCGTACCGGCAATCTGCTGACCGGGCAGCTTTATATCGCGCTCGATGTCTTCCCGAAAGCGGCCAAGGTCACGGTGGACGCCACAGCCGATCCGCTCGAGTTGCCGACCGTGCCGAATACGCTCGACGAGTTGCAACTTCAAGTGGCGGATATCGCGAAGAAACTGGACAAGATTCCCTTCGACGATATCGGCAACAACCTGAACAGCGCGCTGAAGAACGCGAACGGCCTCTTTAACCAGCTCGGTACGCAAGTCGTGCCCGAAGCGCGCGACACGCTCACCGCCGCGCGGAAGACGTTCAACGAAGCGCAAAGCACGCTGCAGCAAGACTCGCCGCTGCAGTCGGATGTTCATCAGGCGCTGCAGGAACTCACGCGGACACTGCAATCACTCAACGCGCTCTCCGATTATCTGGAACGTCATCCGGAATCGCTCGTGCGCGGGAAACCAGGAGATAAGCCATGAACTTGGCCAGAGTATTGAGGGTCATCGGCGGGGTGTCGGCGATAGGTCTGGTCGCCGCGCTCGCCGCGTGCAGCAGTTCGCCGGCCAGCCGCTTTTATACGCTCGGCGGTAATGCCCCCGCAGCCCCCGCGACGAGAACGGCTGCACCAGCTTCGTTCTATCTGGAAGTGTCGCCGGTGGACATGCCGCCGCAAGTCGCGAAGAACCAGATGGTCGTGCAGGACGGCTCGGCGCAAGTCCGGGTGCTCGAGGACGAGCGCTGGGCGTCCCTTCCCGCCGACGAAGTCCGGCGCGCGCTGTCGGCGGATTTATCGCAGCGGCTGGGCGCTATCGACGTTTACGGCACGCCGCATCCCGACGGCGTACCGGTGTATCGCGTGAAGGTGAATGTTCAGAGTTTCGAGTCGTCGCCGGGCCGGCGCGCGTTCATCGACGCCGTCTGGAGCGTGCGCGGCGTGAACAACCAGGCTGTCCTGACGTGCCGGACGCAGGCCGAACAAACTGTCGATGCCGGCTATGACGCGCTGGTGGCGGGGCATCGGCGAGCGGTCGATCAACTCGCCAGCGAGATATCCGCCGGCATTCGCACGGTGAGTTCGGTGCCGGTTCCTGTGTCGTCTTCCGCCACGGCGAACAAGGCCGGAAAGGTGTCGACTCGCGCGCCAGCGGTGCTTCCGTGTCCTCCCGCCGCGATGTCCGCAAACGCCACGCCGGCCCAGTGAGCACGGCTGACATGGTTTTTCCCTATGTCGCTGGACGACGCGGCGCATAAACTGCAGCGCCTGTCATGGGCACAACGTCGGGCCCCGAGACTGCAACCCGGTTGCACCGGAAGGTGCGCCGGTTTTTCTGTCGCCCGACCACAACGCCGCCATCTTGAATTTACAGTCGGTGCACGTCCGGGCGGTTAAGATCCATCTCCGTGACTACTCTTTGCAGAAACGACAACACAGATGATGAAACTGATCGGTTCGCTCAACAGCCCGTACGTTCGAAAGACGCGGATTGTGATGGCAGAAAAGAAAATCGACTGCGAACTGGTGCTCGAAAACGTCTGGGCATCCGATTCGAAAATCCATAGTTTCAATCCGCTCGGCAAAGTGCCGTGCCTGATTCTGGACGATGGCGAAGCCGTTTTCGATTCTCGCGTGATCTGCGAATACGTCGACACGCTCACGCCGGTCGGCAAACTGCTGCCGCAAGAACGCCGTGAGCGCACGGAAGTACGTTGCTGGGAAGCACTCGCCGACGGCATGCTCGACGCCGCCGTCCTGATTCGCCTGGAAACCAACCAGCGCGAGGAAGACCAACGCAACGAGGCCTGGGTGGCGCGCCAGCAGCGCAAAATTGATGATGGCCTGAAGGCCATGTCAAAAGGGCTCGCGGCCAAGAACTGGTGTTCGGCGAATCACTTCACGCTCGCCGATATCGCTTGCGGTTGCGCGCTCGGATATCTCGATTTCCGGATGCCCGGCGTGAACTGGCGCGAGGAGTATCCCAATCTCGACAAGCACGTGCAGCGTTTGTCGCTGCGCCAGTCCTTCATCGATACCTTGCCGACTGACGCTTGTTGAGACCTCGGCCGCAGCTTTCGGGATGATTGGAAAAGCCCCACGCGTGTGGGGCTTTTTCGTGCCGCGGCGAAATTGCGCGCGCGGATCCCCTATTTCCCCAGCGCCTTCTTCAGCACGGTATTCGCCTGATCGATCGCCGCACGCGTGGCCGGCGTATTGGCCAATGCGTTCAGCATCACGAAGTCGTGGATCGTGCCGGCATAGCGCACTGCCGTCACCCGGACCCCAGCCTGGGAAAGCTTGCGCGCGTACGCTTCGCCTTCATCGCGCAGCACGTCGTTTTCGTCGGTGATCACGAGCGCGGGCGGCAAACCCTTCAGCTGATCAAGCGATGCGCGCAGCGGCGACGCCGTGATTTTTTCCCGATCGGCGGCGTTCGGCGCATAAGCGTCCCAGAACCATTTCATCGCGTTTTTGGTGAGCCATGGGCCATCGGCGAATTCGTTGTACGAAGCGTCGTCGAAATTCGCATCGGTGACCGGGTAGAACAGCACCTGGTAGCGCAGCGCCGGGCCACCCTGCTCCTTCGCCATCAACGTAACGGCCGCCGCCATATTGCCGCCGACACTATCTCCCGCCACGGCCATACGCGTCGCATCGACGTTGAATTGCTTTGCATGCTCCGCCACGTAGCGCGTGGCGGCGTAGGCTTCTTCCGTCGGCACCGGGAATTTCGTCTCCGGCGAGCGATCGTAATCTACGAAGACCACCGCAGCCTGCGCACCGTTCGCGATCTCACGGATCAGGCGGTCGTGCGTATTCTTGTCGCCCAGCACCCAGCCGCCACCGTGGAAATACATGATCACGGGCAGCACGCCCAAGGCGCGCACGGGACGTACGATCCGGATCGCGATCTTGCCCGCCGGACCTGCCTCGATCACGCGGTCTTCAATCTGCGCGGCTTCCTTCAACACCGGCTGCGATTGCGCGCCAGCAAGGACATTGCGGGCATCGGCAGGTGAAAGGGTGTAGATCGGCGGGCCTTTTTGCGCCGTGAGCGCGTCGATAAACTGCTGCGTCGCGGGTTCGAGCACCGCAGCGGCTTGCGCGGCGACGGTGGCTCCAAGCAATGCAGCGACAGCGGAGGCGATGGCGAAGGACTTGAGTTTGTACATGGTTCTGCTCCTGTTAATGAAAGTACGGCGGGTTAGGGTTCGGTGCGAAAACGGGTTGCTGTGGTTGGGTAAGACGGGCAATGGCG
>DASYLW010000110.1:0-3431 GCA_036009385.1 Caballeronia sp.
CGAAAATAAAGCAACGCGAGTGGCGAACGAAAACTCGGTTTTCATCGCAGGCTGCGGCTGTCCGGACGATGTGCCGCCACCCATCGAAGAGTTTCGGCGCAGGGCCGACCCCTCCAGTGCGAGCATTGTCGAACAGTTGGCCTCTACGGACACGGCGGATATCGAATACGAGGCGCCACTGTCAGGCCGTTTATTCCGGGCGGCTGATTTCTCCTGATTTGCTTCCTTATCAGCCAGCAGTGCGGCTAAACGGCTGATTCTTTTCTGCATTCCGGTTGATCCTCCCATCCCGGTACTCCTCATACAGGTAGCCCTACTACCACCCTAACTCACTGTTTTATATCAGTTTTTCCCAGCTGACTATCGCAAGGCAGCATCCCGCGTGGCATAATCATCAAACCAAAAACACCCCCGCAGTCACAACACCTGAAAAGACCATGGCCCAGACTCTGTACGACAAGTTGTGGAACTCGCATGTGATCCACAGTGAGGACGACGGTACGTCCATCCTCTACATCGACCGTCATTTGCTCCACGAAGTGACCAGCCCACAAGCGTTTGAGGGTCTGAAACTGGCCGAGCGGCCGGTGTGGCGGATCAGCGCGAACCTGGCGGTGTCGGACCACAACGTTCCCACAACCGACCGCTCGCATGGCATCGCGGACCCTATTTCGAAGCTGCAAGTCGACACGCTCGATAACAACTGCGACGCCTACGGCATCACGCAGTTCAAGATGAACGACTTGCGGCAAGGCATTGTGCACATCATCGGGCCGGAACAAGGCGCCACGCTGCCGGGAATGACCATTGTCTGCGGTGACTCGCATACCTCCACGCACGGTGCGTTCGGCGCGCTGGCGCATGGCATCGGTACGTCGGAAGTCGAGCACGTGCTCGCCACGCAAACGCTGCTGCAAAAGAAGAGCAAGAACTTGCTCGTCAAGGTCGAAGGAACACTGCCGCGCGGCTGCACCGCGAAGGACATCGTGCTGGCGATCATCGGCAAGATTGGTACGGCGGGCGGCAATGGTTACGCCATCGAGTTCGGCGGTTCGACCATCCGGGCATTGTCGATGGAAGGCCGCATGACGGTCTGCAACATGGCGATCGAAGCGGGCGCGCGGGCAGGCATGGTTGCCGTCGATGAAACCACCGTCAACTACCTGAAAGATCGTCCGTACTCGCCGCATGGCGCGGAGTTCGAGCAGGCAGCAACCTACTGGCGCACGTTCACCTCCGATCCGGGCGCGAAGTTCGATCGCGTGGTGGAATTGAACGCCGCCGAAATCGTGCCGCAAGTGACGTGGGGCACGTCGCCGGAAATGGTCACGTCCATCGACGGCCGCGTGCCGGATCCCGAACGCGAAAAGGACCCGGTCAAGCGCGACGCGATCGAACGCGCGCTGAAGTACATGGCGCTCGAACCGAACACGCCAATGCAGTCGATCAAGCCGGACAAGATTTTCATCGGCTCGTGCACGAATGCGCGAATCGAGGACTTGCGCGCTGCGGCTTATGTCGTGAAGACGCTCGGCCGCCGCGTGGCACCGAACATCCGTCTGGCGATGGTCGTGGCGGGTTCTGGCCTCGTGAAGGCACAGGCGGAGCGCGAAGGGCTCGACAAAGTGTTCCTCGACGCCGGTTTCCAGTGGCGCGAACCCGGCTGCTCGATGTGCCTCGCGATGAACGCCGACCGGCTGGAGCCGGGCGAGCGCTGCGCATCCACGTCGAACCGGAACTTCGAAGGGCGTCAGGGCGCAGGCGGCCGTACGCACCTGGTGAGCCCGGCGATGGCGGCTGCTGCCGCTATCGAAGGTCATTTCGTCGATATCCGTGAACTGACATGAAGCGCGTCTTTATTGTACTGGGGTTCATCGCGGTTTTTGCCGGCGTCGCGGGCTGCAATACGGTCCACGGTTTCGGCGAAGATCTGCATCACCTCGGCAACTCGATCAGCAACGCGGCCGACAAGTAAGCGGTTTTCAAGAACGGTCAAGCAGACCAAACCGGTGACGGATCATGGAAAAATTCACAGTACATAGCGGGCTCGTGGCGCCGCTGGATCGCGCGAACGTCGACACGGACGCGATCATCCCGAAGCAGTTTTTGAAGTCCATCAAGCGCTCGGGCTTCGGCCCGAATGCGTTCGATGAATGGCGTTATCTCGATGTCGGTCAACCCGGCCAGGACAACTCGCAACGCCCGCTGAATCCGGATTTCGTTTTGAATCAGCCGCGCTATAAGGGCGCATCGATTTTGCTGACACGCGAGAATTTCGGCTGCGGCAGTTCGCGTGAACACGCGCCGTGGGCGCTGGATCAGTACGGTTTCCGCGCGATCATCGCGCCGAGTTTCGCCGATATCTTCTTCAACAATTGTTTCAAGAACGGCCTCCTGCCGATCGTTCTGACGGATAGCCAGGTGGACCGGCTGTTTAACGAGACCTACGCGTTCAACGGGTTCAAGCTGACGGTGGATCTCGAACGCCAGGTCGTGCTGACGGGTGACGGCAGTGAGTTTTCGTTCGAAGTTCCGGGCTTCCGCAAGTTCTGCCTGCTGAATGGTTTCGACGATATCGCACTCACGCTGCGTCACGCCGACAAGATCAAGCAATTCGAAAACGAGCGCCTGGTGAAACAGCCGTGGCTGAACAACCGCCTCGTCGGATAAGTGCGAAGCGTACGAATCAACAAAGAAAAGGAAACGCCATGAAGATTGCAGTGCTGCCCGGCGATGGCATCGGCCCGGAGATCATCAAGGAAGCCGTCAAGGTCCTGAACGCGCTCGATGAAAAGTTCGAGCTCGAAGAAGCGCCGGTCGGTGGCGCGGGTTACGAGGCGAGCGGTCATCCATTGCCGGAAGCGACGCTCGCGCTGGCAAAGGCATCGGACGCGATCCTGTTCGGCGCCGTGGGCGACTGGAAATACGATTCGCTCGAACGCGCGCTGCGTCCGGAGCAAGCCATCCTGGGTCTACGCAAGCACCTGCAATTGTTCGCGAACTTCCGTCCGGCCATTTGTTATCCGCAGTTGACGGCAGCTTCGTCGCTGAAGCCGGAGATCGTCGCGGGGCTGGATATCCTGATCATCCGCGAACTGAACGGCGATATCTATTTCGGCCAGCCGCGCGGCGTGCGGTCATCGCCGGATGGCTTGTTCGAAGGCGCGAAAGAAGGCTTCGACACCATGCGTTATTCGGAGCCGGAAGTGCGTCGTATCGCTCATGTGGCGTTTCAGGCCGCGCAAAAGCGCGCGAAGAAGCTGACGAGCGTCGATAAAGCCAACGTGCTTGAAACGTCGCAATTCTGGCGCGACGTGATGATCGATGTGTCGAAGGAATATGCGGACGTCGAGCTGTCGCACATGTACGTGGACAACGCGGCCATGCAACTGGTGAAGGCTCCGAAGGCGTTCGACGTGGTGGTGACCGGC
>DASYLW010000111.1:0-4029 GCA_036009385.1 Caballeronia sp.
GGCCAGTTCAACCAGCCGTTGGGTTCGCGGCACGTCGATGTCGCCGTCGGCGGTGAGCAGCCCGATCACCACGCCGTCCACGCCAAGCTTTTTGCAGGCGAGGATGTCGCGCTCCATCACGTCGAATTCGACATCTGAATACAGAAAGTCGCCCCCGCGTGGGCGGATGATCACGTTTAGCAGTATGCGCAGCTTGTCCCGCGCGCTGGCTATGGCGCCGAAAGAAGGCGTGGTGCCGCCTTCCAGCAGGTTGCCGCAAAACTCGACACGGCCTGCGCCGCCTGTCTGCGCCGCCAGGCACGACGTAACCGAACCGGCACAGATTTCCAGCAGAACAGAGGGCTTGGACATACAAGGGTTTCCTGATTAAGGCCTGACCCTGCAGCTTAGAGCAAGGCGTAGCCGCATGCTGTTTGCTTGACGATGTTTATCGGCCTTCCTGATTGCAATTGTCCAAACGCTGGCCCCAAGCGCCACCGTTGCCTTTTCACCCCGTTTCAACCCCCGCCGTTGCTCACCTTCCCTCCGCAAGTCCCTGATTCCGCTCGAAATAGACACCTCCATTTTCATTATCCGGCATTCATTTAATTAGGACGTTTCTCATGGTCCTCCGATGCGCCAACGACCAGAATCCACTCATCGCACGAGGCCTGTGCGCCGAGTAGTAATTACGGATTCCTTTCTGGGTTTGTATTTAGGACGCTTCCGATTTTCCGCGTCCGTTGCCGTACAGATAATGCACGCGCTGAAAAAACGCATCCCGCGACGAATCGTTTCGCGTCGTCCCAGAGCGACGTATCCACCCCGTCCGAACCAGAGGCCATGCCTTCGCCCGGACGCTCAAAAGTCAAAGCCATGAAAAATGATGTATCGGGCGGCATGAAGCCCATTCAACCGGACGACGGCGAGGACGCACTGGCGCTATCGACGAAGGTTGACGACACCTTGCTGAAAAGCCTCGTCTGGATGGCCGCCTATCACGGCAAGCCGACCAGCGAAGCGGCGATGCTTTCCGGTCTGCCGGCGGGACGTTTCATCTCGCCGAAGCAGGCGCAACTCGCGATGGAGCAATCCGGCTTTACAGTCGGCGTGATCGAACGCCAGCCGAACGAAGTGTCGCCCATGCTGCTGCCCGTCGTGCTGTTCCGCAAGGATCACGGCGGCTGCATCCTGATCGGGCGCTCGCCGACCGATGTCAAGCTCATCAAGCCCGCCGCTGAAATCAAGGAAGGTGCGCAACCCGCTCAAGTCGAGATGGAAGCCGCCTATCTGGTCGTGCTGCCGGAAGCCGGATCGAAGGTGGTGGCCATCGGCGTGAGCCAGCTGAAGGCGAACTACACCGGCTTTGCGATGCTGGTGAAGCCAGTCGGCCGGGACGATGTGCGCGCCGGCAAACCTGAACCGAAGGCCGACGGCCACTGGCTGCTGGGCACGTTGTGGCGCTATCGCCGCTATTACTGGAGCGCGGCCCTCGGTGCGCTGCTCATCAACGTGCTAGCGCTCGCGGGCACTTTCTTCACCATGAACGTGTATGACCGCGTGGTGCCGAACCAGGCGTTCGTGACCTTGTGGTCGCTGGCGATTGGCGTGGCGATCGCGATGTTGTTCGAGTTCATTGCGCGTAACGTGCGGGCGCATGTGCTCGATGTCGCTGGCAAGAAAGCCGACCTGATCATGGGCGCTATGCTTTTCAAGCAGGCGTTGTCCATTCGGATGGAACACAAGCCGTCGTCGTCGGGGTCGTTTGCGAACCAGCTGCGCGAGTTCGAATCCGTGCGCGACTTCGTGGCGTCCGCAACGCTCGCGAGTATTTCCGACTTGCCGTTCACCTTCCTCTACATCGCCGTGATCTTCGCGATCGCCGGGCCGCTTGGCTTCATTCCGCTGGCGCTGATTCCGGTGATTATCGGCGTGAGTCTTGCCATCCAATGGCCGCTCAAGAAGACCATGAAGGAGAACCTGCGCGAGTCGTCGCTGAAGCAAGGCATCCTGATTGAAACCGTGGAAGGCATCGAAACGCTCAAGGCCACGGCTGGCGAACGATACATGCAGGAACGCTGGGAATTGTTCTCGGCAAAAGCCTCCGATACCTCGATGAAATCCAAGCGTCTCTCTGCGCTTGCGACGAACTTCGTCTCGTGGATCACGCAGTTCGAAACGGTGATGATCGTGGTGGCGGGTGTGTATCTCATCGCTGACGGAAAACTCACGCAAGGCGCGCTGATCGGTTCGGTGATTCTGGCTAGCCGCGCGCTTGCTCCGCTTGCTCAGGTCACGGGTCTTGCCGTGCGCTTCCAGCAGTCGAAGGCCGCGCTCGATTCACTCAGCGGCCTGATGAAGAAACCTGTGGAACGCGATCCCGATGTCGACTATCTCGACGGACCCGTGGTCACGGGCGCGCTGGAACTGAGGGGCGTGGGTTTCCACTATCCCTCGCCGAACGGCATGAAACCGCCCGAGTTCCTGAAGGACATCAACATCAAGATCGAAGCGGGTGAGCGCGTGGCCATTCTTGGGCGCGTGGGCAGCGGCAAGTCGTCGCTGCTGCGGGTGATGTCGAATCTTTATCGTCCGACGAGCGGGAAGGTCTTCAGCGACGGCATCGACCTTTCGCAGATCGATCCGGCCGACTGGCGCGATTCAGTCGGTTACGTGGCGCAGGACAGCCGCCTGTTTTACGGCTCGCTGCGTCAGAACGTGATGATCGGCCGTCCCGATGCATCGATTCACGAGTTGCTGCGCGTCGCGAAGGTGACCGGTATCGACGCCCTTGCGGCCTCCAATCCACAGGGCTGGAACATGCAGATTGGTGAGAACGGCGACGGTTTGTCGGGCGGCCAGCGCCAGCTTGTGGCGCTGGCCCGATGCCTGATCGCGCGTCCCAAGCTGTTGCTGATGGACGAGCCGACCAGCGCCATGGATACCCAGACCGAAGCCGCGTTCATCCGCGACCTCGCCGCCGCCACGAAAGGCACGACGCTGGTCGTGGTCACGCACCGGCCGTCTCTCTTGCAACTGGTGGACCGCGTGATCGTGGTCGATGAAGGCAAGGTCGTCACCGACGGCGCCAAGGAAACCGTGCTCGCCGCGTTGCGTACGCCGGCCGCGCCCACGGTCACCCATACGCCGTCGGCCGAAGTTCGCACCGACAGCACTACGAAGGAACAACCATGAAACTGCTTACCAAACTGGGCCGCTGGGTCCGGGGATTGACGCCGGCCGGCCGCCGCAAGAACGCCGCGCCGCAGATCCATCCCGCCCATGCGGCTTATATGAGCGATCTGCGCGAGTCGCTTCTCGCGCAGTCCATCCCGGGCACGATGATCACGCTTTATCTGGTCGCCGCGATCATTGTGGGCGGCGTGGTGTGGGCGAAGTTTGCCCGTGTCGAAGAAATCACCCAGGGCCAGGGGAAGGTGATTCCGGTCAGCCGCGAACAGATCATCCAGAGCCTTGAAGGCGGAATTCTCGCGGACATGCATGTGAAGGAAGGCGACATAGTCCAGAAGGGACAGTTGCTCCTCAACATCGATCCGAAACGCGCAGATTCGAACTATTCCGAGGGTCTTTCCAAGCTGATCGGCCTGAAAGGCAAGGTTGCGCGCCTGCGTGCCGAGGCTTTCCACACGGCGCTGGCTTTCCCCCCGGACGTCCTGGCCGACAAGCTGGTGGTTCAAAGCGAGACGATGGCCTACCAGGCGCGCCGCCGGGGGCTGGAAGACAGCGTGGCGTCGCTGCAGCGTAGCTACACGCTTGCAATGAATGAACTTGACATGACCGAACCGCTTGCCAAACGCGGTCTTATTTCGGAAACCGAAGTATTGCGCATGAAGCGCAGCGCGAATGAATTGCAGTCCCAGATCGTGGAACGCCGCAACAAATACCAGTCCGATGCCAACGACGAACTGTCGCGTCTCGAACTGGAACTTGGGCAGACCAAGGAGAACCTCGCGGGCCGGGCTGACGTGCTGGAACGTACAACGCTGGTCGCGCCGGTCAACGGCACGGTCAAGGACATCAAGGTGACGA
>DASYLW010000112.1:0-11273 GCA_036009385.1 Caballeronia sp.
CTTCCTAACTAACCGACCTCTCAACGGACATCATGTACAAGCTAGTGCTCATCCGCCACGGCGAATCCACGTGGAACAAGGAAAACCGATTCACAGGCTGGGTCGACGTCGACCTGACAGAACAAGGCAACCTTGAAGCCCAGCAGGCCGGCCTGCTGCTGAAGGAAGCCGGCTTCAGCTTTGATATTGCCTACACGTCGGTGCTCAAGCGCGCGATCCGCACGCTCTGGCACGTGCAGGACCAGATGGACGAAATGTATTTGCCCGTTGTCCATTCGTGGCGGCTGAACGAGCGCCACTACGGTGCGCTCTCCGGTCTGAACAAGGCCGAGACCGCGAAGAAATACGGCGACGAGCAAGTGCTGATCTGGCGCAGAAGCTACGACACGCCGCCGCCTGCACTCGATCGGTCCGACGAACGCACCGCGTTCAACGACCCTCGTTATGCAAAAGTACCGCGCGAGCAGTTGCCTCTGACCGAATGCCTGAAGGACACGGTCGCCCGCGTCATGCCTATCTGGAACGAGTCCATCGCGCCGGCCATCAAGTCGGGCAAGCGCGTGCTGATCGCGGCGCACGGCAATTCCATGCGCGCGTTGATCAAGTATCTGGACGGTATTTCCGACGACGACATTGTTGGCCTGAACGTCCCGAACGGCGTGCCGCTCGTGTATGAACTCGACGAAAACCTGAAGCCGATCAAGCACTATTATCTCGGCGACCCGGAGGCGATTGCCAAGGCACAAGCGGCGGTGGCGAAACAAGGGAAGGCGGGCTAACGCTCTGTTTCGAGAATGACCGACGGTTGCGGGTGTTTTGATTCGGCACTCGTAACCGTTGGCTAGAATCGGCGTGCGGCGTTTCCCTGCTGTGCGCGTCGCCCGTGGTGTTAAGTGCAGAGGGGGATGAGCCGGGCGAAGTCGCATGGGCCGCTCGCATGCAGCGCCCGTGACCCACGCTCCTCGCCGCGCGGGTCAAGGGGTCCGCAACGCTCGCCTTCGCGCTTTCAGCCAACGGATTTCGGCCAGCCCCCGCTCACGATGCTTCTTTCCCCCAAACTTCACCGGCGTTTATCGTCGGGATGCCCGAAAAACAAGCGCTTCCAATTCGCCCAGTGCGAATCATCTCTAAACCGGGCTCGACATTTGCGCGCCGATAAGGGGTTGGAAGCAGCCGCACACAAAAAGAACCCGCCCATTCATTCCCGGCGAAGCCCTTTAAGCTGCGTTTAAGTCGTGGTTCGGGGCTTGCAGTTATACTGCCCAGTCAACCACGACGCAGCCTAATCCGCTTCCGACCGCAACAGACTCTATGCGAAAGAACCTGAAAAACATCGGCCTGATCGCCGCGGGCCTTGCTACCGGCGTATTTGCAACGCTGCAACTCTCCGCATCCGCCCAGCAAGCCGCCACCGCGCCTCTCCCGCTCGATCAATTGCGGTTGTTTGCCGAAGTATTCGGGCAAATCAAGCATGAATACGTCGAGCCGGTCGACGATAAAAAGCTTCTCACCGCAGCCATCAAGGGCATGGTGTCGAGCCTGGATCCGCATTCGTCATATCTCGACAAAACCGATTACGAAGAGCTTCAGGAGCAGACCAAGGGTCGCTTCGCGGGCCTGGGTATCGAGATTTCGTCGGAAGATGGCTTGATCAAGGTGATTTCGCCTATTGAAGATACGCCGGCGTTCCACGCCGGCATTCGTCCGGGCGATCTGATCACGCGCATCAACGACAAGCCGGTGCGCGGCATGACGCTGGATAACGCCGTCAAGCAAATGCGCGGTGATCCGGGCACGAAGGTCACGCTGACCATCTTCCGCAAGACCGACGACCGGACCTTCCCGGTCACGGTCACGCGCGCAATCATCCGCGTGCAGAGCGTGAAGATGAAGGTTCCGGCGCCGGGTTACGGCTACATCCGGATCACGAGCTTCCAGGAACGCACCGTACCGGATCTCGCCGCAAAGCTGCAGGATCTCGCTCGCCAGCAGCCGGACCTGAAGGGCCTCGTGCTCGACCTGCGTAACAACGGCGGCGGTTTGCTGCAGAGCGCGGTCGGCGTAGCCGGTGCGTTCCTGCCGGATAACGCCGTGGTGGTGTCGACGAATGGACAAATTGCGGACGCGAAGCAGACCTTCCGCGATACATACGACAACTATCGCCTACCCTCCTTCGACTCCGATCCGCTGAAGAACCTTCCGGAAATCTTCAAGAAGGTGCCCATGGTCGTGTTGACCAATGCGTACTCTGCGTCGGCGTCCGAGATTGTTGCGGGTGCGCTGCAGGATCATCATCGCGCGTTGATTGTCGGCAAGACCACGTTCGGCAAGGGTTCGGTGCAAACCGTCCGGCCGATGACAGCTGACACCGCGCTGCGCCTGACCACCGCGTATTACTACACGCCGAGCGGCCGATCGATCCAGAACAAGGGCATCCGCCCGGACGTTCCGGTCGATCAATACGCTGAGGGTGATCCGGACGACGCGCTCGTCACGCGCGAAGTGGATTATTCGAACCACTTGGCCAATACGCAAGATCCGAACGAGAAGAAGGAACAGGAAGCTCGCGAAGCGGACCGGCTCGAGCAACTGCGGATTCTTGAAGAGCAGAACGACAAGAAGACGCCGGAACAGCGCCGCAAGGATCGCGAGCGTAAGCCGGTCGACTTCGGCACGCCCGATGACTTCATGCTCACGCAAGCGCTGAACAAGCTTGGAGGCAAGCCGGTGCAGGAATCGAAGTCTTATTCGGAACGGAAACTGGCGCAGGACAAGCCGGCGCCGTCGGCTTCGGCTCCAATTGTTGTCAAGCCAGCGTTGCCGGCTACACCAGGGGCGGATGCAGCGCCTGCGCCGGGTGTATCGGGTGCCAACGCTGCGCCGGCGCCCGCGTCCGCACCGGTGCCTGCTTCAGCCACCCAATAAGTTTTGTCCAGGTTTCGGTCGGCGCGGGCTTGATGTCCACACCGACCGATTCAGTAGCCAACTGCAAACAGCAAGCGCCAGCACCAGAGAATCCGCATCCGCCTCGTCCGGCACGACCTGAGTGCCGCGTCAGTTGTCCTCCTGTCTTCCAGCATGTCTCGCTTCCGCCTTCAGCTTCGCAACAGGATCCTGTGCATTGGACCGGAAGTAAATGCTCTCCATTGGACCCGCAATGCCATGGGGCTGGAGCAAACGCTGATCGACAGCTAACGCGCCCAACTCTCCTCGACACGCGATTAAAATAGTCGTTTCGCGACTGCGTGCCTCTGCGTGCCTGTTTCTGCTCCAGGCGTTCCGGTCGTACCTACTTGAGCGCTCGATGAACGACGATCAGCTTCTCCGTTATTCCCGGCACATCCTCGTCGATGAAATCGGCATTGAGGCGCAACAGCGCTTCCTCGATGCACACGCCATCATCATTGGTGCGGGCGGGCTCGGGTCTCCGGCTGCGATGTATCTGGCGGCGGCAGGTGTGGGCCAGATCACGCTGGTCGATGCCGATTCCGTCGACCTCACCAATCTCCAGCGCCAGATCCTGCACACCAGTGCATCGGTTGGTGAGCCGAAGGTGGATTCCGCCCGCGCTACGCTCGAGGCGCTCAACCCCGGCGTGAAGGTCACCACGGTCGCCGTTCGAGCCGATGCCGCCTGGCTCGACCAGAACGTCCCGAACGCCACCGTCGTACTCGATTGCACCGATAACTTCGCCACTCGCCACGCCATCAACGCCGCGTGTTTCGCCCACGGTGTGCCGCTTGTGTCGGGTGCCGCGCTGCGTTTCGATGGCCAGATCAGCACCTTCGACTTTCGCTCCGCCGAATCGCCCTGCTACGCATGCGTGTTCCCGCCGGACGAAGCGTTCGAGGAAGTCGCGTGCTCGACGATGGGCGTCTTCTCGCCGACCGTTGGGATCATCGGAACGATGCAGGCAGCCGAGGCGTTACGCGTGATCGGCGGGTTCGGTACGACGCTGCAAGGCCGCCTGATGATGCTTGACTCACTGCGCATGGAATGGAACACGATGCGCATTGCGCGACAGGCAACCTGCCCGGTCTGCGGAACACACACACAGAAATAGTCTGTTCAAGGACGATGGCAGCGCGCGGCCATTGCCTCGTCTACCGGCCACGCAAACGTCTATTCGCCCGCCGTCTCAAATTTAAGAGTTCTCCAATTTTCCTGATCGTAGGGCCGCCTTATCGTGGTCGCTATGCTTTCAACGCAATTGGAGAAACACATGAGCGAGACCGAAATCCGGCACACGCAACGCGGCAGGACCGAAACCGAATTCGCCAAACCCGGCGTCCCAGTGCTGGCAGGACCTGAAGGCATTTTCTACGACTTCAATTACGGCTGCCGCGTGCAAGTGCCCGTAGACGGCTGGCAAGTCCGCATGACCGACCTGGACACGTTCAATGTCCTCCTCGACGAACCGGTGGAAGCCAACACTGTGATCACCAGCAGACGCAAGTATTTCGTGCGTTTCAAGCTGGAAGTATTCGACGGCTCGCGGCTCGTGTTTTCTCATTCGTTCAACGCGGCCGGCAAGAAGATCATGCTGCGCATGCATGCGCTGGCGCTGGGCGATTCGCTCGCCTGGATGCCGGTTATTGATGCGTTCCGCAAACAACACAACTGCGAAGTTTCGCTGCCGCTGCCAGCGCATCTACAACCGCTTTTCGGCGATGGTTATCCGGATTTGAACTTCGCAACGAAAGCCGAACTGGACCGCGAGAGCGGTACGTACTACGCAACGTATTACATCGGGCTGCTGAAACCCTTCTCCGAACGCGATCACCAACCCACCGACCCGCGCATCAGCAACATGCAGGACATGATCGCGTATCTGCTGGGCGTGCCGTGTCAGGAACGCAAGCCGAATGTGGTTATCGCGGACAAGACGCGCACGATCGCCGAGCGTTATGTCTGCATCGCGACGCAATCCACCGCGCAATGCAAGTACTGGAACAATCCGCGCGGCTGGCCGACGCTGATCGAGCATTTGAAAACGCTGGGTTACAGAGTGTTATGCATTGACCGCGACAAGCAATACGGCAATGCGGACTACATGAACCTCATGCCGGAAGGCGCCGAGGATTTCACCGGCAACCGGCCGTTGCAGGAGCGCATGAGCCTGTTGCATCACGCGGATTTCTTTGTCGGATTGGGGAGTGGACTATCGTGGCTCGCATGGGCGGCAGACACGCCCGTGGTCATGATCAGCGGCTTCTCGCATCCGTCGACCGAGTTCCGCACGCCGTATCGTGTGATTAATTTTCACGGCTGCAACAGCTGCTTCAACGACATGACCACCGAGTTCGATGCCCAGAACTTCGCCTGGTGTCCCCGCCGCTCGGACAAGCCACAACCGTTTCAATGCACGGCGGTCATCACCCCTGAGTTCGTGATGCGCGTCGTCGATAAACTCATCGCCGAGCGCGGCCTCACTCAGACTCGGGCTCAAACTCAGACCTTCTGAAGCAACGCCAGGGAGGCGAGCAATTCCGCGGGTTCATACGCAGCGAGCACGTCCGCGACCGGCTTTTGCAACGCCTTCAAGTCCGCCCGCAAGATCTCCTGCTTGACCACGAGCAACTGGCTTGGGTGCATCGAAAACTCGGTGAGGCCCATGCCGAGCAGCAGGCGCGTCACGGAAGGATCACCGGCCATTTCGCCGCATACGGAAACCGGGACACCCGCCGCTTTCGCTTCGCGCAAGGTGAACGCGATCAGGTGCAAAACCGCGGGATGCAACGGGTCATAGAGATGCGCGACGGCGTTATCGGCGCGATCGATTGCAAGCGTGTACTGGATCAGGTCGTTGGTCCCAATCGACAGGAAATCCAGCCGCTTCAGGAACAGCCGCACGGCAATTGCGGCTGCCGGAATCTCGATCATCGCGCCGATCTGGATGTTGCGATCGTAGTCAATCCCCGCGTCGTCAAGCTGGCGCTTCGCTTCGTGGATCAGGTCGAGGGTCTGGTCGATTTCCTGCGCATGCGCCAGCATGGGGATCAGGATCTTCGCCCGGCCGAACGCCGACGCCCGCAAGATTGCCCGCAATTGCGTCATGAACATCTGCGGCTCGGAGAGGCTCCAGCGGATCGCCCTCAAACCCAGCGCCGGATTCTGCGCGGTCTCGTAACCGTCGCCGCCGCTCATGGATTCGAGCGGCTTGTCCGCGCCCACGTCGATCGTGCGAATGGTCACCGGCCGGCCCTTCATCAGCTCGATCGCGCGCCGGTAGGCCGCAAATTGCTCCTCCTCTTCCGGTAGCTCGTCCTTGTGATTCATGAACAGAAACTCGCTGCGGAACAGGCCCACGCCCATTGCACCCGCATCGAGCGCCGTCTTGGCGTCGTCGGGTAATTCGATGTTCGCGCACAAGTCGATCTTGGTGCCATCCAACGTTTGCGTCGGCGAGAACTTGAGGCGCTGCAGCTTGCGTTGCTCAAGCACCTTCTCGCTCTGCCGATACGAATACTCTTCCAGCACGATCGGCGCCGGATCGACGATCACAATGCCGTGATCCCCATCCACGATGATCAAGTCGTTCTGCCGGATCAGCGCACTCGCCTGCTGCACGCCGACCGACGCGGGAATGCCGAGGCTGCGGGCCACAATAGCCGTATGCGACGTACGGCCGCCGAGGTCTGTCACGAAACCCTTGAACGCCTGGGTCTTGAACTGCAGCATGTCGGCGGGCGCGATGTCGTGGGCGACCACGATCATGTCGTTGTGACCGTTGGTCGCCGCGCCATCGACTACGAGCGTAGCGGCGGACGGTGCACCGGCCAGCGCCTTCAGCACACGCTCCACCACCTGTTGAATATCGGCTTTGCGCTCGCGCAAATATTCGTCTTCGATATCATCGAAATGGCGGCTCAGGATTTCAAGCTGCTCGGTCAGCGCCCATTCCACGTTGTAGCGGCGCGTACGCACAAGATCAATGGTTTCGTGAACGAGCATGGCGTCGTTCAGGATCATGGAATGGACGTTGATAAACGCGCCCATCTCGCTGGGAGCATCCGCAGCCAGATCGTCACGCAGGGCGTCCAGCTCCGCGTGCACCTGCGCCTGCGCTACGTGAAAGCGTTCAATTTCACTGTCGATGCGATCCGGTTCGACCAGATAGTGATCGACATCGAGTGCAGCCGCCGCGATCAGATACGCGCGGCCGATGGCGATACCGCGCGAAACGGGAATTCCATGCAGCGTGAACGACACGCGCACCTCTCTCTAGTTATGGGTGTCTCACGGTTTTGTCGATCACCGGCTGGCGATGCGAGTCCGCGCACCATTATAAATTCGAACGCGATTTGACACCCTTTGCGGTGCAGCAAGTTTCTGTCACAAACTGACGCAGTTTATTGCGCCCGATGTCACCGTCACCCGTGTCACCGTCACTCATGTCGGCGTCATGTCTGCGGACACAAAAAAGCCGCGTCAATGCGCGGCTTGTTCTTAGTGCTGCAGGCAGGACAACGTCATTGTCCTTCGCCAAATTTGTCTGCGATGAGCGCAAGAATGGCCTTCATGGCTTCGGCTTCATCGGAGCCTTCGGTTTCTATGGTCACCGTGCTGCCAATTCCCGCCGCGAGCATCATGACGCCCATGATGCTTTTCGCGTTGATCCGGCGGCCGTTGCGGCTCATCCAGATCTCGCATTGAAAATTTCCTGCCAGTTGTGTGAGCTTGGCCGAAGCACGCGCGTGCAGCCCCAGCTTGTTCACGATAGTTGTTTCCTGTTGCAGCATGATGCTCCGGGCGCTAAGTGAGAGGGCTGACGCGATGCAGCCGGGTCATTATTTTTCAACGGATCTTTTTAACGTGCGGCGAGTGTGCTGCCAGCAGGTTGGCCTGACGCCACAGGCGGCCGCCGACGTAACTCAGTGAGCTGCCACCTTGGCCGGCATGCAACTCGTCGCGACAGCGCCGGCAGCGCAATTGGTAACGGCGGCGGCCGCGGCGGCTGCTGCGCTAGCCATTGCACAAGGATTGACGGGCGTCGAGGCATCGAGTTCCTGAATGCCCTTCGATCCCCCCTGCAGCGACTTTTCAGCCAGCGTATCGAGCGGCGTGGTCCTGTAGCACACAGCGCGCACGAGCATGGGCAGGTTAACGCCGGCAAGTACGCGAACGCTGTTGCTTGCCAGGCTTTGCGCGATATTCGCAGGCGTTGCACCGAACACGTCTGTCAGGACGATCGCACCGTTTTCTTCCTTCAGACGGTCGATTTCGGAACGTGCAAACGCACGGACTTCAACGGGATCGCAATCCGGCTTCACATCGATCACACCAATGCGTGCGGGCAAACCGCCGTAGATGTGGGTAATGCACTCACGTAACGCGGAAGCGAACGGAGCGTGAGCAATGATTAGAATGCCAGCCATGTCAGATTGTGCTGCCCCAAAAACGACGGGATACGTCGGAAATTGTGGGAACTTGCTGTTATATATGCGCTTACGGCGTCTGAATTGCACTTATATTGCAATAAAAACACTGTAAAACGCGACTGCAACATCGATCCGGGTGCTAACGGTCAACAAGCGCCTATACGTAAGCTTAGTCGGATTTTGCACGCTATGCGCAGCGTTTTGCGCTGCAGCAAGTTTCCACTTCAATTTCGGGGCCGGATCGCGCCACGAAACGAATCTCATGAGGGGGAGATTGTAACAGTCTGGGAGAAATCAACGGCCGGGCTGCCTCTTCGACAGCACCCTCTAATTTTCACGATTCCCGCTTAGGGCTGAGCCTATTGTCAGGCTGCAGCCGCTCGTTCCAATGCATCGATGAACATGCCCGCTACATCGAAACCTGTCTGGTCCATGATTTCACGGAAGCACGTCGGGCTGGTCACGTTCACTTCGGTCAGATAGTCGCCGATGGCATCGAGTCCAACCAGCAGCAAGCCGCGATTGAAGAGCGTCTGTCCCAGCGTTTCCGCGATCTTGCGATCGTTTTCCGTAAGCGGTTGCGCGCGGCCCAATCCGCCCGCGGCCAGATTGCCGCGCACTTCGTTGCCTTGCGGAATCCGGGCAAGCGAATACGGCACGGGTTGCCCGCCGATCAGCAGGATGCGTTTGTCGCCATCGGTGATTTGCGGGATGAACTTCTGAGCCATGACGCTACGCGCGCCGTTGTCGCTGAGCATTTCCACGATCGTGCCAAGGTTCATGCCATCAGCCTTCACGCGAAACACACCCATGCCGCCCATTCCGTCAAGCGGCTTCAGGATCACATCGCCGTGTTCGGCGTGGAAAGACCGTAGACGCGCGGCATCGCGGGTAACCAGCGTGGGCACGACAAACTGCGGCCATTCGCCAATCGCCAATTTTTCCGAGTGATCGCGGATCGCGCTCGGTTTGTTGAAGATGCGTGCGCCGGTGCGCTCGGCCAGTTCCAGGAGCCACGTGGACGTGACGTATTCCATGTCGAACGGCGGGTCCTTGCGCATCAGGACGGCGCCGAAATGCTTGAGGTCGAGGATTTCCGGCGCGGCGGCTTCGTACCACGGCGAGCGCGCCGAATCGGCCTGGTCGCCGACTATGGTCACGCGCTGAACCGTCCCTTCCACTCTGCCGTCGACCCAGGCCAGATGCTGCGGCTCGCACGCATGGATCGTATGTCCGCGACGCGCGGCTTCGGCCATCATCGCGTAGGTCGTGTCTTTGTAGATCTTGAAGTGATCGAGCGGATCAGCGATAAAAAGGATGTCCATAAGCGTCCAGAGCGGCCGTTCGGCCTTGATTTGATCAGTGTGAAGCGCGTTGCTGCGAGTCTTGCAATTCGTTGCAATACGTCGCAGCCCGTCGCAATACGCGATTTTTAACACGTCGCGCGCGTTCGCGCCTGAAGTGCAAACGGCCGCAACTTCGTGCGGCCGTCGTGGGATGGGGCGAAGCTTAGACCTGAATGGCTTCGGGATCGGTCTTTTCGAGTTCCACCGATGCCGCGAGCAACCCCAGCCGCGCCACCACGCCATACATATAGAAGCGGTTCGGCGGCGCGGCGCCCGGCTTCGCGTGGGCGTCGGGCAAGGCCGTGTGCTCGAAGCCGAGCGGCACGAAATGCATGCCGGGCGCGTTGAGGTTCTGATCGCGGTCACGAGAATCGTGCACACGATAAAACCCGCCGACCACATACCGGTCGATCATATAGACCACCGGCTCGGCGACCGCATTTTCCACGCGTTCGAACGTATGCACGCCTTCCTGCACGATCACGTCGTGGACTTCGAGGCCATCTTTCGCGTCGTTCATCTTCACGCGTTCACGTTTGGTGAGCGCCGCGACTTCGCACGCATCGTGCACCGTCATGACACCTTTGCCGTAGGTGCCGGCATCGGCTTTGATCACGACGTACGGCTTCTCACTGATTCCGTACTCCCGATATTTCTTCGCAATCTTCTTCAACACGCCATCGATAGCGTCCGCCAGCGCTTCCTCACCAGTACGCGCCTCGTAATCCACGCCTTCCACGTGCGCGAAATACGGGTTGATCATCCACGGATCGATCTCGACAAGCTTCGAAAATTTCTTCGCGACGTCGTCATAGCACGCAAAGTGATTCGATTTGCGGCGCACGGCCCACCCTGCATGCAGCGGCGGCAGCAAGTATTGCTCGTGCAGATTTTCCAGCACCGGCGGAATACCGCCGGACAGGTCGTTGTTCAGCAGGATCGAGCAGGGATCGAAGTTTTTCAGGCCCAGCCGGCGCGGCGTGCGTTCAAGCGGCTCAAGGACGATCTTTTGCCCGTCAGCCAGCGCGATGGTGACCGGTCCGTGAATGTTTTCGTCGAGCGTGCCGAAGCGGATGTTCAACCCGGCCTGACGCATGATGGTCGCGAGCCGCGCGACATTCTCGAGATAAAAAGCGTTTCGTGTATGACGCTCGGGGATCACGAGCAGGTTCTTCGCGTCGGGGCAGATCTTTTCGATCGACGCCATGGCGGCCTGTACGGCGAGCGGCAACACTTCCGCCGGCAGGTTGTTGAAGCCGCCGGGGAACAGGTTGGTATCGACGGGAGCGAGCTTGAAACCGGCGTTGCGCAGGTCTACCGAGCAGTAAAACGGCGGCGTGTGCTCTTGCCACTCCAGCCGAAACCAGCGTTCGATGGACGGCGTCGCGTCGAGTATCTTCCGCTCGAGATCGAGCAAGGGGCCGTTTAAAGCCGTAACGAGATGCGGAACCATTGATGACTCGCGGACTTAAGAGGAAAGATTGTAGAGCAAACGCCTCAGGTATTTGGGTATGAACTCCCTTTTCCCAAGCCTATTCGCACGGTT
>DASYLW010000113.1:0-3274 GCA_036009385.1 Caballeronia sp.
ACCGCGGCGTCGAGCACGGCGGCTTCGTCGAACTCTCTTGGCCTTGCCATGCAGTCCATTACTCCCTTGAGCCCGGCGAGATTGCCATTCCATTTTCGTTACGATATTCTAAATCGATCGATCTAAAACATAAATGACAATACGCGTCCGGCGGTAAGGACCACATCGCCCAAGCGAGCCTTACAAACACATTTCCAGGCTGCGCGCCTGTGTTTCCGGCTAGCCGCCCCGAACGAGCCGCAGCGGCTCACCCCAACACCCAAGGACGACATGATTCGTTTCTACTTTCACCCGACGCCAAATCCCGCGAAGGTTGCGCTCTTTCTCGAAGAGGCAGGACTTCAAGAGCCCGCTTGCATCGAAGGTTTTCGCGCCCGGCGCAATCGCAGTGCAGCTAACACCGATCCCGACATTAAAATCGGGTAGTCTCCCGCCTCAGGACCTTATCCATCCCCGCCGCCGGGAACGTCGACATCCGTCGGAAAACCCGTCGCAATTTATTTGAAGCGCGCTGTAACCCGATTCCGCGATGAAGCGAATAATACAAAGTGGTTCTGTGCCTGGTGTCGAAGAACGGTTGAGGGCCCTGTTCATTCGCGGGCTGAATGGCGACGCGCTCGCCTATCGGACGTTCCTCGACGACCTGACGGGACATCTGCGCGGTTTCCTGAGAAAGCGCATCTATTACCTGCAGGACGACATCGAGGATGTCGTGCAGGAGATCCTGCTGGCCGTGCACAACAGCCGCCACACCTATCGCCCGGACGAGCCGTTGACTGCCTGGGTGCATGGGATCGCCCGTTATAAGCTGATGGATTTTTTCCGCGCGAGATCGCGGCGTGAAGCATTGAACGATCCGCTGGACGATGCGCTGGAGATTTTCGCGATCTCGGATGAAGAACCCGCCGATGCCAAACGTGATGTCGGCAAGCTGCTTGAACAATTGCCGGACCGTCACCGGCTGCCGATCGTTCACGTGAAACTACAAGGGCTCTCCGTGACCGAAACCGCGGCGCTCACCGGGATGTCTGAGTCGGCGGTTAAAGTGGGCATTCATCGTGGACTGAAAGCGTTGGCAGCAAAGATTCGAGGCACCGTATGAAAACCGAGGACCTGATTTCGCTTCTATCGACTGGCGTGACGCCAGTCGGCCCCCGCGTGTCCGCACGGCGCTTCGGACGTGCAATCGTATTGGGCGGGCTCGGCGCGATCGTGCTGATGGCGTTGGTATTTGGCGTTCGGCCGGACATCGCCGTCGTCTCGCGCACGCCGCTCTTCTGGGCCAGGTTTGCTTTTCCGGCATCGCTTGCCGCAACAGCATTGTTCCTCGCACTGAGGTTATCGCGGCCCGGGACGACCATCGGAAAATTCTGGGCAATGCCTGCGGTGCCGGTGCTCGTTGTATGGAGCGCTGCAGTGGCGCTCTTGTGTCTCACCTCACCCGACGCACGCATGCCGCTAGTCATGGGCCACACGTGGCGTACGTGTCCGTTCAATATCCTGTTGTTGTCGGTGCCCGCGTTTGGCGCTGTGTTCTGGGCAATCAGAGGGCTTGCGCCAACCCGGCTACGGCTCGCTGGCGGGGCGGGCGGCATGCTCGCCGGAACGGTCGCGACGATGGCCTATTGCTTCCACTGCCCGGAGATGAGCGTCGCGTTCTGGGCCGTCTGGTACCTGCTCGGCATGACGCTTGCCACGCTGATCGGCGCATTGCTCGGACCGCGTTTTTTGCGCTGGTAAGTCGCGTTGAATGTATAAATTATCACGCGGGCGTAACCCGGCCACTCCTCGAAACGAATACAAATCATGCGCTAGCGCGTGTCGTTTCTTATCAGCGGAATGGTCATGAAAACCAGCGAGTTCGTATCGATGCTTGCAACAGGCATCGTCCCGACCTATCCGCATGTCATTGCGCGACGCTTCGCAACGGCTCTGTTCTTTGGATTGACTGGCGCCGCCTGCATGCTGGTCGCTATCTACGGTGTGCGCGGTGACATGCCGCAAATGCTGACTACTCTCCTCTTCTGGTTGAAGGTTGCGTTCCCGCTTGCGGTCGTAGGCGCGTCGCTATTCGTCGCGATGAGGCTCTCACGTCCAGGCGCCGACACAGCAATGGCCTGGGTCACGCTGGCCATTCCACTGGTGCTGATCTGGCTGACGGCGCTGGTTGTAATTGTTGCCGCTCCACCGTTGCTGCGGCTTCAGCTCGTTCTTGGGAAGACCTGGCAGGTCTGTACGATGAACATTGTGATCTTGTCAGCGCCTACGTTTATCGCCGTGTTCTGGGCGATGAAAGGGTTGGCGCCGACTCGGCCGGTTATCGCGGGCGCGGCAGCCGGCCTGCTAAGCGGGGCGCAAGCGGTGCTTGTTTATACGCTCTATTGCGTGGAGATGACCGTGCCGTTCTGGGGCGCGTGGTATGTGCTGGGCATGGCGGTGCCAACGATACTTGGCGCATTGCTTGGGCCGAGGGTGCTGCGGTGGTGAGTCGAGAAGCGATGCCGCACTTCACCGCGTACGTGTCCCTGTATCCAGCCGATCAACCCGCACCGGCGGCACGAACCACGCGAGACAAAGCCCCACGATCGCTGCCGCGGCCGCGAGCCCGAGTCCCACGTGTATCGATTCAATCAACGCACCGCGCGCCGACTGCATCATCGCGTCGCCGGCATGGCCCGCCATGATCAGGCGGCCGATCAGCGCTGCCTGTTCCGCACGATCGATCAGCAACTCGGGACTCGCGAATGACTTGAACCACTGCGTCGCCTGGTACAAATCCAGCGACCGATGCACGCCGCTCGTATAGAGGCGACTGAGCAACGCGCCCGTCATTGCCGTGCCAAGCATGCCGCCAAACATGCGCAGCGATTGAAGCAGCGCAGTAGCCGCGCCAAGATGATCGCGAGCCACGAGTTGCTGCGAAAAGAGCGTGAGATTCGACGCGACAAGACCGAGCCCGACGCCGCTGAATCCCATGCAGGCCATCCACACAAGATGAGGCACGGTCCCCGTGATCGCGACAAGACAAAGCGCGGCGCAAGCAAACAGCGCAAAGCCGATATACATCACGCCGTTCGCTTGCCTGATGCGCGTGACGATCCGGTTATTCACCACGCTGCCCACGGTCGTACCCAGCAGCAGCGGCGTAATCAGCATGCCGGAGTCATGTGGCGACATCGCAAAACCGCCTTGAAACAGCAGTGGCACGTAGAAGACCAGCGAGAAAAGCGAGAAACCACCGAGTACGGACATGGCGAACAACGCCGCCAACTTT
>DASYLW010000114.1:0-2761 GCA_036009385.1 Caballeronia sp.
CATCTACGTGGCGAACGTCGCACGTCAGCTTGCCCGAAAAGGACATCACGTCGACGTCTTCACGCGTTGCGACAGGTCGTTGTTGCCGCTCGTGTCGCGCCTGGACGGAGCACGTGTCATCAATGTACCGGCGGGTCCGAAACGACAGTTGCCGAAGGAGCAACTTCTTCCGTACATGGAGGACTTCGCGAATTTCGTCATAGGGTTTTTCCGCCATGAACCGTCATGCTACGACGTCGTGCACGCAAACTTCTTTATGTCGGGACTGGTCGGTCTGCGCGTGAAGGAATCGCTTGGCATTCCTCTCGTGACGACCTTCCATGCGCTTGGCCGCGTACGGCGTCTGCATCAGGGCGCAGACGATGGTTTTCCCGACATCAGGTTCGAAATCGAGGACAAGCTAGTGCGCGATTCCGATTCAGTGATCGCCGAGTGCCCGCAGGATGAATCGGATCTGGTCTCGCTGTATCAAGCAGATAGCGCTCGTATCGACCTCGTGCCCTGCGGTTTCGACCACGAGGAATTCCACCCGGTCGACAAGCGCGCTGCCCGCGCAGAACTGGAGTGGCCGCAGGACCGCTTTATCGCGCTGCAACTGGGACGGATGGTGCCGCGCAAGGGCGTCGACACGGTGGTACGTGCCGTTGGCCTGTGCAACCGGACCCTGGGAGAGGAAGCTGATCTGTATGTGGTGGGTGGTAATTCCGATGAAGCCAACGAGATTGCGACACCCGAGATCGGCCGCTTGCGCGGCATTGCACGCCAATGCGGCGTGACGGATCGCGTCAACTTCCTTGGCCGTCGATCACGTTCGCGCCTGCGTCTTTACTACAACGCGGCCGACGTATTCGTCACAACGCCCTGGTACGAACCGTTCGGCATTACCCCGTTGGAAGCGATGGCCTGCAGTACGCCGGTGATCGGCGCGGACGTTGGCGGCATTCGTTATTCTGTCGCGCATGGCGAGACGGGATTGCTCGTGCCGCCAAAGGACCCTCTGGCCGTCGCCCAAGGGCTGGTCATGCTCAAGCGCGACCCGCAGCGTGCGCAACGCATGGGCGCAGCGGGGCTCTCTCGCGCGAAGGAGATGTTCACGTGGGAAAGCGTAGCGGACACGCTCAGCGGCGTTTATGCACGTGTGGCCAGGATTGACGTGGCCGATGAGGGCGAACCGTACGTTAATGACAACGCGCGGCTCGCAGCCGGCGGCGCCTCCACATGACGTCCCGGATGCGCATGCGCGGGAAGACGATGCACGGCGCCGCTGTCTTCCTCGACAAGGACGGAACGCTGCTTGCCGATGTTCCGTATAACGTCGATCCGCTCCAGATGCGGCTCGCGCCCGGCGCGTGTGATGCGCTGCGGATTCTCGCGGAGCTCGACCTGCCGCTCTACGTGATCAGCAATCAAAGCGGCGTGGCGATGGGAAAATTTTCAATCGGTGCGCTCGATGTTGTCAGTAAGCGGCTGCGCGAACTCGTCAGCGATTGCGGTGCGATGCTGTCCGGCATCTACTGGTGCACGCATCATCCCGACGGCAGCATTGCCCCTCATAACCGGCTCTGTGATTGCCGCAAGCCGGCGCCAGGCATGCTGCTGCGCGCCGCTCGCGAACATGGGATAACGCTCGAAGAAAGCTGGTTCGCCGGCGACATCCTCGACGATATTGAAGCGGGCAATCGCGCCGGTTGCCGCACGATTCTCATCGATAACGGCAATGAGTCCGTGTGGCGTAGCGGACCCTTCCGGACACCTGAGCGCGTGGTGGCCAACCTTCATGAGGCAGCGCTGTCGATTCAACACAGCATGCTTCGACGGGAGTTCACGACATGACCAACGCGCCGGTGGTCCGGATCGCCATGGACTCGCATTCCCGCGCGCCTGCAATCACGCCGGTACGGCCGTGGGGCGCCGAGATCAAGCGCATCCTCTGCGTGCGCCTGGACAACCTCGGCGATGTGCTGATGACCACGCCCGCCCTGCATGCGTTGCGCACCTCGGCACCGGATCGTCACATCACGCTGCTGGCATCCCGTTCCGGCGCACGCGTGGCAGGTTTTATCGACAGTATCGATGCGGTGATCGAATACGACGCGCCGTGGGTGAAAAACGACCGCTCCGCCGATGCGTCTGTGGATCTCGCGATCGCCAGGCGCCTGAGCGGGGAAGGTTTCGACGCTGCCGTGATTTTTACCGTCTACAGCCAGAACCCGATGCCCGCTGCGATGCTGTGCCATCTGGCGGGTATTCGACGACGCCTCGCGCACTGCCGCGAGAATCCCTACGCACTATTGACCGACTGGGTTGCCGAGCCCGAACCGCAAACCGGTACACGGCACGAAGTCGAACGGCAGTTGGCGCTGGTCAGGCACGTGGGCGCGCTGTCATCGAATCAGCGCATGCGCTTGACCGTGCCACCTCGCGCTGCCGTGTCACTGAGCCTCAAGCTTGCGCAGCGCGGTATTGCGCTCGATGCGCCTTTCATTGTCATGCATCCCGGTGCCACGGCCGCATCCCGGCGCTATCCCGCCGAGCGCTTCGCGCAGGCCGCCGCGCAGCTTTCGGACCTGACTGGCTGGCCGGTGTTGGTCACCGGCGGTGCTGACGAAGCGGACATATGTGCGCAGGCACGCGGGTCACACCGGACGACCGTCAATCTTGCCGGCGCGCTCGAACTCGGCGAGCTGGCAGCCTTGATCGATCGCGCCAAGGTGCTGGTATCGAACAACAGTGGACCTGTGCACATAGCGTCGGCGCTCGG
>DASYLW010000115.1:0-4857 GCA_036009385.1 Caballeronia sp.
CGGCGCTGAACGACGATGAGCATCGCAACGAGATTCACGCCGACGGCACAGGTCCGGGCCCAATGGGACCGACGCGGCTGATGCTCGGTAAGCCGGTGATAGCGGCCATCGCCGGGCATGCAGTGGCGGGTGGCCTTGAACTCGCAGCGTGGTGCGATTTACGGATCGTTGAAGAAGATGCGGTGCTGGGCGTTTTCTGCCGCCGTTTCGGTGTGCCGTTAATCGATGGGGGGACGCTTCGGCTGCCTCGCCTGATCGGGATGTCGCGGGCGATGGACCTGATTCTGACCGGACGCCCGGTGGATGCCAGCGAGGCGCTGGCGCTAGGTCTCGCTAACCGGAAGGTCGAGCGTGGCGGCTCGCGTGCGGCCGCTGAAACGCTTGCCTGCGAACTCGCCGCTTTGCCCCAGGCGGCGATGCGCGCTGACCGGCGCTCCGTCTATGACAACGCGCTCGCGGACGGTGTGACCGATGCACTACGCCGCGAAGGCGCGGGTGGTTATGCGGCGGTGTTTGCCGAAGGACTTGCGGGCGCGGGCCGTTTCACCGCCGGCGCAGGCCGGCATGGTGGCGCAGAATAAGCGTTATCGGCGAGCGCGTTCGAGCGCCGCGCGTGCGGCATGCGAAACATCGGTACGCTTCATCAAATAACGTAGCGAAGACAGGAAACGTCAGGAACGGTCAAAACCCGCTAGAAGCAGCGGATTCGCTAGTCGATGAAGCGACGCGCAATCTCTTATCACAGACGTGCCGCGTTAAAGTAACGCTTTAGAGCGAAAATAGGCAGCGAGCCGCGGACTAGTCAAGGGCCATTCCGAAAACCGGATACGACCAGGCATCGCTAATCGCTGCAAGGCAGGCTCAACCTGGCCGATGGTTTCAGCATCGACCTGGCCCTGCGCAGTAAGAACACATCGTGACCTGCATAATGCTTTCCAAGCCTAGTGATGACCGACTTAAACGTGCGTAACCAAGAAACCGCCAGTGATTGCCCCGTATGCGGCAATCTGCTGGCATCGCCTGCCACAGCGTGTCCGCGATGTAAGACGAAACCGGCGGCCTTGAGCGCAGCCGGGTCGAGCTCGCCCGAAGCAATGCCGAACGAGAGATTTCCCGACCGGTTCTATGAGAAGAAGACCCCGGTGGATTCGCCCTATCCGAGCATGTCTGAACCGGAAACTTCTACTTTCTCGGCAAAAAGCCGGTCGGGCCGGCGCATCAAATTTACCGGGATCGCCCTCATGACGCTGACCGCGCTGATCGCGGGCGCTTCATATCTGTATTACGTGTCCGCGCATGACGCCGCGCCTGACAATGACACTCACCGCGAAGCGAAGCTCGGGACCGGGACGCTCGCTGAGAACGACCTGACGGCAACCGCGCAGCCGGGCAGTATCAAAGCCGCGCTCACCGCAAAAAACGCATCGATCGATGTGATGGGAACCATCGATACGGTGCGTTCGGCCATGGTGCGGGGCGAGTTGAACACTGCCCGGCAGCAATTGGCGATGCTTCCTACGGGCGAGGAGCAACGAGCGGATGTTCAGCGAATCACTAACGAACTGGTGCAGCGCGAACACGCGAGAGACTCGGCGCTGGGTCTCGCCCGCGCCTGCGAGAAAGCAGGCGATGTGCCGTGCGTTTTACGATCGGCGGGCGACGCACTAGCGAGCGACGTATCCGATTCCGAAGCGCGCGCAATGCTTCTACGCGCTGTCACCGCGACGGGCGCAACGCAGATCACCGCCGTGAAGGTCAACCAAAGGGGCGACTCTTCGAATCTGACGCATCGGCAACCGGTCGAAAAACGCAGGCTTCGACGCGGACCGCAGATATTCGCGAATAACAACGACATCTACGGGAAGCACTGAATCACGCCGCTGAGTCAAGCGTCGTCCAGCGCTTGCTGGCTGAAAAAATATTGGTGCGCGGCGGGCACCGTCATGTGCCTTCGGGGCTGAAAGCGTTTGTCGACTGCTGCGTGAAATGCCGTGAGCAGCTTCACCGGAGCGCGGGCAGCGCTTCGCTGTGAACCTGGTTTCACGACTGCGGCTCGACACGCGCGCGTTCCATCGAAGGCGAACCTATGGCGCAGCCGATCAGCTTCAGCCGGCGCTTCATCAAGTTTTCTTCGGCTCGCGGGGCGCGTTGCCGCTTCGTGGGGTAGGATGCCAAAGACGCAAACCGCGCTTAGCACCGGCGCGCCATGGCGCCTTAGCGGAACATTCGCGGCACGTTACGGCCGCTTCCTCCCATTGCTCATCTGCCGTCCCGCATGACTGCCTTGTCCACATCGTCCAATCGTCACCGTATTTCATGCATCGTTTGCGCATTTAACGAAGCCCCGCGGATCGGCGCTGTGCTGGCCGTTGCAATGGTGCATCCGCTGCTGGCCGAGGTTATCGTGGTGGACGACGGCTCGACCGACAACACCGCCGACATCGTCAAGCGTTTTCCCTCTGTCAGGCTGATCACGTGTCCGGTGAACCGCGGTAAAAGCGCGGCGATGGCCGCAGGCATTGCCGCTGCCCAGAACGAATTGCTCATGTTGCTCGATGCGGACCTCAAGGGGCTCGCGAGCGAACACATCACGGCGCTCGCCGCCCCCGTTCTGAGCGGCGCTGCGAACGTCAGCCTGAGTCTGCGACAGAACAGCCTGCTGCTGTTTCGCGCGATCGGCCTGGATTTCGTTTCGGGCGAGCGCGTGGTCAGGAAAGCACTGTTAAGCGAGGCGCTCAAGGAAATTCACGGCTTGCCGCGCTTTGGCATCGAGGTGTTCATGAATCGCTTGATCATTGACCGCCGGCTCTCGATTGCCGTCACTCACTGGCCTGAGGTGACGCAGGCGCGCAAGACTGAAAAGGTCGGTTACCGGGCTGGCATCCGCGCGGAATGGCGCATGATTGCCGACTTGTTGAAAGTCACTTATCCGCTCGCGCTCCTGTCACAGACATGTCATCTCTTTTCGTTACGAGTCGATCATGCCGGGCACGCACCGTTCTTCGTCAGGATCAGAAGCCCGCGCGATAACGCGGCTTGAGACAACGCAACTGAGTTGCTTTCGAAGCGTCAGTCAGGGGCCGGTGTAGGTGTGGGTGTCGCCGCGCGGCGACGCCACGCAAGCGTGACGAAACCAACAGCGCCCAAAATCAGCGGGCAATAGAGCGTCGCGAAGCGCCAAAGAACCAGGGCTGTTGCCATGGCCGCTCGCGGAACCCAGGCCGCAAATGCGGCTGCAAGCGCGAGATCGCCTCCGCCGCCGCCGGCAGGTACACCAGTCCAGAGTGCCGCATGCAAGACCACCGCCTGCACCGCGAGGACAAATCCGAGCGGCAACCGGTATCCGAGTTCCAACAAGATGAACCATAGGGCGCTATAGCGAAGTAGCCACTGCAAGGTGGTCAGCACCAACAGCGCGACAAGCCGGTCGCGAGGCCCTGTGATGAGGAGCCGCCACTGCTGATGCACGCTGTGTCGGAACTTGTCCCAGCGGGACCGCCGAGCCCTGAGCCATGGAGCAAGATGCCCCGCCGCCGCAAGTGCATGCACGACGTAGCGGCGGCACAACCAAAGCGCGCCCATCAGGATGGCGAGACCTGTTAACGTCACGGCAACCGCGGACAAACTCACGCTCGGGAGCAAATAAGCTAACGGGCCGATAGAGAACAAAAGCGCGATCGGAACCGCTACGCCGAAGAACGTCAGGTCGAGTGCCTGGTCGGCACCCACCACCGTGGTGGCGATCGCCCACGACGCTCCGGCGCGCTGCAGCAAGCCGATATTGACCCCATACCCCGCCGCTCCCAGTGGCGACACCAGGAACGCGAAATCAGTCACGAGCGTAATCGCAAACGTGCGCATGAAAGGCACGCGCAAGCCTAGTGTCGTTTGCATTAGCTGCAGCTTGCCGGCCTTCGCTAACGCGCTCGCGGCGGCGCTTGCGGCCAGCACAACGAATACTTCTGCGGGGACTGTGCGAAGACCGGCCAGCAGGTCGTTGGAGCCTAATATAAAAGGCACGCCCATCGAGAGGCCAACCCCGAGCAAAGCAAGCAGGGTCGCGACGCTACGTGCGTGGGTGCGCGTCACAAGCACCGCCTGTGCAATTGCCGCTGGAGATTGCGAATCGAGGGAATGGACATTGACGAGTGAACTCGCGCTGACGGCGCGATCGGATTTTCCACTGCAGTTTGCAAGGTGGGAGGCCGAGAAATAGACATGCGGTTGGATGATCCTTAAAGCAGCGTCGTTAGCTGTGCGCTTGAGGCAGAAGCAACGCGAAAACAACCTGTTGTTCGATACAACTTAGCGGCCAGGCGCGGTTGCACCCTCATTGTCCAGGACAATAATGTCAAACACGCTGCGATGCGCTTCGACAAACGAAGCACCGTCTATCAACAAGTAGATGCGTTCCGCATGGCCAATGAGATCCTGTTCAGGATGGGATTGTCCGCAACCTCGTGATACGGCGCTGAATTTTGCTGCGATCTATTGTCTTGTGCGACGGCTGCGACGGCTTAGCTTACAGCGCATGGGCGTTCGCTGCCCGGCGCTCCAATTGGCCTTGATCGCTTCCCGTCACATAACGGTCGTCTGATCCGCGTACCTTCTAAGACTCCCCGCCCGACGATCATTATGTCTCCACTTCAGTACGGCAAAGCCATTTTCAGCGCGCGCTCACGTGTGGCGGATCGGAACAGACGTGCCGGTTGCGCGCGTGCTGCATTCCTGCTTTTAATTATGTGCCGAGTGCGAAAAATTAATGTTTTTGACCGACGAATGGCGGGACTAGAGTTATGGAAGCGTGGCAATCAATGAAAGGAGATGCAATGGTCTTTTATCACCATGGTGCGGCTA
>DASYLW010000116.1:0-2497 GCA_036009385.1 Caballeronia sp.
ACTACAGCGCAGTCGGCACACTCGTCGAGCTCGCGGTGAACGAAGCCAGCGGTCAGGTCAGTCTGCTCTCGCATCACTCGATCATGGAGTGCGGCAACTTGCTTTCGCCGCAACTTGTGTCTGGTCAGTTGCAAGGTGGACTCGCGATGGGCATTGGCCATGCGCTGCATGAATACCTGCCGCTCTACGAAGAGGGTCCCGGCAACGGCACCTGGAACTTCAATCGCTATCGCCTGCCGCGTGCAAGCGATGTCGCCGTCTGGGCCCAGACCGGCGAAGTGTTGCCGCCATTGTCCGAGACCGATCCCCCGAAGGGCATTGCAGAGGTGGTGATGATTCCGGTTGTCGGCGCCATCGTGAACGCTGTTGCGCACGCCATTGGGCATCGGTTCAACGACTTGCCGGTGAAACCTCAAAACATTCAGGAGGCGCTCGCATGACTGCTGCCCACCCCACTTCGACCACGCTCGTGCACCAGCCTCTGATCCAGATGAAGCCCATTTCGCTGACGATCAACGGTGCTTCCATGGGTCCGATCCAGACCCCCGACGGTCTCATGATGATCGATTTCCTGCATGAGTACGTGGGCTTGACCGGCTCGCGGCTCGGCTGCGGACAGGGCGTGTGCCACGCGTGCGTGGTGATACTCGACAAGGCGGACGGATCGAGCGAAGAAGTGCGCACGTGCATCACGGGCGCGCACTTCTTCGACGGCAAAAAGGTGCGGACCATTGAAGGCCACGCCAAACGTAACGAACAAGGCGAGGTAGTCGAACTCTCGCCGGTGCAGCAGAAATTCCTTGAACACTTCAGTTTCCAGTGCGGGTATTGCACGCCGGGGTTCGTCAATGCGGCGACGGTGCTGATCGAGCGGCTAAAGCGCAATCCGATTGCCAGGGCGTCGGTGGAACAAGAAATTACGAAAGCACTCGACGACCACATCTGCCGCTGCACCGGCTATGTGCGCTACTACGAGGCTGTCAGGGACGTAATTCTGAATACACCTGGACTTGTTAAGGATTCCGCATGAAACGGGCAATTTCATTTCGCCTCGGCGCGCTTGCGCTATGCGTCGGCGCGCTGTCCGCTTGTAACGATCGTCCCGATGTAACCGCGGCCCCCACGCATGAAACGTCCGCCGAGCAGATTGTGCGCGGCGGTTATCTCGCGAAAGCGGCCGACTGCGCCGCCTGTCACACGATGCCCGGCGGTGCGCCGTTTGCCGGCGGCGTGAGGCTCGGGTCGCCGTTCGGCACCTTCTATGGCACGAACATTACGCCGGACTCGGTGCACGGCATCGGCAACTGGAGCGCAGCGCAGTTCTACAAGACCTTGCACGACGGCGTGGCGCCTGACAAGCAGCTCTACCCGGCAATGCCTTACACGTCTTACCGGACAATGTCGCGCGCCGACAGCGACGCCATCTATGCGTATCTGATGGCGCAAAAGCCGGCCGCCGTACCGAACAGGGAGCCGGATCTGACGTTCCCGTTCAACGTGCGGATGGCCGTGATGTTCTGGAACATGCTGTTCCTGAAGGACGCGTTGCCGGATGCATCGGTGGGAACTTCGGCTGACTGGAACCGCGGGCGATATCTCTCCAATGCGCTAGGTCACTGTGCCGAATGCCACACGCCGCGTGGTGCGTTTGGGCAGATGAACGGCGCGAAGACGCTGCAGGGGTCAACGCTCGGTCGTGTCCAGCCGCCGGATATCACCCCCACGGGACTCGCCGCGCGGGGCTGGACCAGCGCTGACTTGCAGGAGTTCTTCGCAACGGGAATCAGCCGCCAGGGTCCTGCATTCGGCGAGATGCATCCGGTGGTGATGCTGAGCACTCAGTACCTGAACCAGGGTGACCTGCGCGCGCTGTCGACCTATATGCTCGGCGATGCACCGCTTCCCCCCGCGCGGGTTCAACCGGGCGCAGCCGATGTCGCGCAAGTGGCAGCCGGCCGGACGAGCTATGTCGCTGTATGCGCGGGGTGTCATGGGCTTGGCGGGGAGGGCAAGCCTCACGTGGCGGTATCGATGCAAGGGAGCTCGACGCTGCGTCAGGCCAACCCGCATAACCTGATCGTTGCGATGCTCGATGGCGTGGAAGCCGCCGAGTTTGTGGGAACGGAACGCATGCAGGCAATGCCGGGATTCGCCGCCACGCTCAGCGACGATGAACTCGCGAATCTGGCCAACTACCTGCGCTCGGGCTGGGGCGGTCAGCCGGGCGACGTAACGGCGGCAAGCGTCAAGGCGTTGCGCTAAGCCGTTTGGTTCTACAAGGCGAAAGGCGCTACCGTGTCATTCAAACGGTAGCGCCTTTCGCCGCCATTTGCCGCTGCAGTTCCGGCCAGATCTTCGCGACCGCTTCCTCGCCGGCGAGGATGGCCGCGTTGCGCTGGCCGAAGTCGCTGCCGCTCATGGCGGCAAGGTTCGGGCGGACGACGAAGTCGGCGTATTTATCGAGTTCGTAAGCCTTGATGGTCTGGCCCATGATCGT
>DASYLW010000117.1:0-5732 GCA_036009385.1 Caballeronia sp.
GACGCCGCACAGGATCGAGCCGGCCAGAAAAATGAGGATTGACGCCTGAATGACGACTTTGCGACCGAACAGATCGCCGAATTTGCCGTACAGCGGCACCACGATAGTCGACGTCAGCAAGTAGGACGTCACGACCCACGAGAGGCTTTCGAGTCCGCCCAGCTCGCCCACAATGGTGGGCAACGCGGTGGAAACGATGGTCTGGTCGAGCGCGCCGAGCAGCATGACGAGCAGCAGCGCCGTGAAAAGCAGCCGGATTGGCGGCCGCTCTTCAATGGCGGTAAATGCGACAGAGGGTTGCAGGGATTCCATTCAGCTGCCCGATGAATTAAATTAATGTTGGAGTTAATATTAGGCGACGCCATTCGCGGGGTCAATTGCCACTATGACTAAAGATGTAACCGATCCTTCCGAGCAGTCTGTTTCTTCTGTCCCCATTGAGCCGCCGAAGGCCGGCCGTCGGCCTGGTAGGCCTAGTGGCGCGCAGCACGGCGAGCCGCGGACGCTGTTGCTGGATGTGGCGCTGGTTTTATTTGCCCGTCAGGGAATCATGGAGACCACGCTCGGGGCGATAGCGCGCGAGGCGGGGGTGACGCCGGCCATGGTCCATTACTACTTCAAGACGCGCGATCAGCTGCTGGACGTGCTGATCGATGAACGATTCGTGCCTTTGCGCGCTGAACTCGGCCGCGCGTTCGCCGACTCGGACGCAGAACCGGCGGAAGCGTTGCGTGGGTTCGCAGAAGGTCTCCTTGCTGTGTGCGAGCGATATCCGTGGTTTGCGACGCTGTGGGTTCGCGAGGTGATCAGCGAAGGCGGGTTGCTGCGCCAGCGCATTGCCGAGCGTTTCGGCGATGCCAATAAGAAGGCATCGATTGCACGCATCGCGCAGTGGCAGAAGGAGGGAAAGCTCAACCCGCACCTGGAGCCGTCGTTGCTGTTTGTGTCGGTGTTCGGGTTGACGGTGTTGCCGCTGGCGGTGACTTATAAGTGGGCCGAGGAGAGCGGCGGCTGTGCGCCCAGGCGCGAACAGATCGCGAAGCACGCGGTGGCGCTGCTGATGCACGGCATCGGGCCGGCCGGTTGATTTTCGCTCGCGCCGGTGGACGGGTTTGGGGGTTTTGGGGGTTCGGGTTAGCAGTCTGAGTCAAAGCCGGGTTGCTGCTTTCCACATTAGTGGACTGCTTAGGTCGGCTAATTTCTTTATCACTGTTAGCCACTGCGCGTGATAGCTGACAGGTGTGCGGGGACATGGTTGACACTTTCGGGCAGTCCAACTGCCTTGAGTCGACCATGCCGTGGAACCCGCGAGACACCATGAAACTGCGCCAGGAATTCGTCGAACTTGCTTTGCATCAGAGCGTGCCGTTTGCCGAGTTATGTCGACGCTTTAGCGTCAGCCGGCAGACTGGCTACAAGTGGCTCAACCGATTCAAAGAAACTGGACTGACGGGGCTGGCCGATCAGTCGCGCCGGCCGTTGAGCCAGCCGTCAATTACACCGCCCGCGCGCTTGAGCAGCAGGTGCTCGGGGTGCGTGCGCAAAACCCCGCCTGGGGAGCACGCAAGGTCAGTCGATACCTGCGTGATCATGCCCAGGTGTCGCCGCCGGCCGCCAGTACGATTACGTCGATCCTGCACCGCCAGGACAAAATTACGCCGCAAGCATCGGCCGCTGCCACCGCCTGGCAGCGCTTTGAGCGCGAACGCGGTGAAAGCGCATTGTCCCTCGAGGAAACCGGGTTGCCGGTGTATTGCGGACCACCGGTTCTCGCGCTTAGCCTGTACGTATCGAAGCGAAGGCCGGGCGTGACGGTCAGCTTGCCGTAGCTGATCTGATCCTGCACGAAGGCGCCGAGCAACGTGTAGTCGGTGTCGGGGAACGCCTTGTTCGGGAACGGCGATTCCCCCGCGCCGGGGATCGTGCCGTCGCGCAGGTTCGTGATGTGATCGACGCTGCCGTCGCCGCCATAGAGCAGCTTGTGCGTCAGGATGCCGGTGTGGAAGGTGCTTTCCGCGAACGCCGAGCCGCCGATCATGCGCTCGCCATAACTGTTGTCGCGAGTGCGAGAAGGTTGCGAGCCGCGCGTTTCATACGACTTCTGGTCCTGCGTCGAATCCTGGTAGTAGACCTGCACATGCGCGGTCTGGAAGAAACGCGCTGCGTCGTTGTCGAAGTCGTAGTCGAGGCTGTAGCGGTTGCGTTCCAGCCGGTCATTACCCGTCAACCCGAGTGTGGTGGGCGGATTGATCGCGGAAAGCACAATCGTATCGATGCGCTGACGCACCGTTTCGGCGGTGAACTTGAACTTGAACGTGTCGTGCGCGGTCGGTTTCGCAACGAGCTTGCCCAGCAACGTCTCGGAGTACGTATCCTGCGGGTTCGGTGTCGTGCGGCCTGGGCCGGACGAATCGTTCGAACCCTTGTTGTCGAGCTCGTGGCCGCGCCGTCCATCGGCTATCACCATGCCCTGGATCATGTCGTTGCCGCCGGCAGCCTGCGCGGTCGCACCAAAACTGCGATCCGTTGAGTCATAGCTCGGGCGTAGCGAGAAATAGGTTTTCTTGCCGTAGATATCGAGCAGATCCTGCGGATCGTTTGTGATGAAGTTGACCGCGCCGGTGAGCCCGTCGCTGCCATACAGCGCCGACGCCGGTCCGCGCAAAATCTCGATACGCTTCAGCGTGCCGAGGTCCGCATAGTCGCCGCGTCCGGCCTCAAGCGGTCCGAACGAGAACGAGTTGGGCAAGCGGATACCGTCTTCCATCAACAAGATGCGGTTACCTTCCAGACCGCGGATATTGATGCCCGAGTCGCCATCGCGGCCGCCCGCTGTCGCGGCCGACGATGGCCGGTACGGCGCGCGGCGTACGGTGACGCCGGGTTCGTATCGAAGCGCGTCCTTGATGTTTTCTGGTTGCTGCTCTTCCAGGTCCTCGGCCGTGATGACCGAGACGCTGGCTGCCGTACGGCTCGCAGCCGTGGCGGTGCGCGTGGCCGTGACGCTAATAGGGTCCAACAGATTCGCCGTGGTGCGTGGTTCCGCGTGTTTTGCAGCGGCGTCCTGATGCGGCGCTACGGCCAGGTCAGCTGCTGCGCGGACCTGGGTGGTCCAGAGCCCGGCAACCCCGCAGATGCCGGCCAGCATGGCGGACAGCGGACGTCGCGCCAGATGTTTGTAATGCACGTGTGTTCTCCCGATCAAACAAGCCCGTAAGCTGGCTGGGCGACTGAGAGCACCTGGCTGGCAGCACGCATCGATGTGCGGACTGTGTGTTGGTTAAGTTAAGTGACGGTGATGGTTTTTAGCTTATGTAACGTAAATGCAAGAAATTATGTAAGCTTGACGTATTCATTGTAAATACGAATCGTTGTCAATTACGACCGGCGAAGAATGTTCCGGCGCCTGTAACGAAATTGCAAATACGCCGTTAAAATGCGCGCCGGGCAAGCTGCTCGGGCGCGCGGCAAAAGGGCGCATCAAAGGGCGCGTCGAAGGCCGGAATCGGCCACCACAAGCGCCCAGGACAAGGAGACTTAAATTGATGACAACCGCTCAGGACCTCGCTCAATCCCGCTCTGATCGTGACCACGACCATGACGCTCGCGCGCCGATTTCACTAAGCGCGGGTACGATCTCCGCACGGCTCGATCGTCTGCCGGCGACTCGCTCGATGTGGACACTCGTCGTCTTGCTGAGCCTCGGGTTCTTCTTCGAACTCTACGATCTGCTGTACTCCGGCTACGTCGCACCGGGGCTGGTCAAGAGCGGCATTCTCACGTCTACCACCGTCGGCTTGTTCGGCATGACGGGCGTTGCGAGTTTCATCGCGTCGCTGTTCCTCGGCTTGTTCATCGGCACGATTGCATGCGGTTTTCTCGCCGATCGTTTCGGGCGTCGCGCCATCTTCACTTACTCGCTGCTTTGGTACACGGCCGCGAACCTGATCATGGCGTTTCAGGACACGTCCGGCGGCCTCAACTTCTGGCGTTTCATGGCGGGATTGGGCATTGGCGTAGAGCTGGTCACGATCGGAACCTACATTTCCGAACTGGTGCCCAAGCACATTCGAGGCCGCGCCTTCGCTTGCGAGCAAGCGGTGGGTTTCATGGCCGTGCCGGTCGTTGCATTCCTTTCTTACGCGCTGGTGCCGAACAAACCCTTCGGTTTCGATGGCTGGCGCTGGGTCGTATTGATCGGCGCACATGGAGCGCTGTTCGTGTGGTTTATCCGGCGCGCGTTGCCTGAGAGCCCGCGCTGGCTGGCGCAAAAAGGGCGCCTCGCCGAAGCGGACGCGGTGATGACGGCCCTGGAAGCGAAGGTCGAGAAAGAATACGGCCAGCCGTTGCCGCCGCCGGCCGCGCCTGAACCGGTCAGCACGCGCGGCTCGTTCCGCGACATGTGGGTCGCGCCGTACGGGAAGCGCGCGACCATGATGATCATCTTCAACGTCTTCCAGACGGTTGGTTTCTACGGTTTCGCCAACTGGGTGCCGACGCTCCTGATTCATCAGGGCATCACGATCACGACCAGCCTGATGTACTCAACGATCATTGCGCTTGCCGCACCGGTCGGGCCGATCATCGGTTTGTTCATGGCCGATAAATTCGAGCGCAAGAGCGTGATAGTCGTGATGGCGGGAGCGATCGTGGTCTGCGGACTGGTGTTCAGCCAGGTCTCGGGCGCTGCACTGCTGGTCTGCATGGGTGTAGGCCTGACGCTCGCCAGCAACATCATGTCGTATAGCTTCCACGCGTATCAGACTGAACTTTTCCCCACCAGCATCCGCGCGCGCGCCGTCGGCTTTGTGTATTCGTGGAGCCGTTTTTCGGCCATTTTCACGTCGTTCTTTATCGCGGGCGTATTGAAGGCGTTTGGAACGACGGGCGTGTTCATGTTTATCGCCGGCGCGATGGTGGTGGTGATGCTGGCTATTGGACTGATGGGGCCGAAGACGCGGGACCTGGCGCTGGAACAAATCTCGCATTGATCGTTTCGATCACGCCGCTCAGGCGTGATCTCGTCGAAATAGGACGCTATATGGCCCGGTGCGCCTGACCAGGCCAAAGGCGGCAGAAGCGCACGCGTCATGCCAAAGTCTGCATAACGCAATTCATTCTCCCGTTACGCCATGTCCGACCCGCTCACGCCTGCCGGAGCCGACTACGCGATGCGTCAATGGACGTATCGATCCACCGGCCAGATCAAGATTGGCTCCGCACAACATAAGCGCATGTTCTGCGAGATGCTGCTCACTACTCACAATCCCTATAAGCCCGCGGTCATCGACTGGCCGATGCTCGCGCCCGCCGTGCTCAAGCGCGTTACGTCGCTGCCTGTCTGGGATATCGCGCTGCAGACTGAAGGCCGCGCGTCGATTCGCGTGTCGACCTATGCGCGCAGTATCGAACACCCGTTGCTGCGCGAAGCCGTCACCATGAACGGCGCTGAAGAGGCGCGACATAAGGTCGTGCTGTCGCGGCTCGTTCAGGCCTACGGCATTGAACTCGCGCCCGAGCCGTTGTATCCCCCCGAAGGACGCGTTGCGTGCATGGATGCTCACGGGTTACAGCGAATGTATCGATAGTTTCTTTGCGTTCGGCTTGTTCGAAGCCGCGCGCAAATCGGGTTATTTCCCCGAAGAATTGATTGAGACTTTCGAGCCGGTGATCCAGGAGGAAGCGCCATATCCTGTTTTTTGCGAACTGGGTGGCGTGGTACCGGCACAGCT
>DASYLW010000118.1:0-2632 GCA_036009385.1 Caballeronia sp.
GTTCGACCTGCCGCGTCTCGATGCCCCGGACCGGCAATTGTCGCCCGAAGCGTTGCGCGGCCAGGTATGGGTGATGAACGTTTGGGCCTCGTGGTGCGAGTCGTGCCGCGATGAACATTCAGCACTCGTGGCGCTCGCGGCTAAGAATATCGTGCCGATCTACGGGCTCGATTACAAGGATGAACCGGACGCCGCGCGACAGTGGCTCAAGCAGGCGGGCAACCCGTATATTGCATCGATGATGGACCGCTCGGGGCAGACGGGTATCGACTATGGCGTGTATGGCGTGCCTGAAACGTTTGTCGTCGACCGGCGTGGTGTGATCCGCTTCAAGCGCTCGGGACCACTGACGCAAGCCGCACTCGACACGCAAATCCTGCCGCTCGTGCGAAGCCTTCAAGGCGAGCGCAACGATGAATAGGATCGTGGTCGGGTTGTGTTGTGTGTTGATGAGTGATGTGGCGAGTGCGGCCGTAAATTCTCGCGTCGTGATGATTGCCGAAGCCGACGTCAGCGCTCAGGAAGCTGTGACCTTGCCCGGTGACTTTGACATACAGGTTCAAAGCAACGCTCGAACGCAAACTGCTGCCGGCACGAGCGCCGGAATTACTGTGACGGCCAGCGCCGTCCCGGAACTCGCCGCCCGCATCCGTGGCCTTGAATCGAGCTTTCGCTGTCTCGTCTGCCAGAACGAAACCATCGCGGATTCCACGGCCGATCTCGCCGCTGATCTGCGCAGGATTATCCACGAGCAAGTCCAGCAGGGTGCAACCGATGCGCAGATTCGCGACTACATGGTGACGCGTTACGGAGATTTCGTTCTTTACGACCCGCCGTTCAAAACGAGGACGTGGGTCCTTTGGCTCGGTCCATTCGCGCTCCTCACTATGGGCCTCCTGACGTTCGCGGGCATCGTTCTGCAACGCCGGAAGATGACCGCAACACCGCTCACCGAGCTGCAGCAGCAACGCGTCAGACGTCTGCTGGGTGACCGGCCATGATTACTTTCTGGATCATCGCAGCCGTGATGTTGATAGCGGCCGTGCTGTGCGCAGTTGTGCCGTTGATGCAGCGGGAAAGTGCAACCGGTGCGCCGAAGGTTCGCGCGTTGAGCGTGTCGCTGTATCGGCGGGAATTGGCTGATGCCGACGCGGATCTGCGCACGGGCGCGTTATCGCCGGACCAGTATGCAAGCGTGCGCAGCGATATGGAACAGCGCGTACTCGACGATACCGCCGCTTCGCCTTCGCTTGCACGCAGGTCCACGCCGCGTACGGCTACACGCGCCGCGACGTGTGCCGTGCTGATAGCGCTTTTCCCGAGCGCTGCGTGCCTGCTGTATCTGAAGCTCGGCGAACCGGGCGCGCTTCAGCTCAACAACCCGCTGGACGACTCGCTGGGTGTCTCGCACGACATGTCGTCGATGTCGGTGGAGATGATGGTTTCCCGTCTCGCGTTTCGTCTGCGCGATCATGCGCCAGATCCTCGCGATGCCGCCGCCTGGGCCACGCTCGCGCGCTCATATACCGTGCTCGAGCGGCCGACCGACGCAGTCGCGGCTTACGAGAAGGCGGTGGCGCTGGAGCCGGGCGCCGCGCCGCTGCGGGCCGATTTCGCAGACGCCATCGCCAGCGCGGACGATGGCCGGCTTGCCGGGCGAGCATCGGAGGAGATCGCGGCAGCGCTCGCCATCGATCCCGCTGATCCGAAAGCGCTTGCGTTGGCGGCATCGGCGGCGTTTGACGCGCGGGGTTATGCACGCGCGATCGGGTATTGGCGAAGGCTGCTCGCGACGCTCAAGGCGGAGTCGCCTGAGGCTATGAAGGTGCAAAAGAATATTGATGAGGCGGAGGGCTTGAGCGCGGTTACCGTGGATATTCGACTGGCCGATGGCGCGCAGGTCGCCTCCGATCGAACAGTAATCGTGACGGCTCGCACGAGCGACGCACCGGCTTCGACGAATCCGGCGAGCGTGGCGAGTGCGGTTAGCGTGGCAGTCCCGCCGAATACGTTGCTTGCCGAGCGTCGGCTGTCAGCAGGTGAGCTTCCCGCTAAGATCGTTCTTGATGACTCGGTTGCGATCAATGCAACCGACACGGTCTCGGCGCACCAGCAGATTGTGGTGGAAGCGCGGATTGTGTTGGGATCGGGAGCGAACGACTTGACCGGACGAGGCGACGCCAAGGGATTGGAGAATCGACACGTCAGCGTGGTGATCGCGGCGCCATCGCCATAGACGCTTTATATTGACCGGCAAGGCCCTCAGCGCTCCGATTTTCGACCCGCCGCAAAAACTTGTTAAGCTCGGCATTCGATCACTTCATTCGATCACTTGATGCCCGGCATGTTCGAGTTCGAAGAGCTATTGCTCATTGCCTACAAGAAGGAGCGTGCGACGAGCCGGCGCTTGTCGAAGCTCACTTCGCTCTCCGCTCACGCCGCTTTGGCGCAGACGCTGGAAAAATCCGCCGGCACGCAGACACTTGCGGAGCTCGTGAGCGCGCGGCGTCGGGAAAGAGCTGCGGCAGAACAGGCGCGACATCATCGTGAAGAAGAACGCGCAGCCGCGCGCGCGGCTAGAAAAGTGCAATCCGCTGTCCGTGATGCCGTCGCCTGGTACGCCTGGTTCGAC
>DASYLW010000119.1:0-11749 GCA_036009385.1 Caballeronia sp.
TTCGCGAGCCTGGTCGATGCGCCCGGTGCAGGTCGGGATGTGCCGGAATGGATAGCGACCTGCGCGCCGGGCGTGGCGGTAGCGTTGCTGTCATTACAGGCGCTGCACGAGCCTGCGGCTGCGGCTTGATGTGGATTGTGCGGACTTGATGCAAGGTGTACGACAGTGACGGTAAGTGCGGGCAGGGCCAAATCAGAGCGAGGGACATGTCATGTGGGTGGTGAAAATCGGGGGAAGCCTGAGTCACGACCCGTCGCTGCGCGAGTGGCTTACCCAGCTTTGGGAAGTAGGCGGCGGGCGGGTCGTGATCGTGCCGGGTGGCGCGGATTTCGCGGACACGGTTCGCCAGTACCAGAGCGAGTGGCAATTTGGCGATTTGGCCGCTCACAACATGTGCCTGCTTGCGATGGCGCAGTACGCCATCCTGATGCAGGGGGTCTTGCCGGAACTCGTGCTGGCATCGAACGAGATTCGCATCCGGCGAGCATTGCGCGATGGCCGCGTGGCCGTATGGGTGCCGACCGACCTGATGCGCGACACACCCGATGAAATGACCAACTGGGACACGACGTCCGATAGCCTCGCCGCGTGGTTGTCGACCACGCTGAACGCCGAGCGGCTGATGGTGGTGAAGTCTTGCGCGGTGGACGCGGGAACGCCGCTCGAGGCCTTATCGTCGAGAGGGGTGGTCGACGCAAGCTTCGTCAAGCACGTGGCCGACGCGAACTACGTGGTGGAGATGTTCAACAAGGGCGACGCCGGCCTGATGAGGGAGAGGTTGTTGCATATTCCCGTGGCTTAGTTCCAGTGGCTTGCGCCGGCGCGATAATCAGGTTCCTCGTGAAGCTCAATGAGCGAGCGCACTCCGATGCAGCGCATCCGCCCATTGCGCGACTCTTGCCGGGTCCAGACGCCCCGCACGCCCTCCCTCACACAGCGCGGTACGAAACCCCGCTATATCCGGCGCCAGCTCGCGAATCTCCGTCAGTTGGCTCCAACCGAGCGACCCCGCCAAGCCGGTCATTGAACCGTTCTCGCCGGCCGCCCGCAAGCAAGCCGCCAGTGTGTTTTTATCGACGCAATCGAAGAGCGTGCGGCCGTTCTTGTTGGCGGTATCGAAGACGATTCCCGCAAAGCCCAACTCTGCTGCAAAGCGAGAGAGTTCCACGTCAATGCCCGCGTCGCACAAAAGCACCGGCACGACTGCCGCCGGCAAATTCGCCAGCTCAACCAGGCAACGCCGGGCCGCCGCCCCGGGCGTTACGCCGACCTTCACATAATCCACGCCCGTATTGCTCACTTCGACGACGCGCGCCGCGATTTCATCCGTTGCCTCAGTCGCAATATCGCCGATAGTCGCGCTGATCGGCTTGACCGGGTAGATCGAGCGCAGCACGGCCACGATCCGCGTGATCTCGTCCAGGGATACGCCACCCAGCGCCCCGGCGCCCGGTTCCTTCAGATCAATCAGTTCTGCGCCCGCTTGTGCTGCATCCAGCGCTTCTTCGGACGAGCGGACGCTCGCGAGCAATGCAGTCATGTAAACCTCCGGGGTGATTCAGCGCCGCCCGGACGCCGCGGTGTCCAACTCGTGCAAGGGAGCCGCGCCGGAGCGATGACGCGCAATGGCCGCCATGATCCAGTCCCACGCAATATGCTCCCGCTCGCCGGCGGTTTTATCGATGGCGATTTGCAGGTACGCCACTTCATGGTCCACCTTTTCCGCTGGCAGCATGAACAGGCGGCTCACGAGAATCGCGCCCTCCACCACGGCAGCTTGCGCGCGATTAAAGCCCGCGAACGGCGCATGCGTCTCGCCATGCACGCTTTTCATCCGCAGCACCGGACGCTCCGGGTCGTCCTGGAGTGTCCCGAGTTCAAGCTCCGTGTGAGCGAGCGAATCCGCGAGCCGCACGCTGTTCACGCGTGTGGCAGCGAGTGTCGGCCAATCCCGGGAGTAACCCGTCACGCAGCCCGCGAACACACGCACGTCAGTCGTGAAATTGATCACGGCTGCGCGTGTGGCGACGATATTGTCCAGTGTGGCAGAGGGGCGAAACGGCGCAAGGATTGCCAAGCCGTCCTCGAAGCGGACGCCCATGGGTGCAATGTGGGGCCGGCCATCGTGCGCCGCAGTCGTGACGATCGTTTCGTAAATCATGGCGGGGAACGCTGGTCATGGCGACGCACTGGGAGCCGGCGGTTTGGCACATTCCAACTCAAGCGTAAGCGTAAGCATCAAGCGCAATCGTTACCTGCGTCACTTGCGTCAACTGCACGGGCCTGGTTCAGCCGGCAGCACGCCAGAACGATTACGCCAAGCCGCACGTCAGTTGCCCATACAAAAACCATGGGCCGACGGCGGCGCCCGGCGCTTAACGCGTTGCGATATACATCGTGATTTCGAAACCAAAACGCATATCGGTGTAGCTCGGTGTCGTCCACTGCATAGTCGTCTCCATCAAGTTATCCAACGGAACGCCAGTGCCGCCCTCTCGTCGCCTTTCCAGCAGCTTTCGCAGCTTTCGTAACTTTCGCAACAACAGGTAGCGCCAGCAGGCACCCTCACGCAAGCAGCGTGCCAAAACGCACGCGTCGTCGTGTCTGGAGCACATACGGAACACGCGGGCTGGATGGCGCAATGGCAAATGCGCCTGACTGTCGCGGAACCTGAGCAAAGTGTCCCACGTCGCGCCGGCACACGGCTTTAGGGAGTACCCGATGTTAACGGATCACTTAACCCTGTCGAAGAAAATCGTGAATTCCCTTCGGGACGGCTCGCGCCTACATTGCATTCACAGCGCAGGCCAGTTCGTTCATCTGTTCAGCAAACTGGTCACAAGGCGCTTTCGAAGCTTGTGCAGCGTTTTTTACTTTCGAGGCAAACGCAATGAATGATTTCACCAAGGCCGCCGTTGAGCCGGCACCCAGCGCGTCGGCTCCGCGCTCCCGCTACTCGGCGGGCGTCATGAAGTATCGCGAGATGGGCTACTGGCAGCCCGACTACGTACCGCAGGACACCGATGTGATTGCGCTCTTCCGGATCACGCCGCAACCAGGCGTCGAGCCCGAGGAAGCGGCGGCGGCGGTGGCGGGGGAATCGTCGACGGCGACCTGGACCGTGGTCTGGACCGACCGCCTTACTGCCTGCGACATGTATCGCGCCAAGGCGTATCGCGTGGACGCCGTACCGTCTTCGAGCAGCGCGGAACCGCAGTATTTTGCGTATATCGCGTATGACCTCGACCTGTTCGAGGAAGGCTCGGTCGCGAACCTGACGGCATCGATCATTGGCAATGTGTTCGGCTTCAAGCCGTTGAAAGCACTGCGGCTCGAGGACATGCGCATGCCTGTTGCTTACCTCAAGACTTTCCGCGGACCGCCGACGGGTATCGTGGTCGAGCGCGAGCGGCTCGACAAGTATGGCCGTCCGTTGCTCGGCGCCACGGTGAAGCCGAAGCTGGGACTCTCCGGCAAGAACTATGGACGCGTGGTGTACGAAGGCCTGAGGGGCGGTCTCGATTTTTTGAAGGACGACGAGAACATCAACTCGCAGGCGTTCATGCACTGGCGCGACCGTTTCCTGTTTTCCATGGAAGCCGTGAACCGCGCGCAAGCCGCTACCGGCGAGGTCAAGGGACACTACCTCAACGTCACGGCCGGGACCATGGAGGACATGATTGAACGCGCGGAATTCGCGAAGGAGCTCGGCTCCTGCATCGTGATGATCGACCTGGTGGTCGGTTGGACTGCGATCCAGTCGATGGCGGGCTGGGCTCGCAGGAACGACATGATCCTGCACCTGCATCGTGCAGGACATGGCACTTACACGCGACAGCGCAACCACGGCATTTCATTTCGCGTGATCGCGAAATGGCTGCGCATGGCAGGCGTGGATCATGCACATGCGGGTACTGCAGTCGGCAAGCTTGAAGGTGACCCGCTTTCGGTACAGGGTTATTACAACGTGTTGCGCGAGTCGCGCAATCCGGTGGACTTGTCGCGCGGCATCTTTTTCGAGCAGCCCTGGGCGGGATTGCGCAAGGTCATGCCGGTGGCTTCAGGCGGCATTCACGCGGGTCAGATGCACCAGTTGCTGGACCTGTTCGGCGATGACTGCATCCTGCAGTTCGGCGGCGGCACGATTGGCCATCCCGCCGGCATCCAGGCGGGCGCTGTCGCCAACCGCGTTGCGCTCGAAGTCATGGTGAAGGCGCGCAACGAAGGCCGCGACATCGCGAACGAAGGGCCGGAAATACTGGAGAGCGCGGCGCGCTGGTGCACGCCGCTCAAGCAGGCGCTCGATACATGGCGCGACGTGACGTTCAACTATGCGTCGACCGACACGCCGGACTTTGCCGCCACGCCAACGCCGGCCTGAAGCCTGGAGGCTTTGGGAAACTCATCGAACGAGAGGTAGTCATGCGAATCACACAAGGAACGTTTTCATTCCTTCCCGAACTCACCGACGAGGAGATCGGCTTGCAGATCGACTACGCATTGCGGCAGGGCTGGGCCTGCTCGGTCGAGTTCACTGACGACCCGCATCCGCGCAATACCTACTGGGAAATGTGGGGCCTGCCGATGTTCGACCTGAAAGACCCCGCCGGTGCGATGCAGGAAGTCAGGGCGTGCCGCACGACGTATCCGGAGCACTACATCAAGGTCAACGCGTTCGATTCGGTGCGTGGTTTCGAGACCATGCGACTGTCGTTCATCGTCAACCGGCCACAGGACGAACCGGGTTTCCGCCTGGAACGCCAGGACGTCCAGGGCCGCGTGCAGCACTACGCGATCAAGGCTTATTCGAATGATCAGCCGCCCTCGAGCCGCCAAGGATCTGAGCCTCTGGAGAGATCGAGATGACGTTAGCCGAAGCCGATCTGCCGATTCAAGAACCGCCCGAAAAACTGCCCGAAAAGCCGCTTGTTGAGCCGGACACTCCGAGTGTCGATCTCGTCGCGCTGTTCCGCAAGTCCGCGGTGGGCGACGTGCTGGCGGAACTGGATCGCGATCTGGTCGGGCTTGCGCCGGTGAAGACGCGCATCCGCGAAATAGCGGCGCAACTTTTGGTTGAGCGGGCGCGCGAAACGCTTGGAATAGCGAGCGGAGCACCTACGTTGCACATGTGTTTTTCCGGCAATCCGGGCACGGGCAAGACTACGGTCGCGCTGCGCATGGCGGAAGTCTTGTTCAGGCTGGGGTATATCCGCCGCAAGCATCTGGTGTCGGTTACGCGCGATGATCTTGTGGGCCAGTACATCGGGCACACGGCGCCCAAGACACGCGACGTGCTCAAGCGCGCCATGGGCGGCGTTCTGTTTATTGACGAAGCGTATTACTTGTACAGACCGGAAAACGAGCGCGATTACGGGCAGGAAGCCATAGAGATCTTGTTGCAGACCATGGAAAACCAGCGCTCGGACCTGGTGGTCATCCTGGCGGGCTACGAGTCGCGCATGGAAACCTTCTTCCAGAGTAATCCGGGGTTTCGCTCGCGGATTGCGCATCACGTCACGTTTCCCGATTACGACGTCGCAGAACTGATCGCAATTGCCGAAGGCATGCTCGCGCGGATGCACTACCGGCTCGACGCAGAGGCCCGTACCGCGTTCGAAGACTATCTCGTGCGGCGCATCCGCCAGCCGAATTTCGCGAACGCGCGCTCGGTGCGCAACGCGCTCGATCGCGCACGATTGCGCCAGGCCAGCCGTCTGTTCGCCGACGCGATGCAAGGCGGTGGGCCGTCCGATACCGCCGCGCTGACCCAGCTGTGCGCCATCGATATTCGCGCGAGCCGCGTGTTCGACACGCCGCCGCAGAGACCTTCTTGATTACGCTTGACTATCCCAGGAGTGCGCCATGCTGGATGGACGGACCACACTTTCAAAGTTCCTGATCGATACCCTCGACCGCAATCCTTCGCCTGTTCAGGCCAGCGGTTTGTCGGCGCTGCTGGTCGACGTAGCGGCTTCCATCAAGACCATCTCGGCGCAACTGACCAAGGGGGCATTGGGCGGCAACTATGGTTCGGCCGCGACCATCAACACACATGGCGAGGAGCAGAAGAAACTCGATATTGCGACCAATGACATCTTTCTGCAGCACTGCGAGTGGGACGGCCTGCTGGCGGGCATGCTGTCTGAAGAGATGGAAGACGTGTACACGATTCCGCCTGCGTATCCGCGCGGAGAATATTTGCTGGCGTTCGATCCGCTGGACGGCTCCTCGAATATCGATATCAACGGCGTGGTCGGATCGATCTTCTCGGTGCTGCGGGCGCCCGCCGGGTTGAAGGCCGGCCCCGATGCGCTCGACGCCGCGTTCCTGCGGCCGGGTCACGAGCAAGTGGCGGCAGGCTATGCGGTGTACGGTCCGTCGACCATGCTCGTCCTGTCGGTAGGTAATGGCACGCATGGCTTCACGCTTGATCGCGAGGTCGGCAATTTCGTGCTCACGCATTCGGATATCCGCATTCCGGAGGATACCTGCGAGTTCGCGATCAACGCGTCGAACGAGCGCTTCTGGGAGCCGCCCGTGGGCCGCTATGTGCAGGAATGCAAGGACGGCCGCAGCGGTTGCCGCGAACGGGATTTCAACATGCGCTGGATCGCCTCGATGGTCGCCGAAGTCCACCGCATCCTGATGCGTGGCGGCGTGTTCATGTATCCGCGCGACTTCAAGACGCCGGCCATGCAAGGACGCTTGCGACTCCTCTACGAAGCGAGTCCGATGAGTTTCCTGATCGAGCAGGCGGGCGGCATGTCGACCACGGGGCGCGACCGGATTCTCGACGTGCAGCCCCGGGCGTTGCATGAACGTGTGCCGGTGATCCTGGGTTCGAAGAATGAAGTGGCGCGCATTGCCCGCTATCACGCCGACTATGACCGTGGCGAAGACAAGCCCTACACGTCGCCGCTTTTCAACAAGCGATCGTTATTCTTGCCTGAAGCGCCGGTCTGAGAGCGTCGCCTGATCGAATTCGATTACGAGAACCAGGAGACACATCATGTCAGTCAAACATCCGGTCATTGCGGTGACCGGCTCCAGCGGTGCGGGCACGACAACCGTCATGAAGAGCTTCACCCATATTTTCAGGCGGGAGCGGATCAACGCGCAGATTGTGGAGGGCGACGCGTTTCATCGGCACGATCGGCTGGGCATGCGCGAGGCGCTCAGGCAAAGCGAGCGTGACGGTGTGCTCAACTTCAGCCATTTCGGCCCCGAGGCCAATCTCCTTGAAGAGCTTGCGCAACTCTTCGAAAACTATGGGAATACCGGTACCGGACAGGTTCGCCACTATGTCCACGACGACGCGGAAGCCGCGCTCTACAAGCAGGACTCCGGCACGTTTACGCCTTGGGAAGAGGTCACTGCCGGCACGGACCTGATGTTCTATGAGGGGCTGCACGGTGCGGCTGTGACCGACAAGGCCGACGTTGCGCGTCATGCGGACCTGCTGGTGGGCGTGGTGCCGATCATCAACCTTGAGTGGATCCAGAAGCTGCATCGCGATCAGACCTTGCGTGGCTATTCGCACGAGGCGGTGGTCGACACCATTCTCAGGCGCATGCCGGACTATGTGAACTACATCTGCCCGCAGTTTTCGCGCACGCATGTCAACTTCCAGCGCGTGCCCACCGTGGACACGTCCAATCCGTTCACCGCACGCGAGATTCCGCATGCCGACGAGAGTTTCGTCGTGATCCGGTTCGCGCGGCCGAAGGGAATCGACTTCCCGTATTTGCTCACCATGCTGCATGACTCGTTCATGTCGCGTCCGAACGTGATCGTCGTACCCGGCGGAAAGATGGGGCTCGCGATGCAGCTCATCTTCACGCCGCTGATCTTGCAGTTGCTCGATCGGCGAGCGCGGGCCTGAGGGCGCGGTCTGATTATTTTTTAGTTAGAGGAGACGTCCGATGAATGCCGTCACTGAAGTATCCGCGCCGCCAGGCGTTCGCGATGAAACCCGCTTGATGGCGAATGCGTTGCGTTTTCTCGCTGTCGATGCGGTCGGCCAGGCCAAATCCGGTCATCCCGGCATGCCGATGGGAATGGCGGAGATCGCCGTCGCACTATGGAGCCGGCACCTGAAACACAACCCGCGTAATCCCGATTGGGCCGACCGCGATCGGTTTGTGTTATCGAACGGGCATGGCTCCATGTTGTTATACGGGCTCCTGCATCTGAGCGGCTACGACTTGCCGCTCGATGAACTGAAGCGCTTCCGGCAACTGCATAGCAAGACGCCGGGGCATCCCGAGGTGGGGCTGACGCCGGGTGTTGAAACAACGACCGGACCCTTGGGGCAAGGGTTGGGGAACGCGGTCGGCATGGCGCTTGCCGAGGCTTTGCTGGCGCGGGAGTTCAACCGGCCTGGGCATGTGATTGTCGATCATCGAACCTATGTCCTTGTCGGCGATGGCTGCCTGATGGAAGGCATATCGCACGAGGCGGCTTCGTTGGCGGGTACGCTCGGACTGAACAAGCTGACAGTGCTCTACGACGATAACGGCATCTCTATCGACGGTCATGTAGACCACTGGTTCGCCGACGATACCCCCGCACGCTTCGAGGCCTATGGCTGGCACGTGGTGCGCGAGGTGGATGGCCATGACGTCGATGCCGTCGACCGCGCATTGCGCCATGCGCGCACTGCAGGAAAACCGACGCTGATCTGTTGCAAGACGGTCATTGGAAAGGGCTCGCCGTCGATGGCCGGGACGCACGATGTGCACGGCGCACCGCTCAGTGCTGAAGAGGTCGCAGCGACCCGGCGTGCGCTCGACTGGCCTTATCCGCCCTTCGAAATCCCGGCGGCGATCAGAAGCCTGTGGGACGCTCGCGAGCGTGCGGAGAGGGTCGAAGCGGATTGGACCGTTCGGTTCGGTGCGTACCGGCGGCAGTTTCCCATTGAAGCCGCCGAGTTCGAACGGCGTACGCGCGGAGCACTACCCGCACACTGGCGTTCGGCTGCGCTGGCGCTCGTGCAGGACGCCAACCGCGCGGGTCAGTCGATTGCAACGCGCAAGGCATCGCAGCAGGCTATAGAAGGGCTGGCTCGTGCATTGCCCGAACTGTTAGGGGGATCCGCGGACCTCACTGGTTCGAACCTCACGCGCTGGAAGGAAGCCGTGACCGTGGAGGGCGGGCGCGACGGTTTCCAGGGCGGCAACTACGTGCACTTCGGCGTGCGTGAATTCGGCATGAGTGCGGCACTTAACGGTATGGCGCTGCATCGCGGATACCTGCCTTTTGGCGGCACTTTCCTCACGTTCTCCGACTACTCGCGTAATGCCTTGCGCATGGCCGCGCTGATGAAGGTTCGCGCGGTGTTCGTGTTCACGCACGATTCCATTGGCCTTGGCGAAGATGGTCCGACGCATCAGTCGATAGAACATGCAGCCAGTCTTCGCATGATTCCGGGCCTCGATGTATGGCGCCCGTGCGACACCGTGGAGACGGCGCAGGCGTGGGTGTGCGCGGTCGACCGCGATCGTCCTTCCTGTTTGTTGCTGAGCCGCCAGACCTTGCCGTTTGTTTCGCGCGACGAAGAACAGATCGATGCGATTGCCAATGGCGGGTATGTGCTGCGCGACTGGGCGGTGCCAGCGGGTCGTGTGTCGAAGCGCGTTGTGCTGATTGCGACCGGGTCGGAGATCGCGCTTGCGCTGGCGGCAGTTGAGCCGCTGCATGCGCAGGGAGTGTTTGCCCGGGTGGTGTCGATGCCATCTACGACTGTGTTCGACCGTCAGTCGCGGGCGTGGCGTGACAGGGTGCTGCCGCGAGACGTACCGCGCGTAGCGGTCGAAGCGGGGGTGAGTGCGTTTTGGCGGCAGTACGTTGGGCTGGACGGCGGGGTGGTAGGAATCGATAGTTTTGGCGAATCCGCGCCGGCCGAGGCGTTGTTCGAGCATTTCGGGCTGACAGTAAAGGCGGTAGTCGACGAGGCGAGCAGGGTTGCTTGCTGAACACATCAGCTTTCAGGGAGCCGGTTATAACCTATATATAAGGGAGTCCGAAATGTCATTTATCGCATTGCGTCAACTGCTGGATCATGCGGCGGAATATGGATATGGCGTGCCCGCGTTCAACGTGAACAATATGGAGCAGATCCAGTCGATCATGCAGGCTGCGGAAATGACGCGAAGTCCCGTGATTTTGCAGGCATCGGCGGGAGCGCGCAAATATGCCGGGGAGCCTTACCTGCGCCATCTCGTGTTGGCTGCGATCGAGGCGCATCCTGACCTGCCGGTCGTGCTGCACCAGGATCACGGGGCGAGTCCGTCGGTGTGCCAGCAGGCGATCCGGTCCGGTTTCACGTCAGTGATGATGGATGGATCGTTGATGCCTGACCAGAAGACGCCCGCTGATTACGCCTACAACGTGGAGGTTAGCCAGCGGGTTGTGGAGGCGGCGCATGCGGTGGGGGTATCGGTCGAGGGGGAGTTGGGGTGTCTCGGTTCGCTCGAAACGGGGCAGGCCGGCGAGGAGGATGGCGTGGGCGCAGAGGGCCGGTTATCGCATGACGATTTGTTGACCGATCCTGAACAGGCGAGGGCATTTGTCGGAGCGACGGGCGTGGATGCACTTGCTATTGCCATTGGTACTTCGCATGGCGCTTACAAGTTTAGTCGTCAGCCGGACGGGGATATCTTGGCCATTGACCGGATAGTGGCGATTCACCGGTTGATCCCGGACACCCATTTGGTGATGCACGGATCGTCGTCGGTGCCGCAGGAATGGTTGGCGATTATTCGCGAGCACGGTGGTGAGATACCGGTGACTTATGGCGTGCCTGTGGAGGAGATCCAGCGCGGGATTGCGAATGGTGTGCGCAAGGTGAATATCGACACGGATATCAGGCTGGCGATGACCGGAGCAATGCGAAGGTCGCTGGCAATGACAAAGGGTGAATTTGATCCGCGTCATGCGTTGAAGGCGGCGACGGCCGCGGCGAGGGATTTATGCGTGGCGCGGTTTGAGGCGTTTGGATGTGCGGGGCATGCTGACAGGATTAGGCCGGTGGGGCTGGATGTGATGGCCCGGAGGTATTAGACGCTGGCGTTTTTTAGGGGATGGTCGGGGTGGGGGGCTTGGGAGGGTAGCGGTCGGGGTCATTGCCGGGTTGCTGCTTTCTAGGTTGGTGATTTGATTAGGTTAGCTAATTTCTTTATCACTATTAGCCACTGCGCGTGGCGGCGCGTCATTTCTTTGTCCAAAGCGACAAAGAAACGAAGCAAAGAAAACGCTTTCACCGCTCTACCCTAAGTGTCCACAGCGTGCAGTTCCAATTCATGGGTGCCCCAAAAGCAGGGTGCTCGCCAGAGCCACGGATGTGTGAACCCCTCCTTCTCGCGAATCCTGACACGAACACGCTTCGCCCCGTACGCTCTCGGGCAAGCATCAGTGTTCCACGGACCCGTACGGCCTCACGCGTACTCATAAACTCACGCTCAAGCTCCCATACAAAGACGTGCCACCACTGCAAACTCCCGGACTTAGACCCCTTGAACGATGCCGCTCGCGCCCGTCCTCTAATGAGATGGACGCGCGGAAAAGTGCGTTAGGGTTCGCGTTTGCAGTTAAAAAATCAGGAGACAAACGGGATGCGCGTGGAACTGTTCAACTACGGACGTTACCGATACATGCTGTGTGGTCCGAACGATTTGTCGCCCCGTGAGCGCTACGAAACCGAACTTGACGCACTCGCGGCCGGAGCGAAACTGTTTGCGGATCGGAACGA
>DASYLW010000120.1:0-3442 GCA_036009385.1 Caballeronia sp.
CGACGCGATCCAGGCGATGGGCCGCACCAACGACGCCATTCTCTACGGCGGCCGTGTGCATCTGACAGTTAAAAGCGATGCCGTCGCACAACGGCTCGCGGCGGAATTGCCGTCATCGAATGCACGTGATTACGGGCGCCCTTTCGCCGATATCTTCACGTCGTTCAACTACGATTTTTATCAGGTCGACCCCGCGTTGTTCGCGCCAGCCGAAGTGTGGGTCAGCAGCCTCGAAAGCGGCTTGACCTATCACGGCGGCAAGCTGGACACGGCGCTGCTCGACGCGCAATGGAGCGGCACGTCAGCGCCGCAATCCGGCGGAGAGGACTTGCCATGAGCGCCGGACTTCGGGTCGCCATCATGACCGACGAAACCGGCTGGCACACCGGGCGCCTGAAGAAAGCGTTCCTCGCGCGTGACGTGGACGCGCGCTGCGTCGATCTGGCGCAATGCCGCATAGATACCACGTGGGCGCCTCACGGTCTCGCGATCCCGGGCTTCGGGCACGCGCTGCCCGATGCGGTATTCGTGCGCGGAATTGCGGGCGGGACCTTCGAGCAGGTCACGCTGCGGCTAGGTATTTTGCACGCGCTGCGCGAATGCGGCGTACCGGTCTACAACGACGCGCGCGCGATCGAGCGCAGCGTCGATAAATCGATGACCAGTTTCCTGCTCAACCTGCATGGCGTGCCGACGCCCGCCACGTGGGCGGGAGAATCGGCATCCTTCGCGCAGCGGGTGCTGATGCGCGAGGCGGCCGCGAACCGCCGGGTCGTGCTCAAGCCGCTGTTCGGATCGCAGGGCAAGGGCTTGCGACGGCTGGGAGCCAACCGTCGCGACGGCTCACTCGCGCTCATGCCGTCATTGCGGGCACTGGGGCAAGTCGCTTATCTGCAGCGCTACGTGGAAACCGCGCGGCCGGGCTTCGACTGGCGCGTCCTCGTGATCGGCGGCCGGGCGGTCGCGGCCATGCGGCGCGTGGGGGGCAAAGGCTGGATTCACAACTTTGCGCAAGGGGCGAAATGCGAGCGCGCGCCACTCGACCCCGTCCTCGCCGACACCGCCGAGCGAGCGACCCGCGCACTCGGCCTCGACTATGCAGGTGTTGACCTGATTCCTTCGCGGCGCACGTCCAGCAGCGGCGACGATGAAAATCGGCCGCTGGTGCTCGAAGTCAACGGCGTGGCAGCATGGCGAGGCTTGCAATCGGTGACGTATCTCGACATAGCCGCCGCGCTTGCTGACGATCTGCTCGAGCGCAGGCTCGCGGCGCACGCGCCTCTGATGACTGGCGATGTCTTGCGATAGCGTCCTCTCCCACGCCCGGGCAAGAGCGGCGTATTTACGGGCTTGCCGGCTCGATGTGGAGACTGCAAAGCCCGGCAACGTCAGCGTCGGCTACCCAGGTCACGGCATGACGGCGTCGCAATTCATCGCGAGCGCGGACGCAGCGGCGAACGCGCTGTTAGCGCCCGGCGCGCCGGTCGGCACGCGGATTCTCGATGCGGTCAGCCGCACGCGCGAGACGGCCGGCTGCAATACCAACCTCGGCATCGTGTTGCTGGTCGCGCCGCTTGCCGCGGCGCTGGAGATCCACGCGGAGGACCCTCGCGCCGGCATCTGCGCCACCGCGTGGCGCACTGCAACGGAACGGGTGCTGGCAACGCTCGATCTCGACGATACCCGCGCCGCTTATCGCGCGATCGCGCTCGCCAATCCTGGCGGCCTGGGCGACGCGCCCGAGCAATCGGTCCATGACTTGCCGAGCGTCGATCTTCGCACCGCGATGACGCTGGCGGCCGGTCGCGACAGCATCGCGCGCCAGTATGCGAACGGCTTTCGCGACGTCTTCGAAACGGGGCTTGAAACCGTGCGCCGCGCTCAACGTTCAGGACTTTCGCAACCCGCCACGGCGATCACGCTCGACGTGTTCCTTGCCTTCCTGAGCGGCTGGCCCGATTCACACATTGTGCGCAAGCACGGCTTGCCCGTGGCGCAGAGTGTCACGCGCGAGGCACGCAGGCACCAGGACGCGATACGCCGCGCTCTGGCTCGCGGCGGCGTCGCGAACGAACTGCTTGCCCTCGGCGAGTGGGACGCCGAACTGAAGGCGCAGGGCATCAACCCGGGCACGAGCGCGGATCTCACGGTCGCCACGTTGTTCATCGCGGGCGTCGCGGATGGCATCCCGGACGACACCTGAGCGCACCTGAGCACGTGGTCCCGCCCGACACTGCCGCGACATGCCTGCCATTGGCACGGAACATGATAGGAACAGCCATGGTTCTCAACCGGCTCCGGGCGGCGTCAATCCACGCCGTTTGAGGGCTGACCGCCAAGCGGGCACATTCAATATCCAATCACTGGAGGAACAGCATGGCCAAAATCAACCGCGTCATGGTAGGCGAGTCGCTGGTCGGCGACGGTAACGAGGTCGCTCATATCGACTTGCTGATTGGACCGCGCGGCTCTGCTGTCGAGACCGCGTTCTGCCACGCCCTGACCAATAACAAGGACGGCTTCACGTCGCTGCTGGCGGTCGTCGCGCCTAATCTCATCACCCGCCCGAATACGGTGATGTTCAACAAGGTAACCATCAAGGGTGCGAAACAGGCCGTGCAGATGTTCGGTCCTGCGCAGCATGCCGTCGCGCTGGCAGTCGCAGATAGCGTTGAAGACGGCACGATTCCGAAGGACGAAGCCGACGATGTTTTTGTTTGCGTGGGCGTGTTCATTCACTGGGAAGCCGACGACGACAAGAAGATCCAGGAGTACAACTACAAGGCTACCCGAGAAGCGATCCAGCGCGCGGTTGCCGGCGAACCAAGCGCAGCCGACGTGGTCGCGAAGAAATCTTCCGTCGCGCATCCGTTCGCGGCTAACTGAAGCGCGGCGCGGTTTCATGGCGTGGTGTCAAAAACGAGCAGGTCTGGACGAGGCCGCCAAAGTCATTCGTGAGTCACTCGTGAGTCACTCATGACAAGCGGCCCGTCCACTCCTTCATTCAACCGAGGAATTACTTCTTTTGGAGAGGCTCCGGCATGACCTCCAGATGTCGCACGCGGCTGCTGATTGCCTGTCTCGTGCTTGCTCCGTCGCTTGCATGGGCGGCAGACCCGTCGGCCGATCCCGTTGTTCCGGCCGCCGGCAATCCGGCGCAAGGCCACGACTACCCCACCCAGGGGCGCGTGGAATATGTGCTCGGCTGCATGGATGACAACGGTCACGACTTCGCCAACGTATACAAGTGTTCGTGTGCAATCGACCATATTGCGGCGGTTCTTCCCTACGACGACTACGTCGAGCAAATGACGTTCTCGAAATATTCGACGCTTGGCGGCGAGGGAGGCAACGAGTTTCGCGTGGATCGGGCCAAAGCCCAAACGAAGAACTTTCGTTCGATTCAGACTGAAGCTTTCCGCGCATGTGGTGTGACAAAGTC
>DASYLW010000121.1:0-2827 GCA_036009385.1 Caballeronia sp.
AGGATCACATCGCCGGCCTGGATGCCCGCGCTTTCCGCCGCGCCGCCCGACTGTTGCACGAGCAAGCCGCGCGACAGCGACGCGCTTTGCTTCTCTTCAGGCGTCAGCGGCCGGACCGCGACGCCCAGCCGTGCATCCTGCGATGCCGAATCGCCCTGGTCCGCACCCTTGCCCGTGCTTGCGGTCTTGGCGTCGGACAAGGTTCCCACGGTCACGCTCAGGTCCTTCGTGGCCTTGTCGCGCCAGACCTGCACCTTGGTTGTGGTTCCCGGCGCGAGCGCTGCCACTTGCGACGGCAACGCGTTCGAATCCGCAACCGGCTGGCCGTTGACCGAGAGGATCACGTCACCGGGCTGGAGACCCGCCTTCGCTGCCGGGCCGCCCGCTTCCACCGAACTCACCAGCGCGCCATTCGGGCTTTGCAGGCCGAACGACTTCGCGAGCGTTTGATCCATGCCCTGCACGGTCACGCCAAGACGGCCGCGATCCACGTGGCCGGTCTTCACCAGCGCGTCTTTCACCTTCATGGCTTCATTGATCGGGATTGCGAACGAAAGTCCCTGGAAGCCGCCGGTCTGCGAATAGATCATCGAATTGATGCCGATCACTTCGCCTTGCAAGTTGAAGAGCGGGCCACCCGAGTTACCCGGATTCACCGGCACGTCGGTCTGGATGAACGGCGTGTAATTCTCGTTCGGCAACGAGCGCGATTTCGCGCTGATGATGCCGGACGTCACGGTGTTATCGAAACCGTAGGGCGAGCCGATTGCAACTACCCACTGCCCGACCTTGCTGCCGTTCGGATCGCCGATCTTGACGATCGGCAGATTTATCGCGTCGATCTTCAGCACGGCGACATCCGACTGCTTGTCCGCGCCGACCACCTTCGCGCGATATTCGCGCTTGTCGGTGGTCTTGACCGTGACCACGTTCGCTCCATCAACCACGTGTGCGTTGGTCAGGATGTAACCGTCGCTGCTCACGATAAAACCTGAACCCAGGCTTTCGCTGGGGGTATCGGCGGCGTTCTGGCCGTCGTTGCCGCCCATGCCGGGCACGCCGTTACCGTAGAAATGTTTGAAGAATTGATAGAACGGATCGCTCGGATCGATCGGCAGTTGCGGATTGCCGCCGTTCGCCCCGCCGTTCATGCCATTGCGGCGCGACGCGGTCTTCACCACGTGTTTCGCGCTGATATTGACGACCGCCGGGCCGTAGGTTTCGACCAGGCCGGAGAAATCGGGAATACCGGTCTTCGCAGCGGCTTCGGCCGGCATCATCGCGGCTTGTGCCGGCGCAATGACCTGCGGTGCCGGCACGTTGCGGTTGCCCGCTACGTAACCCGCCGACACGGCGACGACAACGGCTATTGCAATGGCGCTGCGGGAAATGATCTTCGCTTTCATCGTGTGCTCCTCGGGGATGCGCTTCAGGATGAACCGAAGAGTACGAGGCGCCGCTTAAAGGGTACTTAAAGCGCCTTTTAAAGCAGATCTGAATTGAATGGAGACGAACAAACCGCCACTTTTCGATTCGGCGAGCGACACTTTCGCGTCATGCTGCATCGCGACCCGGCGCACGATCGCGAGCCCCAGGCCACTGCCCGCCACGTCCGTGCGCGCACGGCTGGACCCCGCTCCCACTCGATAAAACCGGTCGAACACACGCTCGCGTTCATCGGCGGGAATCCCCGGGCCCGTGTCCGCTATTTCCACTGTCGGGTGGCCGCCTTCCACCTGCAAGCACACATCCACGCGGCCGCCGCTCGGCGTGTATTTCGTCGCGTTATCGATGAGATTGTTGAACATCACGCGCAACGCATTGGCGTCGCCGGAAATGGTGGCCGGTTCGCTTGCTTCAATACCCAGGTCAACGCCGCGCTGTTGCGCCACCAGCACGGATGCGCCCACGCATTCGTCCAGCAGCGCGTGCAGGTCCACCGGCTCGGTCTCGTTCTTGCCGTCGGGTTCGGAGCGCGCGAGCGCCAGCAGTTGCTCGGCCAGACGCGTGGCGCGCGTGATACCCGCTTGCAAGTCGTCGAGCGCTTCCTTGCGCGACTCGTCGTCCTTCGCGCGCGCCACCAGTTGCGACTGGATCTGCACGGCGGCGAGCGGCGTGCGCAACTCATGGGCGGCGTCGGCGACGAAAGCCTTTTGGGTGTCCAGCGCAGTCGCGAGGCGGGCGAGCAGCGCGTTCAACGCGCGCACGACGGGCACGACTTCCTCTGGCAAGGGGTTGTCGGGTAAAGGCTCCAGCGCTTCCGGATGACGCGTGTCGAGCGCGCGTGTCACGCGTTGCAGCGGCTTCAACCCCCGTCCGACGATGATCCATATCGCCAGGCCGAGCAGCGGCAACAGCACCACGAGCGGCCACAAGGTTCGCCACGCGACCCCTGCCGCCAGCCGGTTGCGGATGGACAAGGGCTGCGCAAGCTGGACGACGTTATCGCCAACAATGGCGCTGTAGACGCGCCATACGCCGCGCGGCGTGGCTTCGGTGGAAAAGCCCAGCTCTGCGTGCGGCGCCAGCGGCACGCGCGGGTGCGAGTAATACATGAGCACGCCGTTGCGGTTCCAGATCTGGATCACGACGCCTTCGTCGCTGTCGCTGCGCGATTGCAGCACGGACGAAAACGGCTCTGACGGCAGCGCGGCCGCGATCTGTTCCAGTTGATAATCAAACAACTCGTTCGCTTCGGCCAGCGCTTGACGGTAGATCAGCCAGCCCGCGAACCCCACGCCGACGATCACCAGTGCCAGCAGCCAGACCAGCAATTGGCGTCGAATGGAATGCATCAGGCTTCCTTCGACACCATGTAACCGAGTCC
>DASYLW010000122.1:0-9253 GCA_036009385.1 Caballeronia sp.
GTCGCGGGCGTTATCGCGGCGCTCGCTCGACTCGCTCGAACCGTTGCAGGCGGGCGCGCGGGTACCCGTGGAGATCCGTCCACTGGTCGATGCATTGAACGACTTGCTGCGGCGTTTGAACGACGCGTCGCAGGCACAGCGGATCTTTGTTGCCGACGCGGCTCACGAGTTGCGCACGCCGCTGACCGCATTGAAGTTGCAACTTCAGGTGGCACGGCGCGACGGTGCGTTGCAAGGTGATGTCCAAACACTCGAACGTCTTGAGGGACGGCTGAACCGGATCATTCACCTTGCACATCAGCTGTTGGCCATGGCGCGTGAGGACGCGAACCGGGCCGCATCGATGACACCTGTGAGCCTGCGCCGCCTCGCGGAGCGGTCAGTGAGTGATCTCTCCTTGCTGGCGGAGGCCAAGCACATCGATCTGGGACTGGAGGAACGGACGCGCGACAGGTCGGACGACTATGTCGTAATGGGCGATGAACATGCGCTGGGCATCTTACTGAACAATCTGGTCGACAACGCGATTCGCCATACGCCCGAGGGCGGCAAGGTCGATGTGATCCTCGCGCGCGATACCCAGGGTTTGGGCGTTGAAGTCATCGATACCGGGACGGGCATAGCCCCCGATGAACTCGACCGGGTGTTCGACCGGTTTTATCGCGGTACCGGTGCGCAGGGGTCGGGCAGCGGGCTGGGTCTCGCGATTGCATCGAGTATTGCGGGGCGGCACGGGGCTACGCTTAATGTGAGCAATCGCGACGACGGCGGGTTGATCGTGAGCGTGGCAGCGCTAACGCCGGGTGGCGGGGAGCTGTCCTTATAATTCGGTTCAGACGACAGGTTGATTGCGCGCCCTTGTTGCAGGGACTCCTTCTGAAGCAGCGCGAAGGCCGCATCGACTGAAATAATGCAGCCCGCAACCGTCTTGCGAGTTTGCCCAGCCCTAATTCGCCGCATCACGGCCCGGCAATTCCGAAGCCGCTGTTGAGGCACCGTTTCCGTGCGCACCGCCCTCCGATGCATTCACGCTGTTGGCCGCTTGCACTCGTTGCTCCGCCGCTTGTAACTCATCGGGATAATGAATTTGCTTGCTGGCGGGCTGGTAGCCCGCACGCTCCAACTGAACAAGTTCCGCGCGCACTTGGGCCCGCGTGACGGGACCGTTGTTGGTTTGCGCGAACGACACGGCCGGAACAATCAGAACTGCAGACAGTATTGCGAAGATGAATTTTTTCATGATAAACGCCTCGTCGGATGTGGCTCCAGTCACCATGATTGAAGCTCGTGCTCTTCACCGTCAAAACAACGAAGAGCAGGACTTCATTTTGTGCGAGGCGTAGTGACTACACCCTGACCCGACGATTACAAACTTGTTATCTGCGTAATCAGCCCTTGCAAGCGAGCGTGCTTGCGCCTCCATAAGCCTCAGCTAAGCGCCAGCTAAGCCTGCGACGATAAGCTTACCCATCATCCATCAATCTATCGCCCACTATGGAAGCACTGAACCGCAGCCTCTTTTTGCTGGTTAACGCATCGACTCATCCAGAGCCGGTCATCGTGGCATTGGCCATGCTGTTCGGCGAGTACGCGATCTGGCTCGTGCCTGCCACGTTGATCGTGTGCTGGCTGCGCGGAAACGACATCGTGCGCCAGCGACTGATCGAGGCAAGCGCGTCGGCACTGATAGCTTTGCTGGCCGCACAGATTATTGGCGTGATGTACCCGCATCCGCGGCCTTTCATGATTGGCCTGGGGCATACGCTGATCGTGCATGGAGCGGATTCATCGCTTCCCAGCGACCATCTGACGTTCCTATGGGCGGTTGCCTTCAGTCTGCTGATGCATCCCGAAGCACGCCGCGCGGGCTGGGTACTCGCGCTTCTTGGTCTGCCAATGGCATGGGCGCGGATCTATATCGGCGTGCATTTCCCGTTCGATATAGCCGGCGCTGCGCTCGTCTCCGGCATCAGTGCCTGGCTTTGCGGGCTCACGGGCCGCTGGTTTGCAGCCCCGGTTGTGCGAGCCGCGATGCTTGCTTATCGGCCGTTGTTCGGACCGCTGATCCGGCGTGGCTGGGTGTCAGGATAGTCCCGGATAGGCCCGGATAGCCTGCCGCAGCACCGGTCACTAACGACCTCGGCAGGCGTATCACATCCACTATTGAACCGGCACGCCCTCCTTCGCCACACCGCTCCCGCGCTTGCGGTCGAGCCAGTGAGCGAGCCGGTCAAACCAGAGGTGGACTACGGGCGTGGTGAACAGTGTAAGCATCTGCGAGAGGATCAAGCCGCCAACGATTGCAATGCCGAGCGGTACCCGCAACTCCGCGCCCGCACCGTGCCCGAGCGCCAGCGGCAGGGCACCGAACAACGCCGCCAGCGTCGTCATCATGATCGGCCGGAACCTCAGCACGCACGCTTGGCGGATTGCATCGTGGGGAGATAAACCCTGTTCCCGTTCAGCAACCAGCGCGAAGTCGATCATCATGATCGCGTTCTTCTTAACGATCCCGATCAGCAGGATGATGCCGATCATGCCCATGATTGACAGATCCTGGCCGCATAACATGAGCGCGAGCAACGCGCCCACACCTGCAGACGGCAACGTCGAAATGATGGTCAGTGGATGAATTGCGCTTTCGTACAAGATTCCAAGTATCAGGTACACCACAACGAGTGCGGCAGCGATCAGGTAAGGCTCGCTTTTCAACGACGCCTGGAACGCCTGCGCTGTGCCCTGGAATGTGCCGGTGAGCGAGTCCGGCTTGCCCGCCGCCACTTCCGCCCGATGAATCGCGTTCACGGCATTGCCCAGCGACTGCCCCGAAGCGAGATTGAATGAGATAGTCACCGAGGGAAACAAGCCTTGGTGATTGACCGAAATCGGCGACACGTTGTTCTCGACTTTCGCGAGCGTACTTAACGGCACCAGTGCATTGGTAAGCGGAGAACGGACGTATAAGTGAGCAAGCGCATCGGCCGTCAACTGGAACTTCGGATCCACCTCTTCTATGACGTGATACTGGTTGAGCTGCGTGAACAGCGTTGCGACCTGGCGCTGGCCGAACGCGTCGTAGAGCGTGTCGTCAATGGCTTGCGCAGTAATGCCGAAACGCGATGCGGTGCTGCGATCAATCACCAAATTAGCGCTGGTCGCCGACGCCTGCTGGTCCGAGGTCACATCAGTCAGTTCTGACAACGCAGACAACCGCTGGGTCATCACCTGTGCCCAATGATTTAACAAGTTGACGTCGGGCGCCTGCAATGTGTACTGGTATTGCGCCGCGCTGACCCGTCCGCCCACCTGGATATCCTGGCGAACCTGCATGGCGAGCGAGATACCGATCACGGCAGCAAGCTTCGGTTTCAGCCGGTTCAAGACTTTGCCGGCACTGTCCGTGCGCTGCCCGAACGGCTTCAGGTTGATCATGACGCGGCCTTGACTCACGGTCGGGTTCGGACCGATCCAGTAATAGACGTTATCGACGGCGGGATCAGCCTCGATAAGAGACCCAAGTTGCTGCATCTTCGTCGCCATCGACTGCGGCGAGATATCGGGTGCGGCTTGGGCCACGCCCATGATCAACCCGGAATCCTCCTGCGGAAAAAAGCCCTTCGGGATAGCAATGAACAGCCCGGCAGTTGCGATGACCGTTGCAACGGTCACACCGAGCATGATCTTCTGATGGCGAAGCACCCAGTCGAGCCCGCGTTCATAGCGCCGCTCGGTCCATGTGAACCCCCGCTCGAGGCAGACTTCCAGTTTGCGCATCCGGCCGCCGTCCGTGCCGGGCGCACGAATGAGCCAGCCGCACAGCATGGGCGTGACCGTTAGCGACACCACCGCCGACATCAGGATCGCCGCACTCACTGTCACGGCAAACTCGCGAAACAGGCGCCCGACAATGCCACCCATCAACAAGATCGGAATAAACACGGCGATCAGCGAGATCGTCATCGAAATGATGGTGAAGCGGACCTCGCGTGCACCCAGCAGAGCCGCCTGCATTCGAGGCACGCCTTCCTCGATGTGGCGCATCACGTTCTCGATCACGACAATCGCATCGTCCACCACGAAGCCCACTGCGATAGTCAGCCCCATCAGGGAGAGATTGTCGAGGCTATAGCCCAGCACATACATCACGGCGAAGGTCGCGACCAGCGAGAGCGGTATGGTCAGGCTCGGGATGACGGTCGCCCAGAGATTGCGCAGGAACGAGAAGATCACCATCACCACGAGCGCGACCGTCAGCATCAGGGTGAATTGCACGTCATGTACGGACGCGTTGATAGTCTGGGTCCGGTCGCCCACCACGTGCAGGTGTGCCGCAGCCGGCAATGTTGCCTCAAGCGCGGGCAACGCCGCGTTGATGTTGGCAATGGTCTGGACAACGTTGTATCCCGGCTGCTTGTGCACGTCCAGAATGATCGCGCGTTCGTGCTGCAGCCAAGCGGCCTGTTGGGTGTCCTCGGCCGCGCTTACAACTGTGCCCAGGTCCTGCACGCGAACGGGCGCGCCGTTCTTGTAGGCCACCACGAGGTCGCGGTACCCGTCGACAGTGGTGAGCTGGTCCGTCGCGTTGAAGACAACCGAGCGATCGGGCCCGTTGAGGCTGCCCTTGGGCGCGTTGACGGTCTGCACACCCACGATCGAACGCACGTCTTCGAGCGTAAGACCGCGTGCCGCGAGCTTGTCGGGGTCGAGCCGGATGCGCACAGCCGGCCGTTGCTGGCCGTGGAAGTCGACAAGGCCAACCCCCGGCATCTGCGAGATCTGCTGCGCCAGATAATCTTCCGCGTAACCGTCGAGCTGCGTGAGCGTCAGTGAAGGTGACGTGAGCGCGAGCGACAGCAAGGTGAAGTCCGCCGGGTTGACCTTCTCGTACGTGGGCGGATTCGGCAGGTTCTTCGGCAGCGTACCGCCGGCCGCGTTGATCGCCGTCTGCACGTCTTGCGCCGCCCCGTTGATATCGCGTGTCAGGTCGAACTGGACGGCAATGTTGGTGGTGCCGAGCGAACTCGCGGAGGTCATCTGCGTGATGCCCGCAATCAGGGATAGTTGCCGTTCGAGTGGCGTCGCCACCGACGTCGCCATGGTCTCTGCGCTCGCGCCCGGCAACTTCGCAACAATCTGGATGGTTGGGAAGTCGACCTGTGGCAAGGGCGCGACCGGCAACAGGAAGTAGGCGACCGCGCCAACGAGCAGTACCGCGATAGCAAGGAAACTCGTCGCAATCCGCCGTTGGATGAAACGCTCAAGAAGGCTCATGACGGATCGCCTACGGTACCTGCATTGGCGGTGTCAGCGGCCGTGTCGGGCGTCGCGGCTACCACTTTTGCTGCAACCCGCGCACCGGGATTCAGGCGGCTCTGGCCATCGAAGACGATCAGGTCCGCCGCCGTGACGCCGCCGCGAATCTCCGTCATGCCGTCTACGCTGGCGCCGACCTGCACCGGTCGCAACTGCGCCGTCCCGCCGGAATCCACCCTGTAAAGCTGGGAGCCATTCTGCGTGTTAACCACTGCACGGCTGGGCACAGCAAGGCGTTGTTTATCCGTGCGCAACAGCACGCGGGCGTTGACCAGTTCGCCTGGCCAGAGCTTGCGGTCCTGGTTCGTGAACGATGCCTTGAGCCTGATCTGGCCGGTCGTGGCATCGACCAGGCTGTCGATGAAAACCAGCGAGCCCGAAGCAAGTTCCGTGTTTCCTGAACGCGTGATGACATCGACGGGCAACGGGGTCTTTGCCTGCCCCGCGAGCAAGTCGGACAAGCCGTCCTGCGGCACGGAGAACAGTACCTCGATTGGCTCCATCTGCGTGACCGTGACGATACCTGTCGTGTCTGCCGGATGCACGATAGCGCCAAGGTCAGCCTCACGCGCGCCGGCTCGGCCCGTGAACGGCGCGTACAGCGTCGTGAAGCCGAGCTGCAGCCGGTCGCTCTGGACTAGCGCGGCATCGGCTGCGACACTCGCCGCGAACGACTCGACCTGCGACTTCGCGGTGTCCACGCTCTGCGTTGTCGCGGCCCCGATGCCCACCAGCTTCGAGAAGCGGGTGAGGTCCAGGCGAGCGTTGTCGAGGCTCGCTTGATCCTTGCGCTGCGCAGCTTCAGCCTGCCGTAATTGCGCGGTGAGCGGACCCTGGTCCAGTTGCGCGAGGACCTGACCGGCCTTCACGTCCTGCCCTTCAGTGAACGCGACGCGTGCGAGTTGACCATCGACCCGAACTTTCACATCGACCGTGTTGAGCGCCTGGACCGTTCCCACGGCCGCGAGGCGAATCGGGAAATCGAGCAAGGTGGCGTGACCTGCGTTGACCGGAATGGCCGCGGCCGGCGCGCTGACCGGATGTTTCGGCCACAGCCACCAGCCAAGCAGAGTGAGAAGGACAAGTACCGCCACGATAAACACTGCGTGCATGGAACGTTTGTCCTGGCTGCGAGGCGCCGGTTCCAGAGGAATGTCTTCTTGTTTCATGAGTTGCCAGGATTCGATTGCGAATTTGATGGAGACGCCTGGGGTGCGGAATCGGTGACACCAAAACCACCGCCGAAAGCACGGAACAAACCCGCCGACGCCTGCAGCCGTAAAAGCCGCGCCTGCACCAGCGTGTCCTCTGCCTGGTACAGCGTGCGTTGTGCATCGAGTACGGTCAGGAAGTCGACCGTGCCGAACTTGTACTGTGCCTCGGCAAGCGTCGCGGCTTGGCGCGCTGCGTCGGCGGCGGTTTGGTCGAAGGCTTCCGCAAGCTGCTGTTGCTGCGCGGCCGTCAACGAATCTTCAACGTCCTGCAGCGCGGTCACGATCGTCTGCCGGTAGTCCGCCACGCCTTTGGTCACGGCCGCCTGGTTCGCATGAAGCTGGCCATGCAACGCGCCGCCATCGAAGATCGGTACAGCAAGGGCGCTCGCGAGGCTGGCAAACGGACTCGTCAGGAAATGCGACAGCGAACCGCTGCTCAAACCGCCATCGGCCGTGAGCAGGAGGGCCGGAAAGTACGCCGCGCGTGCCGCGCCGACGCTGTAGTTCGCAGACTGCAGGGTCGCTTCCTTCGAGCGTATATCGGGGCGTGCTTCCAGCAAGCTCGAAGGCAAGTTGGGTCGCACCGCCGGGATTGGAATGGCGCTCAGCTGCACCTCGCCCACGTTCAGTTGCTCGGGCGCGCTGCCTGTGAGCACAGCCAGCGAATGCAGGCTTTGATCCAGTTGCTGCTGTAAGACCGGCACGTTCGCCTGGAACGTGGCCAGCGCATTGCGCTGCTGCTCGATCTGCAACTCCGTCGCCACACCGGCATCCTTCTGCGCGATGAGCAATTGAAGAATGTGTTCGGCGTCAGTGGAAATGGTGCGTGCGAGCGTCACCCGGCGCCGCAGGGACTGGATCTCGAAGTACGTGTTCACAACCGATGCCGTCAGCGTCAGCGCGACCGTGTCGCGGTCGAATTCCGATGCCCGCGCGAGCAGCATCGCGGCATTGGCGTTCGCCGCATTCAGTCCCCAGAAATCGATCTCATAGCTGGCTTCGAGAAAGACGCTCTGGCTTTTTCCTGTCCAGCCCTTCGTGCCGGCGGTGCCGCCCTGATGGCTGCGGTCGTAGGTCGCCCCTAACGTCAACGACGGATACAGCGGCGCGCCGGCTCTCTCTGCATTGCCGCGCGCTTCTTCGACAGTCGCTACCGCCGATGCCAGCGAGAAGTTGTTCTGCAGGCTCCGCTCGACCAGCGCGTTCAGCTCGGGATCTTGATACGCGCGCCACCATTCGCTTCGAACCGGCGTGGTATTGGCGAGTGAGATAGACGCGGCGCCGTCGAAGCGCTCCGCTAGCGGTGCATCGGGGCGCTTGTACGCGGGGACGAGCGAACAGCCGGAAAACAGCAGCGTCAGTGCCAGGACGATTGCACATGCCGGATGCACAGGGCTGGCGCGGTAAAAATGGGGCAGCAGGGCCGCACGAGGCGGTTCGTACATGGAGGGCACTCTCGCGACAATGAAGTCGCAAGAGTACCGAGATGGTCCTGTCAGGCCTTTCGCGCGATGATTAAAAAACTTTAATGAGCGTGGGCCGTTTCATGGAGAACCGTCCAGAACGTAACCGGCGCCCATTACTGTCCGGATGAGCGGCGTAGGGAAATCGCGATCTACCTTGGCGCGCAGCCGGTGCACGTGCATGTCGATGATATTGCCGCGCGGCTCGAAGTCATAGTTCCACGCGGCCTCCAGCAACATGCTCCTTGTGACGACCTGTCCGGCGTGGCGCATCAGGCATTCGAGCAACAGGAATTCGCGATGCTGCAAGTTCAGGTTACGTCCGGCGCGGGTGGCTGACCTGGCCCGGGTATCGAGTGAGAGGTCCGCGTGCGACCACACATGTCCCATGCGCCGTCTCCCTTTCCCTTTCCCGCTACGGCGCTCGAGCGCCTCGACCCGCGCCAGCAGTTCTGCGAACGCGTACGGCTTGACCAGGTAATCGTCGCAGCCGGCCTGGATGCCGTCCACCCGATCCTTCAGGCCGCCGAGCGCCGACAACATCAACACCGGCGTCACATCCCCGCCCGCGCGCAACTGCCGGACCAGATCCACGCCGTCGAGTGCGGGCAGCAGCCGATCAGTGACCAGCAGGTCGTAGATTCCTTCGCGCGCGAGCACAAGGCCCGTGGCGCCGTCGCTGGCGGTATCGACTATATGGCCGCTCTCGACCAGCCCGCGGGCCAGGAACAGCCTGCCGCGAGCATCGTCTTCGATCACCAGGATTCGCATACGGGGCCGTCCTCGCGCACTTGCATTAAAATTCTTTCATGTTGAGGCGATATGCCTGATGGGTTGGCCACGACATACTGCTGCGGCAAAGGGCAGTTTTCCGGGGCAGCGCAGCGGATGTTCCGCCCGAGCCAACCGGAACAGGAGACAGCATGCCGAATGTACTCGTTATCGAGGACGACCCCCTGACGCGCGACGAGATCGTCGAGGCGCTCACCGATCACGGTTGCGCAGTTGACACCGCTCAGACCGGCCGCGAGGGGCTGGTGCTCGCGATCGCGAATGCCTACGACGCGATCGTACTCGACCGCATGCTGCCCGGTGGCCTGGAAGGCCTCGGCATGCTCGCTGCGCTGCGCAGCGCAGGCGTAGCCACGCCGGTGCTGATCCTCAGCGCGTTGTCTGCGGTCGACGAGCGGGTGCGCGGCCTGCGCGCAGGCGGAGACGATTATCTGACCAAGCCCTTCGAGTTCATCGAACTGACAGCGCGGC
>DASYLW010000123.1:0-8836 GCA_036009385.1 Caballeronia sp.
AAAGGGCTGCTTTAAGGGAGCGCGTCAAGGCTAAGGGTGCGGCAGGTCAAGCCTTGCGCGACAGGCGCTAGCCAATCAGCGCGCGATGCCAGCGAACTCGATGGTGCCTTTTCATGTCCGCTCGCTGACGGTTGAGCGCCCGCGCCTGAACTGGCGATGAAACAAGAAGGATATCTATCTCGTGGTCGTCTGACAAACCCGATAATTTGATCGTTCGAGTTAGATAAACTCTTTCGAACAAAACGGATATTGCATCCACTCAACGCGCTCCGCGCTCGATAGGGTTAACCCATTCGAAACTGTGCGGCAAAGTATCTACAGTTCTTGCATACCAGCTTGCTTCAGGCGCGGAGGCATTTCTGCGTGGGGGCGTCTGGCGGTGTTTCCGCAGTTCCACGAACTGAAAGGAGATGACAGATGGATATCCGCGACCCGTCCCCCGGCCTCTACAACGAAGATCTCGCGCCTGCCCGCGAGCGTAACTGGGGCGCCTTCAGCATCTTCAACGTCTGGACCTCCGACGTTCACAGCCTCTGGGGCTACTACCTCGCCGCGAGCCTGTTCCTGCTGTGCGGCAGCTTTATCAACTTCGTGCTCGCGATCGGGATCGGCTCGCTGGTGATCTTCGCGTTGATGAACCTGATCGGCTTCGCCGGCGAGAAGACCGGCGTGCCCTACCCCGTGCTGGCGCGCGCCTCCTTCGGCGTGTGGGGAGCGAACCTGGCAGCGCTGGTGCGCGCCGTGGTGGCCTGCTTCTGGTACGGCGCGCAAACGGCAGCGGCTTCCGGTGCGATGGTCGCGCTGCTGATCCGCAGCGACAGCCTGATGGCGTTCCACAAAGGCACCCAGTTCCTGGGCCACTCGGGGCTGGAGCTGATCTGCTACGTGGTGATCTGGGCGCTGCAGTTGCTCATCATCCAGAAGGGCATGGAGACGGTACGCAAGTTTCAGGACTGGGCCGGTCCGGCGGTGTGGGTCGCCATGCTGATCCTGGCGATCGGCCTGTGCGTCAAGGCCGGTGGGTTCTCGTTCAGCAGTGGCATTCCGATGGACGTGCTGCTCGATAAAACCAAGGATGCCGGCGTCAGCGGCGAGCCCGGCTCGTTCTGGGCACTGATGGCGGTGGGCGCCACCTGGATCACCTATTTTGCGGCGCTGTACCTGAACTTCTGCGACTTTTCTCGTTACGCGAAAAACCGCGGCGCAGTGAAGAAAGGAAACCTGTGGGGCCTGCCGGTCAACCTGATCGCGTTCTCGCTGGTTGCCGGCGTCACCACCATTGCTGCCTTCAAGGTGTACGGCGAAGTGCTGCTGCACCCCGAACAGATCTCGGCCAAGTTCGACAGCTGGGTGCTGGCGCTCATCGCGGCACTAACCTTCGCAGTCGCCACGCTGGGCATTAACGTAGTCGCCAATTTCGTCTCGGCCGCGTTCGACATCTCCAACGTGTTTCCCAAACGGATCAGCTTCAAGAAGGGTGGGTACATTGCTGCGGCCATCGCGCTGGTGCTCTATCCGTTCGCGCCGTGGGAAGGCAACGCGGCGCACTTCGTCAACGCCATAGGTGCCACGATGGGCCCGCTGCTGGGGATCATTCTGGTGGACTACTACCTGGTGGCCAAGGGCAACATCAACGTCGCAGCGCTCTACCAGGAGCACGGCGAGTACCGCTACGAAGGCGGCTGGAACGTCAACGCGCTGGTCTCCGTGGCCATCGGCAGCGTGTTTTCGACCTTCCTGCCCAACTTCACCAACTTGCTGCCGGTCTGGTGGAATACCTATGGCTGGTTCTTTGGCGTGGTGATCGGCGGCGGCGTGTACCTGATTATGGCAACGCTGCGGCCGCGTAGTGCGATCGCACCGACACGTGCTTGATGATTCGCGGTGGCAGCGTCGGTGCCGAGGGTTGCGGCATTCGCCGAGGGCCTTGCTTGCGTGCAGTCGGTGAAGTAGATTTTATCGATCGGGGCATCAGGCGGGAGAGACTGCCATGGAACTCAACGTCGAACGTGTCGATGTCTGGGCGGCTGCCATCGACGACAAAGCGGGCGGACTGGCGCAAGCATTAAGCGCTTTACGCGATGCTGCCGTGGACTTGCAGTTTGTCGTCGCGCGACGCACGCCGGAAACGCCGGGCAAGGGCGTTGTGTTTGTCGCCCCGCTGCAGGGGGAGAGGGAAATCCGCGCCGCGACACAGGCGGGCTTCAGCATCACCTCGAGTCTTCACTCGGTCCGTGTAATGGGCCTGGACCGGTTGGGAATCATCGCCCAATTGGCCCAGACGTTGGCGGATGAGGGGATTAACCTGCGCGGCGTATCCGCCGCTGTGCTCGGCACGCAGTTCATTGCGTATCTTGCGATCGATTCGTTTGGTGACGCCGAAAAGGTGGTGGACATTTTGCGGAGGGCTTGACGCTCAAAAACTTCGCGCTGGGTCAGCACCTGGCGCGAAGCGGCTGGGTCTCAATGCGGGGCAACGCCCCGACGCCAAGCAAGAGAAATGGCCGTTGATCGCCGGTTATCGACCTTGCCGGCAGTCACCGGCGGGCGAAGGCCGAGGCGTGGGAAACGCCTCGGCTCGACGCCCGGCCTGCGGCCGGGAATAAACCATGCGTGGTAAGCGTTACTTCTTCGTTGGAGGGAAATGCAAAATGAAGAACGCAATCAAGACCCGGCTCATGCTTCCCGCGTTAGCGCTCCTGCTCGCTGCATGTGCCACAGGGGCCATGCAGGCAAGCACCGGGACACACCTTAGCGCCGCGGAATGCCGCGACTTGACTGACATCAGAAATAAGGCACCGGTTACTCACCAGCGCAATATGAGTGAATTGGCGGCCCTGGAGAAAGCGGGCTACCATCCTGGATGGTTTTTTGATCCTTACTACCCAGCCGATCTTGAGGCCGCGCAGCATCAGGTCGATATCTGGTACAAGACCGAGTGCCCGCAAACATAGTCTTGATGCTCGACAGCATGGGACCTTATAGCGTCATATTAATAGCGTATTAACTAGCGCCTGCTAGCCACGAAAGTGCGGTGCGGTCGCAATGACTCTTTAGCCCCATGCGGTTGAAGCGTTCATTCGCTTTGCACTTGTGCATTTTCGCGGCTGGCTGTTATTTACGGCTGTTATTTTTACGGCTGTTAATGCAGCTGTTATTGGCCGGCAGCCGGCGACTTTACGCTCGGGGTCGCCAGCGTGTTGTTGCTGGTGGGAGCGCTGGTGCCAGGCGTCAAGGTGCTATTTGTGCCACTTGGCAGGCCCGAGTTCGGCGCCTTGGCGCCCATGCCGCTGCCCGAGTTGTTGGTGCCTGGCGTGCCGTAGCCGCCCGTCGCGCCGTTCATCTGATTCACCTGGTTAGCCGGGCTGGCCGTGCTGCCCGACGAACTGCCGCCGTTCGAGCCTCCGCCGGCCTGTGCACAAGCGCCGCCCGACAGCGTGAGTGCGCTAACGGCGGTAACGGCCGCGATTAATGTGCTGATTGCCTTGTTCATGATCCGTCCCTCCTTGATTGGACTTGAATAAAGACGCAGACGGTCGCCGCCTGCTTGACTACAAACGAAGCAGTTACCGTGCCGCGTGCGATTTGCGATTTCTACGCCCGCCGAATGCGGGAAAAGCCGCATGACCAGAGTCTGGCCGCTGGCGCGAATCAACCCTCCGCTCCTCCATACCAATTCTGGTATTGCAAACACCCAATAACTGATTGGACCGCCATGAACCCCGGCGCTACGCTTCATTCCGGTACGTCCTTAATCAGACGACCGCGCAAAAACGAAGAAGTACGCACAGGAGTGCATAAGCGCGGCGGTACCGAACACAACCACAACTAAATCGGAGACAACCATGAGACATGCCCGACGCGCAGCCATTGGTGCGCTGCTTGGTTCTGCGCTGTTGCTGGGAGCAAGCCTGACCGCCCACGCCGAAGACAAGATCACCCTCGGTTTCTCACAGGTCGGCGCGGAAAGCGCCTGGCGCACCGCGAATACCGTTTCGGTTAAAAGCGCTGCCAAAGACGCCGGCATCAATCTGAAATTCTCCGATGCCCAGCAAAAGCAGGAAAACCAGATCAAGGCGATCCGCTCGTATATTGCGCAGAAAGTCGATGTGATCGCGTTCTCCCCCGTTGTGGAATCCGGCTGGGAGCCGGTACTCATCGAAGCGAAAAACGCTAGGATTCCGGTGATTCTCACTGACCGCAATATCGATGTGAAAGATACATCGCTGTATGTGACCATGATCGGCTCGGACTTCCTCGAAGAAGGCCGTCGTGGAGGTAAATGGCTCGAAGACCACTACAAGAACGACGCCGGTCCAATCAACATTGCCGAGTTGCAGGGCACCGTCGGCTCAGCGCCCGCCAATGATCGTCGCGCCGGATTGCTCGAAGTGATCAAGAACGATCCGAAGTTCAAGGTTATCGCCTCGCAGAGCGGCGACTTCACGCTCGCCGGCGGCAAGCAGGTCATGGAAGCCTTCATCAAGACCTACGGCAAGCAGATCAACGTGGTCTACGCCCATAACGACGACATGGCGCTCGGCGCAATCCAGGCGATGGAAGAAGCAGGCATAAAGCCCGGCAAGGACGTGACCGTGGTCTCGTTCGACGCCACCAAGGGCGGCTTCGAAGCGATGGTCGCGGGCAAGATCAACGTCGACGTGGAATGCAGTCCGTTGCTTGGGCTCCAACTCATGACGGCGGTCAAGGAAGTGAAGGCAGGCAAAACCTTGCCCAAGCGCATCGTGACCGAGGAAACCATTTTCCCGATGAGCGTGGCTGCGCAAGTCCTGCCGCAGCGTAAGTACTAAATAGGTACTAATCTGCCGCAGTCACGGAGAAACCCGTGGCAAACGCGAGTCCGACTTTAACGGCGGACTCGCGGCGAACTTTCAATTTCCCTTTACGGCCTCGTTCATGACCGGCTCGCCCATTCTTGAAACCATCGGCATCTCAAAGTCGTTCCCGGGCGTCAAGGCGTTGCACAACGTGGACTTCAGTTTGTTTCCCGGCGAAATCCATACGTTGATGGGCCAGAACGGCGCCGGTAAATCGACACTCATCAACGTACTCACCGGCGTTCATGCACACGATACAGGCGAGATACGGCTTGGCGGCGAAGCCGTCAATTTCGCGACGCCGCTTCACGCGGAAGCCGCCGGAATCAGGACGCTTTATCAGGAAGTGAACCTGTGCCCGAACTTGTCCGTTGCTGAAAACGTGTTCGCAGGGCGGCAACCCAAACGGCGTGGCGCTATCGACTGGAAGACCATTCATGCGCGGGCCGAAGCGGCGCTTGCGGACCTGAACGTCTTCCTGGACGTGACCAAATCACTCGATACGTATCCCATCGCCGTGCAGCAAATGGTGGCTATCGCGCGCGCGGTCTCAGTGGATGCGCGCGTGCTGATCCTCGATGAACCCACCTCAAGCCTGGACGACGGCGAAGTCTCAAGGCTCTTCGACGTGCTGCGCACGCTCAAGCAATCGGGCATGGCGATCCTGTTCGTCACCCACTTTCTCGAGCAGACCTATGCAATATCGGACCGCATCACGGTGATGCGTAATGGTGAGCGCGAAGGCGAGTATCTTGCCCGCGACTTACCGGTCGAACTGCTCATTTCAAAGATGGTGGGCCACGAACGGATGACCGAACGCCTGAAGCGAGCGGCCGACGAACCGTCCGCGCCGAAAACTGCCGTACCGTCGTTCTTCGAAATGCGCGGCATCGGCCGGCGTGGCGTCATGAATCCCGTTGATATCGATGTACAGCCCGGCCAGATCCTCGGGCTGGCCGGCCTGCTCGGTTCAGGCCGCACCGAAACCGCGCGGCTCCTGTTCGGCGCGGAACGGGCGGACGCGGGCGCCATGTCGATCGACGGCAAGCCGGCAAAGCTTCGTTCTCCTCGCGATGCAGTGCGTCTCGGCATAGGGTATTGCCCGGAGGACAGGAAGAAGGAAGGCATTGTCGCCGATCTTTCCATACGCGAAAACATCATTCTCGCGCTGCAAGTGCAACGTGGCTGGTGGCGCGCCGTCAGCCGGGTGAAACAGCGCCAGATAGCCGATGACTATATCGAGCGCCTGGGGATCAAGGCGCCCGATGCCGAACAGCCCATAGGACTGCTGTCGGGCGGCAACCAGCAGAAGGTCCTGCTCGCGCGCTGGCTTGCAACAGAACCCAGGATGCTGATCCTCGATGAACCCACACGCGGCATCGACGTCGCGGCCAAATTCGAAATCATGGATCGCGTGCTGGCGCTCTGTGCAAAAGGGCTCGCTATTGTCTTCATTTCGTCGGAAGTGAGCGAGGTCGTGCGGGTGAGCCATCGGATCGCCGTGCTGCGCGACCGGCGCAAAGTGGCGGAGGTCGAAGGACACGCGGCGTCGGAAGATCAGGTGTACAGACTCATTGCGGGAGGCAGCCGATGAACCGCATCAAAGCTGCTTTGCAGCATCCTCTCGTCTGGCCGGTCCTCACGCTCGTGCTGCTGGTCCTGCTCGACCTGAGCCAGAACGCGCACTTCCTCTCAATTACCGTGCTCGACGGCCACTGGTTCGGCGCGCCTGTCGACATCCTCAATCGTGCCGCACCGCTCGTGCTTGTATCGCTCGGCATGACGCTCGTGATTGCAACCCGGGGCATCGATATCTCCGTCGGTGCGGTCGTCGCCATCGCCGGTGCGGCAGCCGCCAGCATCCTCGCCGACGACCCCTCGCGGGTCAGTGAAGCTCTCGTCGCCGCACTCGCGGTGGGCGTGCTCGCCGGCATGTGGAATGGCGTGCTGGTGGCGTTCGTCGGCATGCAGCCGATCATTGCCACGCTGATCCTGATGGTGGCCGGCCGCGGCGTGGCGCAGTTGCTTACGGGCGGCCAGATTATCCCCATCGGCACACCGGGTTATCTGGTGGTGGGCGGCGGCTATCTGGCGCGCATGCCCTGTTCTGTGTGGGTCGCGGCCGGTGCGATTGCCGCGACGGCGCTGCTCATGAATCGCACCGCGCTGGGCATGTTCATTCGTGCAATCGGCATCAATCCGGTGGCTACGAAGCTGGTCGGCTTGCGCTCGAGCGCGATCGTGTTCGGGGTCTATACCTTCTCAGGACTGACGGCAGCCATAGCCGGCATTCTGATCAGCTCCAACGTGCGCAGCGCCGATGGCAACAACGCCGGCTTGTTGCTCGAACTCGATGCGATCCTCGCCGTCACGCTCGGCGGTACGTCACTGCTCGGCGGAAAGTTCAGCCTCGCGGGCACCGTGCTCGGCGCGCTGATCATCCAGACGCTGACCTACACCACGTACTCCATCGGCGTGCCGCCTGAAGCCACGCTCGTCGTGAAAGCAGCGGTCGTGCTGGTCGTGAGCGTGATCCAGTCGGCCACTGCCCGCACGGTCATCATGCGGCAACTGAAACGCGCCCTTCCTTACGCACTGAAAAAGCCCCTTAGCGAGGCTGCAAAATGAGGAACCTTCTCGATCGCCTGGTCGATCCGCGCACCCTGCCGATCGTCGTCACTATCGTGTTGTTCATTGCGCTGTTCGGCTTCGGCTCCGTGATGTACACCGGATTTTTTTCGCTGCAGGTGCTGCTCGGCCTGCTCGTGGATAACGCCTTCCTGCTGATCGTCGCGATCGGCATGACATTCGTGATCGTATCGGGTGGCATCGACCTGTCGGTGGGATCGGTCGTTGCGTTGACAACCATCCTCTGCGCCGTGTCCGCTGAACACCTGCATTGGCCCATATGGGTCATCGTGCCGCTCGTCCTCGTGCTCGGCGCGTTGTACGGTGCCGCGATGGGCGCGCTGATCCACTTCTTCAAGCTGCAGCCGTTCATTGTCACGCTGGCAGGCATGTTCCTCGCGCGCGGCGCGTGCTTCCTGATTACGACGCAGTCGATCACCATCAACGACCCGAGCTTCCACGCGCTGTCGGGTTTTCACATCGATATACACGGCGCATCGCTCACGGCCGGCGGCCTGATCGCCATCGCGACGTTGCTGCTCGCCATCTTCGTCGCGCACTTCACGCGCTTCGGGCGCAACGTTTACGCGGTCGGCGGCAACGAACGCTCCGCGTTGCTCATGGGGCTACCCGTGGCGCGCACGAAGGTCGGCGTCTATGCGTTGAGCGGCTTCTGCTCGGCGCTGGGCGGCGTGGTGTTCACGCTGTATGTGCTCTCGGGTTACGGCTTGCAAGGACAAGGCATGGAACTCGATGCGATCGCCGCCACAGTCATTGGCGGAACCGTGCTCACGGGTGGCGTCGGTTATGTGATCGGGTCGGTCTTCGGCGTCGGCATTCTCGGAACTATCCAGACGCTCATCACGTTCGACGGCACGCTGAGTTCGTGGTGGACCCGCATCGTTATCGGCGCCCTTCTGTGCGCGTTCTGCTTGTTGCAGCGCGTGATTGAACGGCATGCGGCACGGCGCAAATCGGGTGGGACGGCATCGGGTGAACCAGCAAGGTCAAAGCTAAAGCGGCGCGATGCCGCGAACAAAGCCGATCCGGTCGCGCTCGGATCGCGGAGTTGACGCGATCCCCAAAGAGGGAAGTAAGAGGTGTAAGACAGCGTGACTGCTCTGCATGTTCTATAAACGGATAGGTCAGCGCATAGAGCGCCATCGCTAAAAAGGTCCCGAACGCAAAGCGCGTTCGTGCACACGAAGTCTTGAATTAGCAAACACATAGCAACGGTTAAGGAAAAATCGATGTCAGACGCAAAACGCCCGCTGCGCTCCGCCCAATGGTTCGGCGCTGCCGACAAGAACGGTTTCATGTACCGAAGCTGGATGAAAAACCAGGGCATCCCCGATCACGAATTCCAGGGC
>DASYLW010000124.1:0-4042 GCA_036009385.1 Caballeronia sp.
AATAAGCCAGCGCGAGATCGCGCTGATTGATCATTTGCTTGGTAGGGGCAATCGCGATTTTGCCGGGAGTCGGAAACTCGTGGTAATCGAGCGCGGCTTCGCGGAGTTTGGCTTTGGCGTTATCGGCTGGAGTGGTCATGAGGCGTCGGTCTAAAGGCAAGATTAGAATAGAAGTTCGAATGCATTGTAGCGCCAATCAAAGCCCGTCCCGACCGGCAATACCGGCAATTCGCGGCGCATGGCCCATTTGGACAAGGCCTGGAAAAGCAGCATGACCGCCACGCCGGCAGCGGGTTCACGCCGCAACGCTCACTTATCAAGATGAAACGCGCGTCAACACGCGCGCATCGTCTCCGACTCGCCCCTCGACATTTGCCGGATCGCCGATGCTCTCAGAGTTTTCCCTGATCGAACGATATTTCTCCCAGCCAGCCGCCACGTTCCCGGCAACGGCCGACGAGCCGAACGCAACGCTCGGCATCGGTGACGACTGCGCATTGCTCGCGTCGAAGCCCGGTGAGCACTTGGCAATCTCCACCGACATGCTGGTCTCGGGCCGCCATTTTTTCCCGGATGTCTCCCCGTGGTCACTGGGTTACAAAGCGCTGGCGGTGAACCTGTCGGACCTTGCCGCCATGGGGGCGAAGCCGCGCGCGTTCACCCTGGCGTTGTCGATGCCGAAGGCCGATGAAAGCTGGCTCGAAGCGTTCAGTAGTGGTCTGTTCCAAATGGCGAACCGTTACGGCTGCGAGCTGATCGGCGGCGACACAACCAGCGGTCCCAATGTAACTATCAGCATTACGGTGTTTGGCGATGTGCCCGCCGCGCAGGCGCTGCGTCGTGACGCGGCGCGCCCGGGCGACGACATCTGGGTGTCCGGCGTACTTGGCGGCGCGCGTGCCGGGCTCGGCGTCCGCCGCGGGGAATGGGCGCTGAACAACGCCGCCAGCGAAGCCATCGCAATCAAGGCGCTCGAACAGCCGGAGCCGCGCGTGGCGCTCGGCATCGCGTTGCGGGGTGTCGCTCACGCCGCGCTCGATATCTCCGACGGTCTCGCCGGTGACTTACTGCATATATTGAAGCGCTCGAAGATGCAGGCGTCGGTGAATATCGATCAGATACCGCGCTCGGGCACGCTCGCCACGCTGCCCGAAACCGCGCAGGTGCATTGCGTCCTGGCGGGTGGCGACGACTACGAACTCTGCTTCACCGCGCCGGTCGCTGTCAGGAGCGAAATCGAGCGGATAGGAACGGCGCAGAAAGTTTTGCTGACGCGTATCGGTACAATCGAGGGTCGAACGGCATCCGGCGCGTCCAGCGAGCGCCCGGAGCCGCCGGCCATCGACTGGCGCGACAACACTGGTCCGGTTTCCTTCCAGGACACGGGCTTCGACCATTTTCATGCAGACTGATCCGATCATCGACACCATCGACGACACACCACGCCCGAAACCATCGCGACGCACTAGCGCGCGCTTCATGCTGTCGCATCCGCTGCATATCCTGTCGCTCGGTTTCGGCAGCGGCTTGTCGCCGATCGCGCCCGGCACGGTCGGCACCTTGTTCGCGTGGGTGTCGTTCGTGGTGTTCAACCCGCACCTGACGGTCGCCGAATGGGCCGTGCTGATCGCCGTGGGGTTCGTGGCCGGCTGCTGGTTCTGCGGTTTCACGGCGAAGAAAATGGGCATTTCCGATCCGTCGCCGGTGGTGTGGGACGAGATCATCGCGTTCTGGCTGGTGTTGTTGTTCGTCACGCCGGCCACGTTCACCGGGCAGTTGTGGGCGTTCATCGTGTTCCGTTTCTTCGACATGGTGAAACCGCCGCCCATCCGGTATTTCGACCGCCAGTTGAAGGGCGGTTTCGGCATCATGTTCGACGATATTGCCGCTGCGTTCTTCACGCTGCTCGTGATTGCGCTATGGCGCATGACCATTTGATTTCCGTGTTGCCTGCATCTCACGTTTCCGACCGCCCCCACCCGAGGCTTTGCCATGGCTACCGATAACGTCGTCCACCAGCTCGCCATCCGTGCCGGCAACAAACTGCGCGACGAGCGTTTGATGCTCGCGACCGCCGAGTCGTGCACCGGTGGGATGGTCGCCGCCGCCATGACCGATATTTCCGGCAGCAGCGCATGGTTCGAGCGTGGCTTCGTCACCTATTCGAACCTGGCGAAAACCGAGATGATCGGCGTGCCGGCCGACACGATCGAACGTCACGGCGCGGTCAGCGAACCGGTTGCCAAAGCCATGGCGGAAGGCGCGTTGAGGAATAGCCGGGCGCAGGTGTCGCTGTCGATTACCGGTGTGGCCGGACCGGGCGGAGGCACGGAAACAAAGCCCGTCGGCATGGTGTCTTTTGCGTGGAGCAACCGCTTGCACACGGCGGTGGAGACACAGCAATTCAAGGGCGATCGCGAGCAGATTCGCACCCAGGCGGCAGCGTACGCGTTGCGCGGCTTGCTGGAACTATTGGAGCGAAGGGAACGGTGATCGAGCGGATGGCGGCAAGACAGGGTGAGACAGGAACGGTCATGCACGGACGGGGTTGCTGATGCAGGCGTTTGTGTACGACACGGCTCAAATCATCAAATGGCTCGGCTCGCATACCGTTGCCAAGGCACGCGGATATGTGGACGAAGTGACGCGTCTGCACTGGGACGACGACGTCCTGCGTGCCCATGTTCAAGGGACGCAACGCAAGCCTTACACCGTCGAGGTGATGTTCAACGATCGAAACGGCGCAATTTCAGCGCAAGGCCATTGTTCCTGCCCGGTCGGATTCGGTTGCAAACACGCCGCCGCCGTCTTGCTCGCGAGCGCGGCAGACAGACCGCGCGAATCCGAAACCGTGCGCCCGGAAGTGGCGGGCTGGCTTGAAGGATTCCGCTCGCGCTTTGCCTCCACTCGCAACACCTCTGCAAAAAAACCCGGCGAGTCAACCGGTGCGCTTGCACTCGTTTATGTGCTGGGAACATCGCGCATCATGCGCACCGCCGAAGTCGCGCTGCATAAAGTGCGGCTCGGTCCGGACGGGTCGTTCCAGACTTTAGACCGGCCGTGGACCAATCTCGAAGCTGCGCTTGTCAAGCAGCCGAAGTTCGTCAGCGATGAAGACATGGCCATCGTGCGCGGCCTTGTCATTGGACGCACCCGCAACGATTTCGGTAGCTTCGGGCTGCATGGCGAAGAAGGCGCGGACCTGTTGCAGCGCATGCTGACGACAGGACGGTTGTTCAGCGCCATGCCGGCCGGCCACGACACGTCGGCGCCGCGCCGGCCGCTGCGCGAAGGTGAGCAACGGCCGGGACGAATCGAGTGGACGCCCGATCCGGACGATCGAGTGCGTCCCGTGCTGCAAACCGAGCCACCCGCCACGCTGGTCATTCCCACCGAACCGCTGTGGTTCGCCGACGCGCAAACGCTTGAAGCGGGCATCGTCGACATGCCGCAACCCGCGCGGCAACTGGCCGACTATTTGTCGATGCCCCCCATCTCGCTCGCCGAAGCGCCGCTGGTCAGCGCCATGCTGCGTGAAGTCGACTCCGATCTGCCCCCGCCGCCGGAGCCGGCAACGCTGAACGTGCGACTTGTCGATGTGGAACCGGTGCCGGTGCTCTTGCTCGATACACGTCCCGTCAACAGCAGCTGGCGGTCCCGCGACGAGCGCACCGCCGCGAACGTGCTCGACTTTGCGCTGGTGACATTCGATTACGACGGTTTCAGCATCGACCCTACCCGCGCCACCACGGTCATGCGCGCCGCGTCTGGCGAGATGGTTCAGGTGAAGCGCCGTCACGACGTGGAGGCGCGCTATCTGGCCTCTCTCTACGATCTTGGCTTCCGCCAGATTCCCTCGCACCAGCGTTTTGGACCCAAGCCCATTCCAAGCGGCGTGCTTGGCTTGCCCGTGCCCGACGCATGGGCCGTGTTCACCAACGACGCGCTGCCCGAGTTGCGGGAGAACGGCTGGCGCGTGAGCATGTCGCCGGAATTTCGCTTCGACTTCATTGAGATCGACGACATTCAGGGCACCGCGCGC
>DASYLW010000125.1:0-4663 GCA_036009385.1 Caballeronia sp.
GGCTTCGAGTTGATGGGCGGTCGCCTGTTGCCCGGCGACGACGGCCCCGTGGCGCAGTTCATGTACCACGACGCGAAGGGCGAGCGGATTACGCTGTGCATATCGCATCGCAAGATCAGCTCGGACACGACCGCGTTCAAGCTATATCAGGATGGATCGGTGAACGTGTTTTATTGGATCGACGGGGATTTCGGTTACGCCGTCTCCGGCGCAATCGACCGGAAGGTACTGCTTGACCTGTCGCACGACGTCTACTCGCAGTTGACCGCAATGGGCGGGGCTACAGCGCCCTCGGGTGCTTCCGTCTCTACGCAATAGTCTGGTCGTAGCCACGGTGTTCAACAACACCGTGGCTGTTTCGATTCCATCTGTCGCATTGGATTTTCTACGCGCTGTTGTTCGCCATGCCACTGGTCGGCTGGTCGATGTTGTCGGCCGGCGGTTTTCCGATCCACCTGTTCGGACCGGTGAACCTGCCGCCGATTGTCCCGCAGGACGTGCGCCTTTATGCGTTGCTTCGATCAGCCCATACAGTGCTCGCCTTGCTGCTGTTCGCAACCTTTCTCGCCCATCTCGGGGCGGCCTTGTTCCATGGCCTGATTCGACGCGACGGTGTGTTATCGAGCATGGCAAAGGGCCGCGACTAGGCGGTCTGCTGTCATGCAGTGCCGGTCGTTTTATCCCGCCTGTTCGACCGGCGTCACGTCCAGTTCCAGCTTTTGTGTGCCGCGCAAGACGCTTACCTTCACCGCCCGGTCGATACGCGATGCATCCAGCGAGCGCTGCAAACTATCTACGCTATCTACCGGCAGTGTGTCGATAGTGACGATACGGTCGTCGGTACGCAATCCGCCGAGCGCGGCGGGACTTCCTTTGACGACTTCCATCACATGCACGCCGCTCGCCGACGGCAGCTCGAAATAACGCTGCACGCGGCGCGAGATGGGCATGGTCGTGCCGGCCACGCCAATGTAGGCACGCCGCACGCGCCCATATGCGAAGAGCTGCATGATGACCCACTTGGCGGTATCGATTGCTGTCGCGAACGAGATCGATTGAGCGCCGGCAATGATCGCCGTATTCACGCCGATCACCTGACCCGCCGAGTTGATCAGCGGGCCGCCCGAGTTGCCGGGATTGAGCGCTGCGTCGGTCTGGATCACGTCGTAGATCATGCGTCCGGAGTTCGATCGCAAGGACCGTCCGAGCGCCGAGACCACGCCGGTCGTGACCGTCTGCACGAGCCCGAGAGGGTTGCCCACGGCGATCGCGATCTGCCCGACTCGCAGCTTGCCGGACTCACCCAGTTCGACGTGCGGTAACGCCTCGGCTGAGCCGATGCGCAGCACCGCCAGGTCGCTGTCCGGATCGTCGCCGACGAGATCGGCGTCGAACGTGGCGCCGTCCGCGAGCGTCACGCGGATATGCGTTGCACCGTGCACCACGTGACTATTTGTCAGCAGATAACCGTCGGGCGTGAAGATGAATCCCGAGCCCGAGCCTCCCTGCGCACCGCGGCCGTTTTTATCGCCAGGCAAACGCCGTTCGACTGAAATGAAGGCGACCGCTTGCTGCACACGTTCGAGCGCGCTGATCACGGTCTGGGAGTAAGTGTCCAGCAAGGCTTCGTCGCCGAGCGGGCTTGCGAGGGCGGCGCCCGCGGGGCCGCGTGAGAGATCATCGATGAATTGGGGACGGCTTCCCATGATCGTGCTCCGGATAAATGGATCATGAGATGCGGGATTCTTGCGGGTATTTCAAGTCTGGCGGATGGAGCCGGGGACATGCAGCCGGGATGCATTGCCGGCTCAGCATTTCCGCTGCAATCGATATCACGATTGATCGTTTAGTGCTGGACGCGCGCGTTGTTAGCATGGTCGGCTGCCTAATCTGCCTGCGATGCCCCATGAAAATCTTCACCCGTCTGGTCGACTGCCTTGCGCTGGCCGTGACTGCCCTGAGCGCGGCGAGCGCCATGGCGCAAACGCCTTCGGGCGACCTCGTCAAACTGCGTATCGGCTTTCAAAAATCGTCCACGCTGATCGCGATCCTGAAGGCGCGCGGCACCCTGGAACGCGCCGTGGCGCCGCTCAACGTACGTATCGAATGGGGTGAATTCGCGAGTGGACTGCCGCTCACCGAAGCGCTGAACGCGGGCGCGGTGGACTTCAGCGCTGACGTGGCGGATACCGTCCCCGTCTTCGCGCAAGCGGCTAACGCCAACTTCGTCTACGTCGCGCAGGAAACGCCGTCGCCCTCGGCGCAAGCCGTGATCGTGCATCGCGACGCACCCATCCACTCGCTCGCCGACCTGAAGGGCAAGCGCATTGCGGTGACCAAGGCGGCCGGCAGTCACTACCTGCTGCTCGCCGCGCTGGCTCGCGCCAAGCTCTCGCCGGCCGATGTCAAGATCAGCTACCTCGCACCCGCCGACGCGCGCGCAGCGTTCGAGCGCAACGACGTCGACGCGTGGTTCGCGTGGGATCCGTATGTCGCTTCCGTCGAACAAGATCCGGGTGCGCGCATTCTGATCCGCGGGGATGGCCTTGCGTCGTATCAGCGGTATTACCTCGCGTCCACGCCGTTTGCACAGGCGCACCCGCAGGTCATCGATATCGTCTTCAAGCAACTGGTTGAAGCGGGCGTCTGGACCAAGGCGCATCCGCAGGAAGCGGCGAAGATCCTGGCGCCGGTGTGGGGTCTCGATCAGGCAACGGTCGAGCGCGCGAATACGCGGCGGACGTATGCAGTGCGTGCGGTCGTGGCGAAGAACTTCAGCGAGCAACAAGCGATTGCCGACACCTTCTATCAGGCGAAGCTGCTGCCCAAACCCGTCGATACCGCCAGCGCGCTCGTTTGGGACTTCGCTGCGCACAAAGCGATCACGGCGAATGTGGCGACGGCATCGCTGACTGCCGCGCAGCCCTAGTTCATCGATGATCTCCCGAAAGTCCTCACCTTCACCGGGCCGCAGACGTCTGCTCGGCAGTCTGGCTGCTGGCGGGTTTGCCGCGTCGCAAGCCGGCGCTGCCCAGTTTCTGAAACCGCTTGAGATTGCGCCATGGTCGAAGACGCCCGGCACGCCGATCCTCGAACATCCCTACGGTCTGCCGTCACGATACGAGGCGGATGTGGTGCGCCGCGCTGCAAAAGCCTGGCCTTTGCCCGGCGCGGCGTCCTCCATGACGCCGCTCGCTGATCTGCATGGTTCGATCACACCGAACGGTCTCGTCTACGAGCGTCATCACGCGGGCGTGCCGGATATCGATCCGGCGCTGCATCGTTTGGCTATTCACGGATTCGTACGGAATCCGAAGCTTTTCGCGATGGACGATATCCTGCGATTGCCGTCAGAGTCGCGGATTCATTTCATCGAATGTTCGGGGAATACCGGTAACGAATGGAGCGGTCCGAGCGGCATGCCCGTGCAGCTCACGCATGGCCTGCTGTCGTGTTGCGAATGGACGGGAGTGCGTTTGTCCACGCTGCTGGAGGAAGTTGGCGGCACGACCGGCGGGTCGGGTTGGGTGCTGGCCGAAGGCGCCGATGCCGCCGCAATGACTCGCAGCCTGCCGTTGCAGCGCATTGCGGATCGCGCGCTCGTGGCTTACGCGCAAAACGGTGAACGCCTGCGTCCCGAGAACGGGTATCCGTTGCGGCTGATCGTGCCCGGCTTCGAGGGCAATACGCACGTCAAGTGGCTGCGCCGCCTGAAGGCGGTCAATGCCCCTTTGCAGACGCGCGAGGAAACCTCGAAGTACACGAATCTCCTCGCCGATGGCACCGCGCGCCAGTTCGTGTTCGAGATGGACGCGAAGTCGGTTATCACGCGGCCGTCACCCGGACATCGGCTGACGACGCACGGGTTTTATCCTATCTCCGGATTGGCATGGTCGGGACGAGGGACAATCCGCCAGGTGGACGTCTCGACGGACGGCGGCGCGACCTGGCGAACGGCACGGCTGGAAACGCCGGTCCGTGACCGCGCGCTGACGCGTTTTGAGGCGGACTGGAACTGGACCGGTGAACCGGCAAGCATCCTGTCGCGCGCCACCGATTCAACGGGCTACGTTCAACCCACGCGCGAAGCGCTGGTCGCCGCGCGCGGTCTCAACTCGCAGTATCACTACAACGGAATCCAGCAATGGCGTATTGATGCAGCGGGCGAGGTGCGCAATGCGTAAGGTGCTGCTACTCGCGCTGCTACTCGTGCTGATTTTCGTGACGCCCGCGTGCTTCGCGGCGCACGACGTTGGCACGCCGCTGACGGCGGACGAGATCGCGGCATGGAATATTGATGTCGCGCCAGACGGCCGCGGTCTTCCGTCGGGTAGCGGCGACGTAACAACGGGCGCGCATGTGTTTGCAGAGAAGTGTGCTGCCTGTCACGGCGCATTGGGCCAGGGTTTGATCGGCGATGCGCTGGTGGACGGCCGGGGCACGCTGGCGAGCGCAAAACCCAAGCGCACGGTCGGCAGTTACTGGCCATACGCCACCACGCTGTTCGACTACATTCGCCGCGCGATGCCGTACAACGCGCCGGAGTCCCTGTCGGCTGACGAAGTCTATGCGCTCAGCGCGTTCCTGTTGAATCAGAACGGCATCGTACCGCCTGACACCCGGCTTGATGCGAAGTCATTCCAAAAAATAAGGATGCCGAATC
>DASYLW010000126.1:0-9098 GCA_036009385.1 Caballeronia sp.
CGAACCATAGGCGCCTTCGGGAGCAAACATCAGGATCAACTGCCCGCGATAGGTCATTTCGACGTGGATCACGGCGCCGTCGTCGTTGACGCTGTCACGCACCGCAAAACCTAGCGCCTGTTCGTAGAACCCTGTGGATACGCGGGCGTCGCGAACGGTCAGGTAAGGCGTGAGCCACGGCACATCGGCGGGGCGGGGGTCGGACATAAGGGCTTCTCCTCGAGCTCGGCTGATGGCTGCATTGTGCCATGGCGCCCTTTGGCCGAAGGGCTGGGCCACAAGGGCCGGGCGGGTTTTTGTTGCTGCGCCGCGTCGCGTCGGCCTGATGTGTTGATGCAGGGAGCGTGCCCGCAGGAAGCATTCGTTATGGTTCACGTTTGCGGCGGACAATCGCTCTTCGCGCCGCGCGGTTCCCCGCGCCCTCGCGCCAGCGTCTCAAAGTCGTCTGCTAGAATAACTGGCTTCCGATCCTCTCCGTTTCTCGTCGCTCCGGGTGTTGAAAACGTAGGTTCATCGTTTGCTCCGGTGCGTCGCTCAGAATCGTCCCAGGATCTTTTCAGGACCTACCGGACTCGACATGCCGACCCCGACTTCCAGCCAGACCACCCTGATGGCCAACGCAATCCGTGCGCTGGCAATGGACGCCGTTCAACAAGCCAACTCCGGCCATCCGGGCATGCCAATGGGCATGGCGGAAATCGGCGTGGCCCTCTGGTCGCGTCACCTCAAGCACAACCCGGCTAACCCGCATTGGGCCGACCGCGATCGTTTTGTGTTGTCGAACGGTCATGGTTCCATGCTGCTGTACTCGTTGCTGCACCTGACCGGCTACGACCTGCCGATCAATGAACTCAAGAACTTCCGTCAACTGCATTCAAAAACGCCGGGACACCCGGAATACGGCATTACGCCGGGCGTTGAAACGACGACCGGCCCGCTTGGCCAGGGTCTGGCGAACGCGGTCGGCATGGCGCTCGCTGAAGCGCTGCTCGCGGCGGAGTTCAACAAGGATGGCGCGAAGATCGTCGACCACCACACGTACGTGTTCCTCGGCGACGGCTGCATGATGGAAGGCATCTCGCACGAAGCCTGTTCGTTCGCGGGCACGCTCAAGCTGCACAAGCTGATTGCGCTGTACGACGACAACGGTATTTCCATCGACGGTCATGTGGAGCACTGGTTCCACGACGACACCCCGAAGCGTTTCGAAGCGTACGGCTGGAACGTGATCCGCGCGGTGGACGGCCACAACGTGGACGCCGTGGACGCGGCCATTGAGCAAGCGAAGAACTCGGATAAACCCACGCTGATCTGCTGCCGCACGACCATCGGCAAGGGTGCGCCGACCAAGCAAGGCAGCCACGATTCGCACGGCGCGCCGCTGGGCGCCAAGGAAATCGCGGACGCTCGTGCCGGTATGGGCTGGACCTGGGAACCGTTCGTGATTCCGCAGGAAGTCTATGCGGCATGGGACGCGAAGGAAGCGGGCGCGCGCGCCGAAGCGGAATGGAACAAGCTATTCGATACCTACCGCGCGAAGCATTCGGCCGAAGCCGCCGAGTTCGTGCGCCGGATGAACGACGAACTGCCGGCCAAGTGGGCGCAGGACGCGAAGGACATTATCGAGGCCGCGAATCAGAAGGGCGAAACCATTGCCACACGCAAGGCTTCGCAGCAGACGCTCGACGGCCTCGCCGCCGCGCTGCCTGAACTGCTTGGCGGTTCCGCCGACCTGACGGGTTCCAACCTGACCAACTGGAAGGCCTCGAAGCCAGTGCGCGCGGGTGAGAACACGAACGAGATCCAGTGGGGCAACCACATCAACTATGGCGTGCGCGAATTCGGCATGAGCGCGGCCATCAACGGCATCGTGCTGCATGGCGGGTATCGGCCGTTTGGCGGCACCTTCCTGACCTTTTCGGATTACAGCCGCAATGCGCTGCGCGTGGCTGCGCTCATGAAAGCGCCGTCTATCTTCGTGTTCACGCACGATTCGATCGGCTTGGGCGAAGACGGCCCGACGCACCAGTCGGTGGAGCAAACGTCGAGCTTGCGGCTGATTCCGCACTTACAAGTGTGGCGTCCGGCCGATACCGTCGAGACCGCCGTCGCATGGACGCATGCCATTGAGCACAAAGGGCCGTCGGCGCTGATTTTCACGCGTCAGAACCTGCTGTTCTCGGCGCGTAACGACGTGCAGATCGCGAACATTTCGAAGGGCGGCTACGTGCTGCGCGACTGGAACGACGACATCCCGGCACGCAAGATCATCTTGATCGCCACGGGTTCGGAAGTCGAACTGGCGTTGAAGGCCGGCGAGAAACTGGCGCAGGAAGGCATTGGCGCACGCATCGTGTCCATGCCGTGTACGAACGCGTTCGATCTGCAAGACCGGGAGTATCGCGACCGCGTGTTGCCGAAAGGCGTCGTGCGCGTGGCGATCGAAGCGGGTGTGACCGATTTCTGGCGTAAGTACGTGGGTCTCGAAGGCGGCGTGGTGGGCATCGATTCGTTTGGCGAATCCGCGCCCGCCGGCGAGCTTTTCAAGTATTTCGGCTTCACCGTCGAGCATGTCGTGGAGACGGCAAAAGCCGCGCTCGCGGGCTGATATCGGGCGCTTTGCAAGCGTTGCTAACCCAGCTGAACCAGCGAACCCGGCAGCAGCGAACTGGAACTTTTTTTCAGCCATCAGGAGATAGACCATGACGATTCGCGTTGCAATCAACGGCTACGGCCGGATCGGCCGCAATACGCTGCGCGCCCTCTACGAAAACGGCAAGAAGCACGACATCGAGATCGTTGCGATCAACGACCTCGGCGATGCCGCCACGAACGCGCACCTGACGCAGTACGACACGGCGCACGGCAAGTTCCCGGGCGAAGTGTCGGTGGATGGCGACTACCTCGTGGTGAACGGCGACCGCATCCGCGTGCTGGCTAACCGCAACCCGGCCGAACTGCCGTGGGGCGAGCTGAAGGTCGACGTCGTGCTGGAATGCACGGGTTTCTTCACGACAAAGGAAAAGGCCAGCGCGCACATCAAGGGCGGCGCGAAGAAGGTCATCATCTCGGCGCCGGGCGGCAAGGACGTTGATGCAACCATCGTCTATGGCGTGAATCATCACGTGCTGAAGGCGTCGGATACGGTGATCTCGAACGCATCGTGCACGACGAACTGCCTGGCACCGCTCGTCAAGCCGCTCAACGACAAGATTGGCCTGGTGAACGGCCTGATGACGACCATCCACGCGTATACGAACGACCAGGTCCTCACCGACGTGTATCACGAGGACCTGCGCCGCGCGCGCTCGGCCACGCATAGCCAGATCCCGACGAAGACGGGCGCGGCATCGGCGGTGGGCCTGGTGTTGCCGGAACTGAATGGCAAGCTGGACGGTTACGCTATTCGCGTGCCGACCATCAATGTGTCGATCGTGGACCTGTCGTTCATCGCTGCACGCGACACGACGGTGGACGAAGTGAATTCGATCATGAAGGAAGCATCGGAAGGCTCGTTGAAAGGCATCCTGGGCTACAACACTGCGCCGCTGGTGTCGATCGACTTCAACCACAACCCGGCTTCGTCCACGTTCGACGCTACGCTGACGAAGGTGTCAGGCCGTCTGGTGAAGGTCTCGAGCTGGTACGACAACGAGTGGGGCTTCTCGAACCGCATGCTGGACACGGCTGTTGCGCTGGCTAATGCGAAGTAAAGCGGCCAGGCAAAGCCGCGAAGTAACGCGGTGAGATCAAGCTGCAAAAAGCCGCCGGTTTGCAAGAACCGGCGGCTTTTTCACAGATCGCGCGCTCGATCACACGCACGAACGAACGATCAAAAATCAGTTCTTTCGGTGCGGACAATGCTCCTTCGTGCAGGTGCCGTACAGCGCGAGCGCGTGCTCGTGCAGCTTGAAGCCGCGTGCCTTCGCGATATCTTGCTGACGGCTTTCGATTTCCGCGTCGAAGAACTCTTCCACCATGCCGCAGTCCAGACACACCAGATGGTCATGATGGGTGCCTTCGTTGAGTTCGAACACAGCTTTGCCCGACTCGAAGTTGCTGCGGGAAAGCAGGCCCGCTTGCTCGAATTGCGTGAGCACCCGGTACACGGTGGCAAGACCGATGTCGAGCTCTTCGTGCAACAGGTTTCTATACACGTCTTCTGCAGTCAGGTGACGCACAGGACTATGCTGGAAAATCTCAAGTATCTTGAGCCGGGGCAAGGTTGCCTTCAGCCCGATATTTTTCAGATCGGCGGGATTGGTCATGGCTAGGCATCCCTAGAGTACAATTCAAGGTTCTCATAGTAATGCGTTTTTACCGTTCCGGTCACCATCCGAACGAAATGGCGCGATCTCCGAAAGACTCCGCAACTTCTTGCGCCCCCACGGGCGATGGGCCAGGCGAAGGGTGAAATGAAGGGTGAAATGTTTCTAAAATCTTTATTGAATAGCCGGGAGAGCCGTCGTATGCGCGGAACTTTGATCGCTGCCGCCACTATGACCGTCCTGGCCGGATGTTCCACTTACGATAGCGTTACGCAGAGCATCGCGCAGCGCATCACACCGTATCGGATCACGGTTGTGCAGGGGAACTTCGTTTCGGCGGAAGCCGCAAGCCAGATGAAGGTCGGCCTGACGCGCGACCAGGTGAAGGCGCTGCTCGGCACACCGTTGCTGGCAGACATGTTCCATGCGGACCGCTGGGACTACGTCTTTTACTTCAAGCGCGGTTCCACGTCGGTTGTGCAGCAGCGTGACTTCGTCGTGCTGTTCGCGGGCAATACCGTGGCGAGCTGGTCGGGCGGTGAGAATTTGCCGTCGAATCTCGAATTGCTGGCTGAAATTGACGGCGACAAGGGCGTCAAGCTGACCGCCGCCACGGCTGCGGCCACGGCGGCATCCGCCAACGGCGCCAGCGCGACAGACACAGCCGCTGCAGCGGGATCCGCGAGCGGGGCAGCGGTCGCCGGAGCGGCAAGTGCGCCGGGTGTCCGGCCGGATGCATCGAATGCGTCGAACGCATTTGCCGGCGACGCCAACCAGCAAGCCGCTCAAGCTGCGAATCGTGCGACAGACGCCGTGCAGACACCTACGGGCCGCACTCGCTCGTCGGCCATGCCGGTTGTGCCGGGCAACCCGGGATTACCCCCGAACGTCAGCGCCGCGGGCAACTCGCAGATCCAGTTGCAGCGTCGTCCGAATCCGGTCACGATCCCGGACAGCAGCGCCGTGGGTCCGCAAGGCACGTCGCCTGCCCCGGCGAACACGGGCAACGGTCTCGGCGCGTCCTCCGTGCCGGCGACGACTACCAACTAAGCAGAACGGCGGGCTGAGGGACTTTGCCCGCCTGTCTTGTCTGGTTTCGTCGAGGCCGGGTCTGTTCGGGCGGCCGCGCGTCAAGCGCTCGCCGCATCCGCCGTGTCGCTATCATGCTTCTGACTTCGTCGCCCCAACTCACGCGAGACACGCCATGAAAATCGCCATCGCCGGTGCATCGGGCCGCATGGGCCGCATACTCATCGAAACCGTTCTCAAAGACGCCAATGCCACGCTGGCCGGTGCGCTCGACAGAACAGATTCGCCGCAACTCGGCCAGGACGCAGGCGCGTTCCTCGGACAAGAGACAGGCGTTTTGCTGACTGACAACATTGAACAGGTGTTCGCCAACGCGGACCTGCTGATCGATTTCACGCGTCCCGAAGGCACGCTTGTGCATCTGGAAGCGGCGTTGCGGCATAACGTGAAGATGGTCGTCGGCACGACCGGTTTCGACGATGAACAAAAAGCCCAGTTGCGCGCTGCCGGTGAAAAAATCGGCATCGTGTTTGCGCCGAACATGAGCGTGGGCGTGAACGTGACGCTCAAGCTGCTCGAGTTCGCGGCGCGGCATTTCGCCGAAGGTTACGACATCGAGATCATCGAGGCGCATCACCGGCACAAGGTCGACGCACCGTCGGGCACCGCGCTTGCGATGGGCGAAACCATCGCCCATGCGCTCGGCCGCGACTTGAAGGACTGCGCGGTGTACGGCCGCGAAGGCGTGACCGGCGAACGCGATCCGTCGACCATCGGTTTTGCTGCCATTCGCGGCGGCGACATTGTTGGCGATCACACTGTGTTGTTCGCGGGCATTGGCGAGCGGATCGAGATCACGCACAAGTCGGCAAACCGGCTGTCGTATGCGCAGGGCTCGTTGCGCGCCGCCCACTTTCTTGCGGGCCGCGAGCGCGGTTGCTTCGACATGCAGGACGTGCTTGGCTTGCGCGAAGCCTGAACCTGAGCCTGAATTTGAGCTCGATCTCGAGCCTGATCTGTTCCTGAGCCACCCAAACCCAGGTTTTTTCCCCGATGGCTACAACCGGCATCATCCATTACTTGCAAAGCAGCGACGGCATCACGCATGGCGTCGCGGGCGTGCTTCTGGCCATGTCGGTGGCGAGCTGGTGCTTTCTCATCGTGAAGGCGTGGGTCCTGGTGCGCGCGAAGCGTCAGGGGCCGCGCGCCGTGCAGCGTTTCTGGCAGGCGCCGACGCTGGCCGAAGGTATCGCGGAATTGCGCAAAGCGGATCGGGAGCAGGTGTATCTGCCGCTTGCGGTCGCTGCGTGGCGCGCTTCCGAGACCGAGATGCCCGGCGCATTGATCGCACATGTGGAGCCGGGTGAGCGCGTGTTGCGCGCGTTGCGACATGCGTTGCTGGCGTCGCAACGGCGGCTGGAATTCGGGCAGGTTTTGCTGGCATCGGTGGGCAGTACAGCGCCGTTCGTCGGCTTGCTCGGTACCGTATGGGGCATTTATCACGCGCTCGGCAGCATTGCCGCGAGCGGGCAGGCCATGATCGAGAATGTGGCGGGACCGGTAGGCGAGGCGCTCATCATGACCGCGTTCGGCTTGGTGGTCGCCATTCCTGCTGTGCTTGCCTACAACGTGCTGGGTCGGCTCGTGCGCCAGATATCGGAAGAGCTGGACGGTTTCGCGCATGATCTGCACGCGTACACGAGCGGCGTAGCGCCGCGCCGAGCCAAGAGCGCGCCGGTTCAGGACCGCGTCGTTTAATCAAGACATCGGCTGACCCTCACATTCCCGAACCCGGACGAGCACATCATGGCATTCGGCGGATTGGACAAGAAATCGAACGGCGCACCCATGGCCGAGATCAACATGACGCCGCTGATCGACGTCATGCTGGTCTTGCTGGTGATTTTCATCATTACGGCGCCATTGTTCACGCACGCTATCCGGCTGGATTTACCGAAGGTCGCATCCCAAGTGGCGCGCGAGACGCCAGATACCATCACGCTTTCCATCGACGATACTGGCAAGTTTTACTGGAACGACAAGCCGATTACGTTCGAGCGGATGCAGGCGCAATTCGCGGCGGAAGGCAAGAAGCCTGCACAGCCTGAGCTGCATTTGAGAGCATCGGCTGCGACACATTACGACGTTATTGCCCGCGTGATGGGCGCGGCGCAGAGCGCGGGGCTGAGCAAGATCGGCTTCGTGACGGAGCCGGGGAAGCAGCCACCGAAACAGTCACCTCAGTAGCTGACGGCACCGGCCTCTTGATAAGACGTGGTGAGGCGAAACAACCGTGCCGCGCGGACCTGCGGCTGTCTGGAAAGTCGCGTGCAAGCAACCCGATAAAGCCGAAAGCCCGCCACGGCAGCGGGCACGCATGCGCCAGACGGTATAATCGTCCGTTATCCGTGGAGCGGTGTCCAAGCGAGTAAAAGCCGCGAAAAACCCGCTCAAACGCACCTACCAGCGCCAGTAAAAGCCAAAAGACCATGCAAGATAAATACGTACCCGCCGACGTCGAATCCGCAGCGCAGAGCGACTGGCGCGCGAAAGATGTCTACCGGTCGACCGAAACCAGCGACAAGCCGAAGTTCTACTGCGTGTCCATGCTGCCTTACCCATCGGGCAAGCTGCATATGGGTCACGTGCGCAATTACACGATCAACGACGTGATGTACCGGTTCCTGCGCATGAACGGTCATAACGTGCTGATGCCCATGGGCTGGGACGCGTTCGGCATGCCGGCGGAAAACGCGGCAATGGCGAACAACGTGCCGCCAGCGAAGTGGACCTACGACAACATCGACTACATGAAGAAGCAGATGCAGTCGATGGGCCTCGCTATCGACTGGTCGCGGGAAATTGCGTCGTGCAAGCCCGAGTACTACAAGTGGAACCAGTGGCTGTTCCTGAAGATGTTGGAAAAGGGCATCGCGTATAAATAGACCGGCACGGTGAATTGGGACCCGGAAGACCAGACGGTGCTCGCCAACGAGCAGGTGATCGACGGACGCGGCTGGCGTTCGGGCGCGCTGGTCGAAAAGCGCGAAATCCCGATGTACTACATGCGCATCACGGATTACGCAGATCAGTTGCTCGGCGACCTGGAAGGCCTCGGCTGGCCCGAGCGTGTGAAGGTCATGCAGCAGAACTGGATCGGCAAGAGCTTCGGCGTGAATTTCGGCTTTCCGTACGAGATCGACGGCGAGAGCAAATTGCTGCGCGTGTTCACCACGCGCGCCGACACCATCATGGGCGTCACTTTTGCAGCCGTCGCCGCCGAACATCCGCTGGCAACGCGCCTTGCTCGCGATAACGCTGCTTTGCAAGCGTTTATCGAAGAATGCAAACGTGGCGGCGTGGCTGAAGCCGACGTCGCGACGATGGAAAAGAAGGGCATGCCCACGGGCTTTTTCGTCACGCATCCGCTGACGCAGGAAAAGATCGAGGTGTGGATCGGCAACTACGTGCTGATGAGCTACGGCGAAGGCGCGGTGATGGGCGTGCCGGCGCACGACGAACGCGATTTCGCGTTCGCGAAGAAATACGCGCTGCCGATCAAGCAAGTGGTCGCCGTTGAAGGCAAGACCTACAGCACGGACGTGTGGGAAGAGTGGTACGGCGAGAAGGGTACGGGCACGCTGATCAACAGCGGCAAGTACGACGGCCTTGCTTTCGAAGACGCGACCAACGCGATCGCCGCGGACCTGAAAGCGCTCGATCTCGGCGATAAAAAAATCACGTGGCGTCTGCGCGACTGGGGCATTTCCCGTCAGCGCTACTGGGGCACGCCGATCCCGA
>DASYLW010000127.1:0-4454 GCA_036009385.1 Caballeronia sp.
GTACTTGCCCGACCACCACGTATCGCCCGCCAGTGTGTCGCACTGGATCACCTTGGGCGGCTGGTTTGCCGGCGCATAGCTGAACTTGGCGCGCGCAGCCTGCGCTTCGGGGCTATCGGCAAGCGTTACGTTCTTCGACAACGCATAAGCTGCATCGGCCAGATCCGGGTTCAGCCGGAACACCTCGGTCTTGTAATCAAACGGGGGTTTCTTTGTCGGGCTTTTCGTATTGATGCCGAGAAAACCGCTCGGCCAGCTATCCGGCTTTTCGCGCGCATCGAGCTCCCACTGGATACCGAAGTCGACGAGATATTTTGCCCACGCGGCGGACCCGATCGTGCCTTGCGTCGGGTCGATACCCGCGATGCCCGCGATCATGAAATAGGTACGGCGCAGATCGAATTTATCGGAGAACGTGAGCGCCATCAGCGAAGCCGCCGCATTCGCGTGACCCATGCCGGTGGTCATCACGCAGACCTCCTGCCGGTTGCAGTTCACCACGGGATAATCCGGAGACAGCCCGGGCACGTGAATGGCCTTCCAGGGCCCGAGCTTGTCGAGCCAGACCTGGCCCTCGGGGCCGAACATGGAAATGATCATGACCTTCACGGGCTGGCCGTGGCCATTGCCATTGTCGCTACCGGAGCTATCCGAACCTTGCGCAAACGTTGACGCACACGCGCTGAACAAAAACGCGGCCGTCACGGCTGCCAGGCTCAATGCAGGAATCCGGGTGACGTCGCGGGTGACTTCGCGAGCGCGGCTGCGGGTAGAACGAAGGAGCAAGCCGAGCGAGGAACGGAGGATCGATTTCATCTGGGCGGCACCGTAAGTGGAAGGAGAACGCGAGGTGAAACACACGACAGGATGCGGGACCGGACCACCCGCACGTCTGGTCCATGCGTTCAGTACCTTCAGTACCGCCTGCCGGACGCTCCTGCGTTGAGCGCATTATAGAGGGGCAAAGGACACCGTTGTAAGCGACATAAAATGTTCCGGTGACGGTTATCAAGCACTGGTTTGCTGGTTTGCTGCTTCGCTCGATCGTTTGCTCGTTCCTAGGTCCACTTGTCTGCAAGGCGCCCATGTCCGACACCGCCGCTTCACGAATGATCGATGCGTTTCACGCCAGCCATGTCGGGGACCGCCAGCACGTCGAGATGTGGCTCGAGGCTACCGGCGACTGCGCCGTCGCACTCGAGGCCTTGTGGTCAGAGAGTAAACATCATCGGGGACATGCACGCGCGGCCATGGACCGGCTGGTCGCGCTGGCGGACAGGCACGGAGTCATGCTCTCACTCGTGCCACGCCCGCTCACGCAGAAAGGAGAAGGCCCCGCCACGCCTTTCATCGATCACGCCGCGCCGGACAGCGCCGCGCTCGAAGCATTTTATTGCCGGCTCGGCTTCGAACGTTCCGGGGGGAAGTTCGAAGGCTCGCCGGTGATGGTGCGCTCGCCGCGTTGATCGGCGTTGGCGTTGGCATTCACGCCGGCATCGCCATGCATATTGGTTGAAGGATCGCTTGAAGCATCGCCCTGCCGATCGCCCTTCAAGGCTGTATCCAGATCACCCGTATCGCCGCCCTTCACGATCACGAAATTGCGCTGCGGATTCGCTATCTCGATACCGTGTTGCGTGAAGCGATCCACAATGCGCCGGTTGAATTCGCGCTGCACGCCCCAGCGGGCAGTATCGCGGCACTGGATCTGGCCAGCCAGCGTGACGCTCGAACCATCGACCGCGTCCACGCCCCACAAGCTGAAGTCGGAGATGATGCCGTCCTTGAACGCATCGTCTTCACGCAGCGACGCCCCGATCTCCGTGAGCGTAGCGGACGCCAGCTCCACGTCCTGTCCGAGCGCAATGCTCACGCGTACTGCAGCATTGCCAATGCCGCGATTCGTATTGTTCACCGTCGATACCGAACTGAACGGCACGGTAAAGAGCGACCCGTCGCTGCCACGCAAACGCACGGTGCGGATCGACAGATATTCGACCGTCCCCGACACCCCCGCGAGCGTGACCCAGTCGCCCACTTGCATCGCGTTCTCCATCAACAGGAAGATGCCGGTGATCAGATCCTGCACGAGTTTTTGCGACCCGAAACCAAGCGCTACACCGAAGATGCTCGCACTTGCGAGCAGCGGTGCGGTGTTCACACCGATCTCGCTTAAGCCCGTCAACACCACGACCAACGCGATCACGATAAACAGCGCACTGCGCATCATTGGCAGCAGCGTTCGAAGGCGTGCGGCCCGCAAGCGGTCGCCGCTCGCGGTCCACGTTTCCAGCCGTTGCTCGACCATCACGTTCGCGCCTTCCCACACGATCACGGCAAACGCGGCGGCGACCCCGATGGTGATGAGCGCAGATGCGAGCCGATGCCCCACGCCACCCGACGAGAACAGTGTCAGGACATGAAGCCCCCAGACCTGCAGCAGCGTCAGGAGCGTAACGACGACGATCGCCGTCTGCACGGCACGCCGAAGCAGCGGGTAATAGCGGTACGCGTGCTGATGCACGATTGACTTGTTCGACAGGTCGTCATCGCCGCCCGCGGTGTGAAAGAGCCGGCCGAGCGCACCGAACGCGACGATGGCGACCACGCGCGCCGCCACCAGCACGAGCACCGAGATGCCGAACAAATGAAACAACGTGCGATAACCATTGTGTACATCGAGCGCCCAGACGAACCACAGCGCCAGCACAAAAAACACTGCGAGCCCGGCCCAGACATCGGCAACCCAATTACCCAGCAGTACGAACGACCGGCGTCCCTTGACGCTCTCGCGAATCCAGGCAGCCACCGGCATCCGGCATTTGAGGATCACGATAGCGATCAGCACGTGCGCGACCAGCGCGACTGCCTTGAGGATGGCATCGTGCGCGGCGTAGGTCATGCCCAGCGGCTCCGCCGCTTCAGCGAGCGCCGAGCCCGCTCCCGCCACCCACACAATGCGCACCAGCCAGCGTTGCGCGAAGCGCGCGGCGTCGTCGCTGATCTGGATCAGACGCAGGCCCGGCGCGCGCGGTGCGATGAAGAAATCGGTCGCGATCACAATGCCCCGGCACACCAGGTACACGTCGATCAGCGCTGCTACGGAACGGCCCTGCGGCGTAGCGTCATCGATAAAAATGGACATCAGCACCGCCGCCACGATCGTGAAAACGATCAGCGGCGCCAATGCGAGCAAGCCGTAAAGGACAGCGCTTGGCAGCCGCTGCAACAGTGTCCAGTGACGCGCTGCGTGGCGTACTCCACGGGCGGTATTGGTCTTGCGTTCAGCGACTTCGATAGCCGCCTCGTTGCCCGAACGCTCCGCCACGGCTTCGGCGCGCACGGCTGCGCGCTCTTCCTGCGCGAGCTCGGGCTTGGCTGCATCCACGTCCACAATCCCGCGAGCCGCGATCCGCGCGCGGAGCCGGCGCAGCCATCGCGCGCTCAGGTATTCCAGCAACAATGCGGGCAGTAACGAGATCGAGATCGACCAGGTTACCTGACCTGTCAGATCCCGGCCACTGGCGGTTGCGGTGCGCTGGTGCCACCAGAGCATCACCGAGCCGTAGTCGAGCAGCGCGGTAACAGAACGGCGCAAGCCGCCGGTGAGCTCGATGAGCCAGTTACCCGCGTCATGCGAAATCTGCGACGCCAGACCGTTGCTCGTGAGGGACTTCGCCAGCACGCTCGCTGCGCCCGATGCGCCGCTTGCAGCCGACGCGGTCGCCGTCGCCGGGCTGGCTGAGGCGGCCTGCACGGGCGTGGCAAGCGCTCCGGCAGCCGCGACGGCGCGCAGTGTGTCCTCGATCTGGCTGCGGCGTGCGGGGTCGTTGAGGACCGCCAGCGCGGCACGCGCCTGTTCGGGGGTCAGCGTGAGCGTCGATGAACCAGGGGCTGGACTCGCGCCGCTGGCCGTATTCACGGCAGAAGCAAGCGTGCTGCTCAGGGCACTCAGGGCAATAAGAAAGACGACGAGAACAATTTTGCGCATGGGCGAGGATGAGGAACTCGGTTAGGGAAAACCGCCACGGATGCGCCCGGTCAGCAGCGCTGATTGAACCTGCGGTGATCACACTCAAGCTGGACAAGCCGGACAAGCTGGAATGGTTCGTGCATCAAACATCTGATCAAAACTACCGGACTCGCGTATGCACGTCGACATTACGCGCACCAAACGATCCACGCGACCGACTCGAATGGTCCTTTCAACGATGACGGCCGTGGTGCTGTCGGCGACCGGACTGCTGTTAGCACTCCTCGCGCCCGGGCGGGCATCCGCTGCTGAACGCGCCAACCTTGAACGGGCCGCCAAACCCATCCCGCCATCGGCTGCGGCAGTGAGCAAGCAAGTGGACAGCGTTGCACCGCCGGACGAAGGCACCACCCTGCTTCCCGCCAGCGGCGACACCCAGCTTCCCGCAACGCCCGATACCCCACGACCGCACCATGGTCGG
>DASYLW010000128.1:0-11466 GCA_036009385.1 Caballeronia sp.
ATCGAGCGCGAGTTCCGGCACGTTCATCGCGGTGCACAGCGAACGGAACTGGCTGTCGTTGCCGCAGGCGACTATCACATGGCCGTCGCTCGCGGCGAAGGTCTGATACGGCACGATGTTCGGATGCGCGTTGCCCATGCGCTGTGGCGCAATGCCCGTGGTGAGGTAATTCATGGACTGGTTAGCGAGCATGGCGAGCTGGCAATCGAGCAAGGCGATGTCGAGAAGTTGCCCGAGCCCGCTTTTTTCGCGCTCCATCAGCGCGGCCAGTACGCCGGTGGTGGCATACATGCCGGCCATCAGATCCGTCACAGCAACGCCGACTTTTTCCGGACCGCCGCCCGCTACGCTGTCGGGTTCACCGGTAATGCTCATTAGCCCGCCCATGCCCTGGATCAGGAAGTCGTAACCCGCGCGCTGCGATAGCGGCCCGCTTTGTCCGAACCCCGTCACCGAGCAGTACACGAGCCGCGGATTGAGCGCTGAAAGACTCTCGTAGTCCAGCCCATATTTCCTGAGTCCACCGACCTTGAAGTTTTCGACGACCACATCGCACGACTTCGCGAACTCTCGGATCAACGCGGCACCTTCAGGTGAACTCATGTCGATGGCAACCGACTGCTTGTTGCGGTTCGCACACAGGAAATAGGCGCTCTCCGACGTGTCGTGACCCTCGGCGTCGCGCAGGAACGGCGGCCCCCACGTGCGGGTATCGTCGCCGGTGCCCGGACGCTCGATCTTGATCACTTGCGCCCCGAGATCCGCGAGGTTCTGCGTGCACCACGGCCCCGCCAGCACCCTCGATAAATCCAGCACGCGAATTCCATCCAGCGGGCGTTTTCTCGTTGTATTGGTATTCATTTTCGCGCCCGGGCTTTGCGGCATCGGTTGAGCCTTGCTGTCCTGCACCATTTCACCTCGTTCGTTTCACGCCGGGTTCTGGCTGATCGGCCCATTCATGGCCGGAATGCACATCGCATCGTCTGATGCCGTCGATTGTAGCCAACTCACCAGACAGGGCGTCGGGTCCGGCGTTTGTCTGTTTCTCAACGTCGGGTATTCCAGGGCGCATCGGCGAATCGACAGCTTCAAAATCCGGACATGGTCGAAATATTTGTCAGCTACCGGAATATTCCGCGAGCACCATCCGTTTATCCCGTACCTGCACAAACGGAACGAGACAAACAACATGAGATTGCGACTCCCGACCCTCGCCGCGGCCCTTGTTGCGGCCTTCAGCCTGAGTGCGCATGCCGCCCCGCCGATGGCCGGAAGCGGTATGTACACCGACGCGAAAGGCATGACGCTCTACACGTTCGACAAAGATCCGGCGTCCGGTCCGAGCGCATGCAGCGGCGGATGCGCCCAGGCGTGGCCGGCGGTCATGGCCGATGCCCCGGACAAACCCCAAGGTGACTGGACCATCATGCCGGCAGCCGATGGCGGTAACCAGTGGGCATACAAAGGCAAGCGCGTATACACCTTCGCGAAAGACAAGAAACCGGGCGACGCCAACGGCGACAATTTCAAGGACGTGTGGCATACCGTGAAGCAATAAGCGGGATGCAATAAGCGTGAAGCAGAAACCATCTGGAGCGATGGAGACCAGCATGAAGCGATCGATGGCCGCTGTTCGCGTTCCGGCAATATCGTCACGCGAACAGTGGCCTGGAGCGCTGAAAGTGAACCAGACATGAGCATAGGCCGTTGAGCTTCGATACCGACCTCGTTGGGGTTCTCCCACAGTTGCGGCGTTATGCGCGCGCGCTAACGGGAGACCGTGCGTGGGCCGATGACCTCGTGCAGGATGTGACCGAACGGGCGCTCGGCCGGTCGAAAGGATTTCGTGTCGGCAGTAATCTGCGCGCGTGGCTGTTCACGATCATGCGCAATCTCTATATCGATCAGTTGCGCGGCCGGCGCGATATTGCCGTCGACGATGAAACCGCGCCCTGGCGGCAGATGGCCGCGCCCGTGGGCGAAGTCGACGGGCTTGTGCTGCGCGACGTGCAACGCGCGCTGTATTGCTTGCCGGTCGAGCAACGCGAAGTCATGCTGCTCGTCTGCGTGGAGGACATGAGTTATCAGGAGGCATCCGTGGTGCTGAACGTGCCGGCCGGAACGGTGATGTCGCGACTATCGCGGGCACGTGAACACATGCGCGTGCTGCTCGGTGAGGAACCGGGCCGCAAATCCGCATCGTTGAAAATCGTGAGTGGCACATGACGAATCACGAACGTCCTGAACAGGCGGAATCCAGCGCGGCAGCCGATGAGTTGCGCGCGCTGTCGGCGTTCATCGACGATGAAGCGCCGGAGGCCGAGCGCGCCGAAACCGCCGCGCGCATTGCCCGCGATCCGGCGAGCGCGGCGACAGTGGCCGCGTATCGCGCGCAAGACAATGCACTGCGCGCGCTGTTTGCCGCCACGGCTGATAAAGAGCCGCAAGTCGTGGTCGTGCGTCCGCGCAAGCGTTACCTGATGGCGGCAAGCTGGCTGGTGGTGGGGATCGCATGTGGCTTCCTGATGCACATGGTGTTGCCGGTCCTCGGCCAGGAACGCCCGGCGCCCATATTCGCGGAACGCGCGGATATCGCTTACGCCGTGTATGCGCCTGAGCAGCGGCACGCGGTCGAAGTCGCGGCGTCGCAGGAAGATCATCTTGTTACGTGGTTGTCCAAGCGGCTCAACCGGACGCTGACCGTCCCCTCGCTGCACGAATATGGGTTCGAGCTGGTCGGTGGCCGCTTGTTGCCCGGCGAGGACGGACCCGCGGCGCAGTTCATGTATCAGAACGCCAACGGCGAACGGCTTACGCTGTATATGACTGGCGGTTCGGGCAAGCACAAGGACGAATACGCCATACGAATGCTGCGCGAGGGCTCGCGACGAACTTTCTACTGGACGACAGATCACGCGGGTTACGCGCTCTCGGGACAGATCGGCGAGGCGAAGCTCCGTGCCATCACCTTCGATACCTGCGCGGCGTTAGGCGGCGATCCAAAGAAATGGCAGTGAGAAGTTATCAGGATCGCTGCGCTTGAAGAAGGGGAACACATCGAGCGCGCGCGGTACGCAAAGCGAAGTTATTTAGACCCAAGACCAGAAGAACAATGAAAAATGATCGAAGCAGCACGTGTCGCGCGAAGCGGCTTTTGCGCGTTGCCGCGATAGGCGCGGGATGTTTTCTGAGCGTCGCCGCCATCGCCGCCATCGCCGATGAGCGCTTCACGCTGACCTCGCCCGGCCTCGGCGACAATGCCACCCTCGATTCCCGCCACGCCGCCAGCGCTCAGGATTGCGGCGGCAAAAACATCTCGTTGCCGCTCGCGTGGAGCAATGCGCCCACTGACACTAAAAGCTTCGCGGTCACTATCTTCGATCCCGATGGCGCTCGCGGCCTGGGCATCGTGCATTGGGTTCTCTACGGAATTCCTGCTGCGACGACCGCGCTCGCAGAAGGCGGCCCGCCGCCGGCGGGGAGTATCGGCGGAATCAACCGAACGGGGAAGGACGGTTACTACGGACCCTGCCCGCCGCATGGCGATGCACCGCATCACTATGTCGTGCAAGCCTACGCGCTGGATCTCGCCGCGAATGCCCTGCCCGCCGCGCTCGACCGCAACGCTTTGATCGCAGCGATGAAGGGTCACGTGCTGGCATCGTCGAGTATGGTGGTGCGGTACGCGCGTTGACTATCGACCAAGGGGCGATGCGTGATCAAGTAGACCATCAGCGCATCGCGGCTTATGTCTTCAGGCTTCATCCGCGGCCGCGAGTCCCGCCCTCGTCTGCACGCGCCATGCACGTGAACCGCCGAGAAAGTCGACCCAGCCGAGCGCCGCGCCCGTGTGACGCAGCAACTGGAACGTGAACGGCTCGACAATCGCCGTCACGACGGCCATCCACAGGCTTGAGCCAGCCGTGTCTCCCGTCCAGCGCCGGTACAGATGCACGGTCCACAAATGGAACGCGAAATCGATCAGAATCTTCGCGCCGATCACACTGAAAATCGGCAGCACAATAGCGCCGCGCCGATCGACGATAAACCCCAGCAACAGCGCAAACGCCGTCAGGCCGTAGATAGGCTGCACGGTATCGAACGCTTTCACGGGCAGCATCAGCAAACCAAGCGTGCCGTAACGCCGGTTGCCGGTCATATCGCGATTCCAGTATTGCGTCTGCAAAAAGCCCGCGAACCAGCGCCGCCGTTGCCGCATGAAGCCGCTGAACGAACTCGGCGCGTCCGTGATGGCGTGCGCGCTGCCCACCACCCGCACATCCCAGTCCAGACCGTGATCGACGGAATGGCGACGCAGCCGGTGAATCAGTTCGTAATCCTCCACCAGGCATTGCGGATCGAAACCGCCGACGGCCAGCAAAGCATCGCGTCGAAACGAGGCGAACGCGCCTGAGATCAGCAGCAGGCTATCGGCGCGCATCCACGCAAAACGTGCGATGAAATTGCGGATGTATTCGTAAGTCTGGAACCACTGGAAAAAGCGCCCGCTCATCGTTTTGCTGCACACCGGGACCAGAATGCCCGCCGCCGCTACCAGGTTCGATTGCAATGCAAACGCACTGCGCATGGCCAGAACGGCGTCGTCGGCGAGACGCGTATCGGCATCGACTGTCATCACGATCGGCGTACTGATCTTTTCGATCGCCGCGTTCAGCGCACGGGCCTTGCCGCCATGCGCCACGCGCAGCCAGAAGAGCGTCGGATGCAGGGTGGACGCGGCGCTCAACTCGCCCTCCGCCGGCGCGACAAGGCCAAAACGCTGCCTGAGAAGCTCGGCGGTAGCGTCCGAAGAACCGTCGTCAGCAATCACGATTTGGGCCGCGCCGTGCGTTTGCCCGAGCAATTTCGCGAGGGTGTTCGGCAGCACGGCCGCTTCGTTATGCGACGCCACGATCACGCCAAGCGGCGGCAAACCGCGTTCGCGTTGCTTGCGATCAAGCGGCTTCTGCGGCCTGACAAGCGTCCACGACTTCGCTGCGACGAACATCAGCAGCAAGGTGTCGTAGACCACGTAGGCAATGCCCGTCGACCATGCCACGACGCCGTGCAGAAAAAACGCGCGGGCGAACAGCACAAGCCACAGCACGACGACGCCGCCGTGAATCAGCACGCTCACGACCGTGATCGGGCGCGGCGCCAAACGCGGCGACGCCTGCGCGAGCGCCTCTTCCAGGGATCGCTTCACAAGTGGATCCGGTTGGGGTGGGGTCTTTTTTGGTCGCGTGGGTACGACGCGAAGTTTCACATCCATTACGGCACCATCCGCGAGATCACCGACTTCTTGTCGATCCACTGATGCTTGAGCGCGCCACCCACGTGCATCGCTAAAAGCGCGTACAGCGCGTAACCGAGCCACGCATGCAATGCGCCGAAACGATCGTGCAGCGACTCCTTCAGCGCCGGATCGAGGTTCATCACAAACCCCACACGCGGCCACGGAATCACGCCGAACAGATGCATCGGATGCGTCGCGGCGTCTTTCCACGCCGAGTCGTGCAGCCAGCCGGATAACGGCAAACCGATCATCAGCAGATACAGCAGGAAGTGCGCGATATGAGCGGCCATGTGTTCCCACTTCGGAAACGCTTTCGGCAACGGCGGCGGCCGATGCGAAACGCGCCACAAGATACGCAGCAGCACGAGACCGAGAACCGTGATGCCGATGGACTTATGGGTATCCACGACCAGACGGATCCATGAATCAGAAAACGATTCCGCCGTCAGTCCCAGCACCACGTTGCAGATGATCAACAACGCGATGAGCCAGTGCAGGACCATCGCAGTGCGCGTATAGCGCAGCGGCATCTCGGTCTGAGGCGGTTCTGACACCACGTTGGCAGCTTGCGTGGACATTGAAACTCCGTGCGAAAAATGAGGATCGGCTGGATAGTTCTGCGACCTGCCACGCCGGATTGGTCTATTCAAGCGCGAATGTTTGCAGACGACACGATCCAAACGCGCCGTGACGCCGGTTTATTCCATCGATTCTGCGGGAAAAAAACGCTAACTTGCGTTTGTAGAAGAATTGTCAGGTGAGGTGGTGAGAGGTATCAGCGGATTCCGCGCCCTTCGGCGACGCAAACGCCAGCACCGCTTGAGCGAATTGCAACGCAGCCGGATTCGCCGCGTCGCGACGAGTGACAAGGTGGAGCGGCGCGGAGAACGCTTCGTCGCCGGCAACTGCGCAATACACCACGGTTTCCTGCTGGTCGCGGCCTTTGTGCCGTTACCCGGCCTGGCCGAAATATGCCGGCGGTAACGTCAATTCAGCCGCGAGTTTCAGTTGTAGCCAGTAATCGCCAAGGGAGGACGGAACCAGTTGAACTATCGTCCGGAAGGCTTGTCGAGCCAGAGAAGCAATCGCTTTCTGCTCTGCTATAGTCTTTCCCATCCTCCCTTTCCAGATCGCGCGTGGACCACATTCCCTTATGGGCGCAAATCTGCGCCATTTTTCTGCTGCTGTTTTTCTCCGCGTTCTTCTCGATTTCCGAAACGTCGATGATGGCGCTCAATCGCCATCGGCTTAAACACCTCGCCAACCAGGGTTCGCTGCGCGCTCGCGTTACGCAGGGCCTGCTCACCAAAACCGATCAACTGCTGAGCGTGATCCTGATTGGCAACAATCTGATCAACACGATCATTCCGGTACTGACTACATCCATCGCGCTGCACACCTTCGGCCATAACAATCTGGTGTTGTCGATAACGACCGGGGTTGTCGCGTTCCTGATCATTGTGTTTGCGGAGATTGCACCGAAGATTGTCGGCGCGACCTACCCGGAAAAGATCGCGCTCCCGGCCAGCCTGGTTTTGTCGCCATTGATGCGCGTGGCGCGGCCAGTCGTCTGGTTCGTCAACCTGTTCGCGAACGGCGTGCTGAGAGTGCTGCACATTAATACGAAAGGTGGCCGGGACCAGCGGCTTTCCACAGAAGAATTGCGCACCATCGTGCTGGAATCGGGCAATTTCATGCCGACCAAGCACCGGAGCATCCTGCTGAACCTGTTCGACCTGGAGAACATCACGGTCGACGACGTGATGATCCCGCGCCGCCGGATTGAAGCGCTGGATTTCGATGCCCCCTTCGACACCATCCTGCATCAGCTCGAGACCTGCTATCACAACAAGCTGGTGGTGTATCAAGGCGACATCGACCGCGTGCTGGGTGTCCTGCACGTGAGAAAGACGCTCTCGGCACTGCATAACCAGGAATTCGAGCGCGAGACCCTGCGTGAACTGTTGGCCGAACCCTACTTCGTCCCGGCAGGCACGCCCGTGTTTCAGCAACTGCAATTCTTTCAGGAAAGCAGGCATCGAATTGCGATTGTGGTGAACGAATATGGCGAGCTGCAGGGACTGGTGACGCCAGAAGACATCATTGAAGAATTGATTGGCGAGTTCACTACGACCATTCCGCGCGGTGCCGGTTCGCGTAGCGGCTGGAACGAGGAAGGCGAATGCATTGTGGCGGGCAGCATGCCGCTGCGCGAGTTGAACCGCTGGCTGAAACTGACGCTTCCCACCGACGGACCAAAGACACTCAACGGCCTGATTCTCGAGACGCTGGAAGAGATTCCGGACGGCGACGTGAGCGTGCGTATTGCCGGCGTGCATTTTGAAGTCATGCGCAGCGACGACCAGGCGATACGCACCGTGAAAATATTCCGGCCGCAAGGCGTGGTACTGAGAAAGCAGGGGTAGCAACGAAGTTGGGAACATGGGCAGCTCGGATTTCGCGTTGGGCATCGGTTGCATCAGCTTGCGCCGTTTCCGCCTCCATAAATCACCTGTGGAGCTGCGTTAGCCGTTCGGCCAGCTTTTTCAGCGTTGCCCAGCGTTAGCCGTTCGGCCGAGTTGGAACGAGGCGCGTGGAGGGAGAAGATCGGTGCATCCCGTTCACCGAGCCACGCCCATGCCGTCCTCTCTCCCGGTTACGTTTTCGCGGCCGCCACCGCAGCTATCCGCTCGTCCGGCCGATGCAACTCCTGACGCCGACAACGCGCCCGCCGTTGCGTTACTCACCGAGACCCTGCGCGAAGCAGCTGCACGCGGCGCATCCGATATTCACGTCGAACCGGGCGAGCACGAGTGGCGCATCCGCCTCCGTATCGACGGTGCGCTTCACGTCTTTCTCAGGCCACCACCGCATTTGCGTGATGCATTCATCACGCGGATCAAAGTGCTGGCACGCATGGACATTGCCGAGCGGCGCGTACCGCAGGACGGACGTTTGCGTTTGCCGCTGGCGAACGGGAATCCGGAAGACTATCGCGTGAATTCGCTGCCGGTCCTGTTCGGTGAAAAATTGGTGTTGCGCCGCCTGGAATCACTGCCGGCGGATTTATCCCTGGCGGCGTTGGGTCTTGCCCCCGACCAGCAGAAGACCATAGAAGCCGCGATCCACGCACCACACGGACTCGTGCTGGTCACCGGTCCGACCGGCAGCGGCAAAACTCTCTCGCTGTATTGCTTTCTTCAGATGCTCAACGCGGAGTCCCGCAACGTCTGTTCTGTCGAAGATCCCGCTGAGATTCAGCTTGCCGGTATTAATCAGGTCAGTGTCCGCGATAAAGCGGGCCTCACTTTCGCGGTAGCGCTGCGCGCGTTCATGCGACAAGACCCGGACGTGATCATGGTCGGCGAAATTCGCGACGCCGAAACCGCCGACGTTGCCGTGAAGGCAGCGCAAACCGGTCATCTCGTGCTGTCCACACTGCACACCAACGACGCTCCCGCAGCCATCGCACGATTGATCGATATTGGCATTGCGCCGTACAACCTGGCGTCGGCGCTGAGGCTTGTTACAGCGCAACGGCTGGTGCGCCGGCTTTGCGACGCTTGTCGCTTGCCTTCGGACCTGGAGTTCGAGCCTGGCTTCAAACCGTTCGAACCCCTTGGGTGTGCCGCGTGCCATGGCATTGGTTATCGCGGCCGGGTAGGTGTGCATCAAGTGATGCCCGTCTCTGACACGTTGCGCGAACTGATCGTCGCACGCACCGCTACGCACGCCATCACGCGGCAGGCGCAAAGCGAGGGTATGCCAAGCCTGCGCGCCGCCGCCTTCGCACGCGTACGAGAAGGCATCACAAGCGTAGCGGAAGCCGCCGACGCAACGGAGCTCACATGAACGCCAACGCGAGCCCGCTATCCTTCGATACCCGCTTTGGCTGGCGAGGCATTGACGCAAACGGCGCGGACAAACGCGGCAAGACGATCGCCGCGGATTCAACCCGTGCGCGCGCGGCGCTAAAGCGCGGCGGCGTCACCGTGCTGGAACTCACCGCGCTCGGTTCGGCGCCGCCTCCCAAAGCCCGGGCTGCCGACGTCACGCTGTTCACGCGGCAACTCGCTGGCTTGCTGCGTGCCGGCTTGCCGCTTGCGCCGTCACTGGATCTCATCGCCGATACTCCTTCGCGTGGTGGCCTGCCGCGCATCGTCGGATCGGTTGCACGAGATATCACGCAGGGCGTCGCATTTTCGGAAGCCCTCGCGCGTCATCCCGCCTGTTTCAACACGCTGTATTGCCAGTTGATCGCCGTTGGCGAAGTGGCCGGGGCGTTGCCGGTCGTGCTCGCGCGGCTCGCCGAAGACCGCGAACGAGCAGGCGCTCAACGCGCGAAATTGCGGGCAGCGCTGACCTATCCGGTCGTGGTGCTGTTGCTGTCGCTTGCCATTACCGCAGGTTTGCTGATTGGCGTGGTGCCGACCTTCAAGACTATCTTCGATGGTTTCGGCGCGAAGTTGCCAGCACCGACTTTGTTCGTGCTCGCGTTATCAGACGGCGTCGGGCGCTGGTGCGGTCCGTTCGCGCTCTTTTGCGTGGTGTCCGGCATGGCGTTCAAGCGGCTTCTACAACGCGTCCCCGCAGCTAGAAGCGCGTTCGACCGCGCCATGCTGAAGCTGCCGCTCGCCGGATCCCTCCTGCGCGCGTTGGCGGTGGCACGCTGGAGCCGCGCGCTCGGCACCTTACTGGCGGCGGGCACGCCGCTATCGGATGCATTCGATTCCTTGGCGAGCGCCACGGGCAACCGTATCTTCGATACCGCCACCGTCGAGATCGCCCGGCGCCTTCGGCATGGCGAGCGGCTCGCCGCCGCCATGCGCGCGGTCGGCTGCTTTCCGCCGGATGTAGTCCAGCCTATCGCGGTGGCCGAGGAATCCGGTTCGCTCGACGCGATGCTGCTCGATCTCGCTACACTGGGCGACCGTCAGGTGGACGAACAGACCAGCGCATTCGCGAGCCTGTGCGAGCCGGTTGTGATCGTGGTGCTCGGCGCATTGGTGGGCGGTCTGGTCGTCGCCATGTATCTTCCGATCGTTCAACTCGGGAATGTGGTGTAGGTGGTGTAGGATCGCAGCCGAATTCAACCCAGGACAGCCATGCAGCCTTTGTATCAGGCGGAGTTTTCAGGCCGCTATCTCGACGCTTACGGTTCCGCATTCGGCGCTTTGCCGCTCGCGGCGCAGTATGGTTTCGCGATCGTCTTCGGGCTGGTGATCGGCAGTTTCCTGACGGTTGTCGTGCACCGCCTGCCAATCATGCTGGAACGCGCGTGGAAGGCGGAGAACGCGATCAACAGCGAGGACGACGCGCATAAAGATGCGCCGCGCGCCCGCTACAACCTCGCCGTGCCCCGCAGCGCATGCCCGCATTGCGGCCATGTATTGCGTGCGTGGGAGAATATTCCGGTCGTGAGTTATGTGCTGCTGCGCGGCCGTTGCGCAAAATGCGAAGCACGCGTCAGTGCACGTTATCCGCTGACCGAACTGGCGACCGGGCTATTTGCCGCACTATCGCTGTTTGCATTCGGGCCCACGCCGATCGCGCTCGCCGCGTTCGGTTTATGCGCAACGCTGCTGGCCGCGAGCCTGATCGACTTCGATACCCGCTATCTGCCTGACATGCTGACATTACCGCTGCTGTGGGCTGGCCTGATCGTCAATCTCCGCGACACTGCGTTCGTCCCGCTGCACGAAGCGGTTATCGGGGCAATCGCGGGTTATCTGTTTCTTTGGTGCGTGTATTGGCTGTTCAGGCTGGTACGCGGCGTGGAAGGCATGGGTTACGGCGACTTCAAGCTGCTCAGCGCCCTTGGCGCGTGGCTAGGCTGGCAAGCGCTGCCGCAGGTGGTGCTGGTGTCGGCGGTAGCGGGCGCAATCTTCGGATTGGCGGCAACGGGTATTGGCAAGATGCGGTTTGAAGAACCGCTGCCGTTCGGCCCGTTTCTCGCGGCAGGCGGCGTTATTACGTTATTTTTTGGCACGCCGCTTTACGCAGTGTTCGGCGGATAAAACGAAACGAAAAGGGAGTTGAACGATGTTCAGCATCGGCTTGACCGGCGGGATCGGCAGCGGCAAGACCACGGTGGCGGACATGTTCGCCGCGCGGGGCGTGCCCGTCATCGATACCGACCTGATCGCGCATCAGATCACCGCGCCGGGCGG